>SOJC01000119.1 GCA_004376645.1 Candidatus Bathyarchaeota archaeon
ATCAAGTAACCTTAAATAAAAAGAACTGATGTTCAGAGTCATTCCGTCTGCTCTGCTTCGCCTTCAAATATTGCCTCCATTTTCAGCAACCTCTCGACATATCCACATCTAATCAGTTCTCCCAGTTCAGCGCACACTTAATCAAGAGATCGCAAAGGCACAGGTTAAATAGCAGCTCAATGTTGTTAACTATCCTTCACAATCATCAAATTGGGGTTTCTCTTGACAAATACTGTCAGAATCACCGACACAACCTTCAGAGACGCCCATCAGTCTCTAATGGCCACTCGCATGAGAACTGAATCTATGATTCCCATCGCTGAGAAGGTAGATGAGGTTGGATTTTTCTCTCTTGAAGTGTGGGGAGGCGCCACCTTCGATGTCAGCATACGCTACTTAAACGAAGACCCTTGGAAACGCCTCCGCTTGTTGAAAAAGTACGTTAGGAATACCCCTCTTCAGATGCTTCTGAGAGGCCAAAACATCGTTGGATACAGAAACTACCCCGACGACGTACTAGTTAAGTTTGTGGAAAAAGCTGCAGTAAACGGCATAGACGTGTTCCGCATCTTCGATGCGCTAAACGACACCCGTAACCTTGAAGCCGCTATACAAGCTGTGAAAAAAGTTGGCGCCCACGCTCAAGGTTCCATTTGTTACACCATAAGTCCTGTGCATACAATAGAGTACTATTTGAAAGTGGCTCAGCGCTTAGCTGAACTAGATTGTGATTCAATATGCATCAAGGATATGGCAGGCATGCTCATGCCCCAACAAGCCTTCGAACTAGTCTCAGCTCTGAAAAGAGACATACGTTTGCCAGTTCACATGCATTGCCACAGCACGAGCGGCACTGCTATGATGACCTACTTAAGGGCTTGTCAAGCAGGAGCTGACATACTTGACACTGCCTTCTCACCATTCGCTTCAGGCACTTCCCAACCTCCTGTTGAAAGCGTAGTAGCTGGTCTAAGTGGTACGGAGTACGACACGAAACTAGATATGGGATTACTAGTTGAGATCGCCAAGTATTTCCGCGGGTTAAGAGAGAAATATTATGACCCCCTTCATCTAATCAATCCTCTAGCTGAGAGAGTAGACCCATCAATATTGACCCATCAAATCCCAGGGGGAATGTTTTCCAACCTAATCTCACAGTTGAAGGAACAGAACGCCTTTGACAAGCTGGAAGCAGTTCTGAAAGAGGTTCCAAAGGTGAGAAGAGAGCTGGGATACCCACCCTTAGTCACTCCCACCAGCCAACTTGTTGGAACCCAAGCTGTCTTCAACGTCCTCTCGGGAGAACGCTACAAGATCGTTCCCAAAGAAGTAAGAGCTTACGTAAGAGGATTCTACGGAAAGCCCCCAGCGCCAATCAACGAAGAGATTAGGAAGATGATAATCGGTGACGAAAAATCTATTCAATGTCGCCCCGCAGATCTTATTGAACCGGAACTGAACAAGATACCCGAAGAAATTCAGCCCTACATCGGAAGCGACGAAGACACGTTAACCTATGCCCTATTCCCCCAAGTCGCTGCAGAGTTCTTCAAGAAGAGAGAAGCAAGAAGAAAAGAGAAGGCTGCAGCTCTAACCCCGGAGGAACAGGAACTTGAAGAAGTAGCAGCATTATCCGCAGCTGTCGCAGCCTTTCTCAAGAGCACCCGAGAAGTCAAAGCAGTCATCCCCACAAGAAAGCCGGGAGCAACAAAAATTACACCTTGGGTACTGGCAGCCAGACAAGAACTCGCAAGATGAGGTAGCTGAAACCTTGCCTGAATACAACGTGCTAATTGGGAAACGAACTTACAAAGTGGAGCTTACCAAGAAAGATGAGAGACTATTTGAAGCAAAGATAAATGAGAAACCTGTCGAGCTGGAACTTGAACAGAAAGAACCTAGAACATCCTCACCCTTCGCAATAAGAGTTGCAGGGCAAGAATACCAAGTCAAAGTGGGAAAAATCAAGAGACATACACCTTTTAATCTGGAAGTTAACAACGTTACCTTCAACGTGAAACTCGGAGAACCCACAAGAAAGGCGGCTGCAACCATACCAACAGTGCAGATGCCTATCAGAAAGCAAGAAGGAGCAATTAAAGAGGGAGCAGTCGTGGCCCCCATGGCTGGAAAGATCATCACAGTCAAAGTGAAAGAAGGCGACGCTGTTAAAGCCGGAGACGTAATCTGCACCCTTGAAGCAATGAAGATGGAAAACGAGATCACAGCCACAAAAACAGGGAAAATCAAAGAGATCCACGTCACAGAAGGAAGCCCAGTAAACGAACGAGATATCATAGCGATAATAAAATAGATTCGACCTAAAGCGAATTTCTCCTATTGAACGTCCACCTTTTCAACTCTGAAGCAACTACGTCACCAGATTTTCTATGAATCATTAAGGTTGACGCGAACCCATCATTATGACGATCGAAACTGACACAAATGTATGCATACAAAATGGAAAAGAATATTACAAAATACACTGTTGTTAACTTTCATAAACAATAGTATACAAAAGTAAACTCAATCTATAAATATTGCTTGAAACAATTTCCATCAAGCCGGTTAATACACTGGTACAAAACATAAAGAGAAAGGATAAAAAATGAAGAAAAAGACAATTATGGCATTAATGACGCTGTTTCTAATGGTTGCATCAACTTACGCA
>SOJC01000112.1 GCA_004376645.1 Candidatus Bathyarchaeota archaeon
GCTGCGACCGCTACAATAAATATTGGCACAACCCAAACTAGATAGACATATCTCCATTCAAACCAGTTTAGAAGAAGCCCAAGTGTGATAGGTCCAAGAGAAATCCCTAAGGTGCCACTTGCACCGTGAAAACCTAGCCCCCTACTTAGGAAATCTGGGGGTGAAATGTTGGTGGTTGCACTCAGGGCTGGCGGATGATAAAAGGTTGACGCCAGAGCAGTTAGGGAAAAACATAGGACGACAATCTCTATCGTAGGAAACAGCATGATCAAAGAAGCCGCAGACACCTGGAGAAACAAACTGAAAGAGATAAGCTTGGTGTGGCCCAAGCGATCAGCGAGCAGTCCGCTTGGAACTGAAAAAATCAGTGAGAACGCTCGAGGAATTGACACGATGATACTTGCGATGAGAATAGATAATCCATATCCATCAATTAGAATAGGTAGGAGAGCAAGAGGGAGATTGGTGTAGACATGAAGCAAAGTGTGAGAAGCACATAAGAAAAGTAATCCAAGTTTGAAATTCTCCTTCGCCATAGACATACCAAGCGCAAGATACGGAGTCTAATATGGTGTGTAACATAAAGCCTTTAACATACAACAATTTGCATGCACTGATCCCTCTCATGTGTAGGAGTGTGTGTGTCTCGGGCAAGTCATGAATGGAGGATTACCATACTATTGATAAGCAGGTCATAGCGCCTTCTCCTTTGCGGAACTCTGAAATCGCTAATTCTCTAACCGGAAATCCTTCCTTCTCTATAAGTTTCCTAGTTTCTGGGTAACCTTCTGCCATCAAGACTGTTCCGTTAACGGTAAGGCAGTCAGCAGCATACTCTTCTTCCTTTGGAACAACGATCTTCCTTAAGCCCTGCAAGATACTTGTGTCAAAGTGTCCCTCTGAAAGGATCACCCAGTTGCTTCCAAGATATGTGCATGCAGACTTCAGATGTAGCACGTTGTAAACATCTACGGGAACTATCTTCATCTTGTCATCTTCAAGAATTTTTCTCAGCTGCTGCACAGCTTGCAGGTTAGTTCGAGCGGAAAGTCCTACGAAGGCTTTGTCTTCAATCTTCACAACATCTCCACCGTCAATCATGGCTGGCGACTCGATGTAATGCACTTCTTTTAACCTCTCCAACACCTTTGCTACTTCAATTACTTCATTGGCTCGTGACTTCACGCTCATGTTGCAGATTACAGCTTTTTCTGTGAATATTATGGCTGTGTCCTCTACAAAGCAACTGTCAGGAAGAGAGTCATCAGCATCAATCCAGATGAGTTTAAGTCCACACTCCTGCAAAACCTTACAATACCTTGCATGTTGTCTCCTTGCCAAGGCGACATCTATTTTCTCAACATTTGTTCTCACGCAACGATCATACGAATCCGGAACCGATCGAACAAGAGCATATCTCGCCAGGTACTCATTCATGAAACTTCATCATCTCATCATTATACGCGCTAAAAAGTTATCGCTTTCGATGGTCCATCTTGCATGCCGCTTACATGAACTTGTCTTCTAGAAGAATGTTTCTATCATTCTTAATAGGGAGCTAGATTCAGCAACTAGTATGCCATCACCCAAAGTATCGTTGTATCGTGTGGTTTGGTTGGTGGGCTCCATTATCGTTCTTTCATCGTTATTTCTACCTTGTGTCTATGACATTTCTTTGATTGCTACAATCCAGCCCAATATGTCTCGGATGTTCAATGTTATCAGTGAACCTACAATGGAAAACCTTGCATTCACCGTTGCCGCAATAGGTTTCATACTCCTGCTTCTTAGCGGAGTGTTCTGTCTGGTATTCTCAATATTTGCATTCAAAGGGAGCAAGTTGTGGAATGCACCAAGAGGAATTAGGATTTGGAATGCGTCTGGATTAGGTCTCGTCGGAATGGTTCTTATGAGTTCACCTATCATTATGTATCAGAATGGCGTCCTCATCTTGGTCACTTCGGTACTCGGTTTTCAATACTCACCGAGTCTTGAAGGATTAGGCGTCGGCTACATCCTTGCTTGGGTTGGTGTCTTAACTTCTTTCGTGTCAGGTCACTTCGTTCTGAAGCGGAAATCTGTCTAGTCAGAGAAGCATTGTTCGTGCTTCAAATATGTCAGTTGGTTCACACCAAACACAGGTGCCGGGGTGGAAGATGGGCTTCGAAAGGTTTCTGATCAAGTTCTACGTGCGCTAGCTGATGAATTCGCCATCCTTCAGAACAACTATTGCTTCTCCAGTCTTATTCGTTACCTTAACCGTTGGTTTGGAGAAGAGGAAATCAGTGTGGTTGCTTGATGGGTTCTTCCCACCTGTCATATCCAAGTTGTTCCCGAAGGCAACATGAGTTGTTCCTAGAACCTTCTCCGCTTCCAAAAATTCCTCTACTAGCCGCGCTCTTCGATTTATGCCAAACGCGAACTCTCCCACGATCCTTGCCCACTCATCTACTTCCAAGGCTTTCTCAACTCGCTGCTTAACATCTCCGTCATCTGTGGCAATCGCAGTCACCTCTCCATCTTCTACATTCAACTCAACTGGTTTCTTCACTGTCCCAATTCCGCCAATAGCCAAGTCGCACACCAATTTTCCTTTTAGAGAGTTCTCAACAGGCGCAACAATTACCTCTCCAGTTGGCAGGTTCATCCA
>SOJC01000022.1 GCA_004376645.1 Candidatus Bathyarchaeota archaeon
ATGAAGTTAACGAGGTTTATGGCGACGTGAGATACAAGAGCGTAGGCTATGTTAGGTTGAAGGCGACGATCTCAGATGACTCTGAAGCGATTTTCACTCCTTGTCGTTATTCATTGGAGAAAGTTCAGTTGCTCGAAGGAAGAGAGTGTGGAAACGTGATAGAGATTGCTTCTTTTCGAGGAAGATTCTGCGAACAAGCAAGAGCAGGGGAGGTGGTAATTGCTCAAGGAAAAGTGGAAAGAGTGGAGACGAATAAGGGTGACACATTTTTCAGGCTGCTTCTGGGAGGCAGACGATCAGATTTTATGGTGCTTGCAGATTGAGTCACTCCGAAGAGCGTGGATTTCGAGATCGCGACTTCCTGAGTACAATGGAAGGCTTTTTCTTCTGTGTTGTTGGCCCGTATCACCCATCTGACCGGGTGATCAGTTATTTAAAATACTTACCAGACCAGAGTGGTGGTTGGGGAAAAGGGAATGATCGGTTCAAGCGTGTAATGCGCGCTTATACAGTTCCAAACCTTCTGGAAACTTTAAGCCTCTTGAAGAGCACCCATCCCCAATACTTGTTCTACTCATCAGCCTATAACATAACAATGAGCGCTGTCCCACTAAGATATTTGGTCACCCATTTCAAGCCTGAAGAGAAACTAACAGAGTTGCTTGAAGCTCCGCTCCTTGATTCTTTGCAGGAGAAAGCGGTGCGTCTCGTGTCTTTGCTATCCGAATTAGCAGAAATCCCCATTGGCTGCTTTGGTGTCACAGGTTCAATACTGTTGGGTATTCACGACCTTAGTTTCTCGGACATGGACATAGTTGTCTATGGAATGGAATGTAGTTATACTCTGAAGAATGCCTTGGCGGATTCTACTGTTGGAACTCTTCGAATGAGACCTCTTAGCGGGGATGGATTGAGACAGTGGTGCTTGCAGAAGGCGCGGAATCACCCTATCAGTGTAGATGATGCTGAACGGATTTATGGGCGGAAATGGAATATAGGCACATTTGATGGCACGTTTTTCTCGCTGCATTCGGTGAAACTGGGAGGGGAGTTGACGGAGATGTACGGCGACAGGATATACGAGCCTGACCGAATAGTTTCCTTGACTGCTGTGGTTGAAGACTGTAAAGATTCCATTTTTCTTCCAAGCGTCTACAGGGTGGGGAGTGTAGAAGTTGAGGGTGTTCCTGAAGCCAGCGTAAGAGAGGTTGTTTCCTATGAAGGCCTTTATGATAGTCTTGCAGATGAGGGAGAAATGATTGCTGTGAAGGGGAAGCTTGAACATGTTTATGACAAGAGGACAGGTGAGAGCTATGATCGAGTCCTTGTAGGATCACCCGAAGGGAAAGGACGGGAATACATTAAACCGGTGAGTTAAAGCTCTGTAGTTGCATGGTGAGTCCATATGCGAAAAGAAGGAACGTACGTGACATGTCTCCAGTGAATGTGATACAGGTTTCACATCTAACGTAACATTTGTGTGCGCGGCGGATGTTAGTTTAGCTTAGCTCGAGAACATCTTTGAGATAAGCATGGTAAGGACCAAGCTTGCCGCCATAGTTGCCAGCAGAGATTCTAACGACGCCAGGTTTCTTAACTGTGGCCTTGATGCCTATGGCCATTGCTTCTTTTACCGCGTCTAAATTCAAACCGTTTATGATTATTTCATAGACACAGGCAGCAGTTTCCGGAACCGCTGAATCTGATATCAGGTCTCGTAGTTTTGGGCAGAACGGATGGTTAGTGGAAGCTTTAAGCTTATACTTCATGGAACCAGCTTTAGATCCTGATCGACATACTCCTCCAGGAAAGGTCATCGTGACCTTGTGAGCTTTGTTGGTGATGGCTTCTACAGCAGCCTCTGCTGCCTGCAAACCTGCCACACCATCTTGAGCCATGATAATGAAGTTGCCCCCTGCAACTGCTTTCGCAACTCCGAACCTGTCTTCTACAGCGAATTCACCCTCCATCACTGGAATTCGCCAAACCTTCCTCTTACCAATCATGCCTTTCCTTTGGAACCCATCGCCAAAAAGCCTGAGGCTCCGCCCCACCTTAAGCCTTCTCTTAGCCTCCGAAAAGCCATCAAAGGCAGCTGTAGTAGGACAAGTCATCACACACTGCCCAATCCTAAGGACCAACTGATTTTTCAAATCCAGCCGTGCTCTATGGAAAATTTGGATTAGCACCCCGGGTCGTCCGTCAGGAGTGTCTCTTGGATCTACAGCTCTTTCAATTCCAGCCTCGGCAGGGGACATGATAATTGAAGACGCGAAACCAGTAGCGGTCCTTGCGGCAATTTTTGCCCATCTTTCAGTTTCCGCAGTAATCAGAGGTCGCGCTACCCACATGCTAAACATTTCGGCGAAAGTGTCTAGTATGGTGCAAATGTTCCCTGTCTCAACGTCTTTAACTGTGAATAGTTTCTCTTTTTCGTTG
Source organism: Candidatus Bathyarchaeota archaeon (assembly GCA_004376645.1). Taxonomy (GTDB): domain Archaea; phylum Thermoproteota; class Bathyarchaeia; order Bathyarchaeales; family SOJC01; genus SOJC01. The sequence continues at coordinate 2,440 of SOJC01000022.1, forward strand.
TAGTCTAGGATTTCAAGGCTACTTTCGTTTGCGGTAGATTTTGACGCCTTCTCTGTCTGTGACATACTCAAACCCCGCTGCAGGCAATTCTTCATCTCGCTCTAAGCTTTTAGACGTTGCGGTATGGTATTCATCGCTTTCAAAGTTGACTAAATG
>SOJC01000046.1 GCA_004376645.1 Candidatus Bathyarchaeota archaeon
CCTCTTATACTTAAAAGAAGCGACATATCTAGAAACTAGAGGAAGAAGGAGACTTAGGGTTGAAGCCTTTAAGCTTTGTTCACGCAGCTGATGTTCATCTGGGCTATACTCAATATGGTTTGGAAGCTCGTCGTGAGGACTTCAACAGAGCTTTTTTAGAGGTTGTTGATAAGACGATTGAGTTGAAGCCAGATTTCATGATTATTGCAGGTGACATCTTTCACCACGCGAGGCCAAGCAACGCTACGTTGGAAGCCGCGATTAAGGGTTTTCGTCGCCTTCAAGAGTCAGGCATACCTGTTCTTGCTGTTGACGGTTCTCATGACTCCGCGCCAAATTTGATAACCGGCACAATTCTTATCCCACTAGATGCTGCAGGTTTACTACACTACCTACCACATCACAAAGGAGCATGTTGGCGAAACGAAAGATGCTACGTCTACGGAGTGCCGAACTTTAGATCAAGACGAAAGACAGAAGAGCAACTGCCTCTGTTCTACGAAAAAAACAAACTATCATCTGATCCAACCCTGTTCAACATATTCGTCTTCCATATGGCCTTAGATTTGCCCAACTTGACGCCTCCTCAAATGGAAGCGGAAGCCCCTCCAGAGCTAATTCCAGATGGCTTCAACTACTACGCAGGTGGACATATCCATAAACCCGCAAAATTTCGCTTCAAGAGTGGTGTTCTTGTCTATAGTGGTTCCATAGAATCGGTGCATTATGATGATGCTAAACTCGATAAAGGCTTCTGCTATGTACAAGTGAACGAAAAGGGAGAGGTAAAATCCAAGAATATAAAGCTGGAGAGTCTGCGTCGCTTTCTAATTCTCGAAGATGACTACAGTGGGTTGACCCCGACCAAAATCACTGAGATTGCGGCTCGTCGAGTTGAGGAGATTGACGAAGAAGGAGTCATAATTGTTCCAGTTCTGAAAGGCGTCTTACCCACTCAAGCCAGTCGAGGTGACCTAGACGTAGCTAGAATCCGAAATGCTGCTACCAGAGCACTCTTAGTTCACCCGATTATTCGCCTAAAAGAGACAGAGATGCCAGAAGAAGTTATCCAATCAATATTCGAAGGTGAACTCAAAGACTTGAAAACTAAAGCCTTCGAATATTTCCTTCACATATTCTCCGAACGCTATTCCCCAGATGAAGCTGAACAAATCGCACGCCTTTCAGTCGAGATCATAGATCCATTGACGAGGAAAGACGAAGACAAGGTAAGAGCGGTGTTGGAGGAATACTTGAATGCGGATTAAAACAGTAACTCTGGAGAACATCCGTTCACATCAAAAATCGAGAATAAACTTTGAGAAAGGATTCAACTGCCTCGTTGGAGGTTTAGGAACTGGCAAATCCAGCATCCTCTATGCCATCGACTTTGCATTCAATGGGGATCCTCTGACAAGAAGCTACCATTATCTGTTGCGTGAAGGAGCGGATTCAAGCAGGGTCGTCGTCGAATTCGTGGTGAATGGGAGGACATACCGAATCGAACGAGGGTTGAAGAGGACTAAAAAGGGAGTAAGTCAAGACGCTGAACACTTGAATCTCTACCGAGAAGGCAAGCTAATCGCCAGTATGAGAAATGAAGCCGTCGCCGAACAGTTACAGTCCATAACGGGATTAGACAAAGAAATTTTCAGAGAAGTCATATGGATTAGGCAAGAACACCTGAAGGAATTGCTCAATCTGACTCCCAGAGAGCGACAGAAGAGGCTAGATCAACTGTTTCGTTTGAGCGACTACGAGGTCGCATGGAACAATATGCGTGGTATTCAGCGAGAGTATGAAGGGGAAAGGAAAACCCTTGAAAAGGATCCTGACATCTTGGGACTCGGCAAACTTGAAGCTGACTACCACCAAGCCGTTAAAGAATTCTCAGTTCTCGAAGACGAAATTTTGAAGCTGACCAATAGACTGCGAGAAGAAGAAGACACGTTACAGAATGTTGCCACACAACTGCAAAGTTTGGAGCAGCTGAGAAAGGAGACCGAGAAATTGCTCCAGAAAGAAGCTGAACTCAAGACCAACATCGCAAACTCAGAGGACAGATGCACCCGATTGGTGAACGAAATCCGCAGAAAATCCTCAACTCTCAACGAGTTGGGTCAACGAATTGAAAGTTTCGAGGCTCAACAAGAATCGCAAAGAAAGCAGCTAGAGATGATTAATCTATCTCCAAACGCTTCCATTGAAGAGCTTAACAGCCAACTTTCCTCTTTTGATGAACAGATAACAAGCATAAAAGCTGAGCAGGAAACTGCAAGGAAAGAAACCAAAACCTCCAAACAGAGAGTTTCCAAACTACAGAAGGAAAATAAATGTCCACTGTGCCTACAACCTCTTCCCGAGGACTACAAAACTCACATGCTGAAACATATCGAAGACGAGAACGCAGAGAGAGAAGAACGATTTCTTGAGCTCAATCGAAGCATCCAAGAGCTGGAAAAACTAAGAAGTATTGTTAACAAGGCAGTCTTAGATTTCAAGGCATACCTCCCGAGGATCATGGACACAAAGACACGACTCAACGAAGAGAAGGAATATAAAGAAAAGCTCGAAAGAGAATTTGAAGAACAGCAACTGCGAAAAAAAACCCTCCAAGACGATCTTAGCAGGATAAGTATGGAGATCTCAAAGTTCGATTTGTCAGAACTGGAGGCAGCACGGAAGCTTCACGATGCAACCACCAACCGAGTCTTCACAGTTAAAACAAAACTCAGACTCAGCGAAAGCCACAAGAAAGATGTGATCCAGAAGATTGAAGACCTCAAGGAACGCCTTGAACGCATTCAACAGAAAGCAACTAGAGTAGATAGAATCGGGAAGCTCCTTGAGATCATCGATAGTATTCGAAACGCCTACAGAGGCATCCAACCTAAACTGCGCACTGAATTTGTCAAAATCCTCAAGAAAATAGTCCAGCAGACTATGGACAATCTGATTGGCGAGGAAGATTATGGGCTAAATGTACATATTGATGAAACCTACACACCCTACATCAGAAGCCAAGAGGGCTATGAAAGAGAAGCTCAACATCTTTCTGGAGGAGAACGTACCCTCCTAGCTTTTGCCTACAGATTCGCCCTAGGGCAGCTCATCATGCAAGCTCGAAGAGGTCATGGGCTTCAAATGCTCCTATTAGACGAGCCTACTGAAAGCCTTGGCAGAGAAGATCGCTCAGTAGATCGTCTTGCAGAAGCAATCGCTCGTATGAAAGCGATCGAACAAATAATAGCGGTTACTCACAATGAAGCCTTTGCTGATAAAGCTGAACATGTAATAAGATTGACAAAAGAAGTCAACGTAAGCGCTGTTGCGGCTGAAATTAGTTGAGCGTCATTCTATGACTGAGAAGACCCGTAAGGCTTCCCTACTTGAGGGTCTTACAGCAGGGTTGCTATTCGGCACGGCAGCCATTCTAATTCGTCTGACCGACATGAACCCATTCTCCATATCGATCTGGCGGTTGATAATCGCATCCAGCATACTTGTCCTAGCCATTCTGGTCTTCAGGAGAGTGCGCGCACAATTGAGCCTTGATCTACTTCGTGGCAACGCTAAACATTTCTTAGTGCTGGGAATGCTTCTTGGTGTACATTTCATCTTCTTCGTTTCCGCAGTCAAAAACACAAGCATATTGAATGCAACAGTGCTAGTGAACACGACACCCATCTTCTCTCTTGTGATATCTACGTTCCTCTATAGGATCAAACCGTCAAGGCTCGCCCTTCTAGGAATAGCATTGTCTTCCATCGGAGCTTGTATTATTGTCTACGGTGACTCTGGAGCAGGAGCGGCTGGGAACTTGATAGGTGACTTGGAAGCAACCATTGCAGCTCTCGCTGAAGGTTTCTATCTCAATTATGGACGAAGGAGACGAAGCCAAATACCTCTCTTTCCCACAATGCTCTTCCTATATTTAGCTGCAACTATCACTGTAGGCGTGGTCATAATTCTAACTGGAGCCACCTTTGAAACTTCAACCAATCTGACGATACTACTGCCTTTGATAGGACTAGGCATATTACCTACAGCAGCGGCTCACACTTTGTACTTCTCTTCACTTTCCAACTTGAAGTCTTTTGAAACTGCCACATTAGCTCTTGTTGAGCCAATAGGTGCAACCTTACTAGGGGTAATGTTCTTCGCAGAAGTTCCTACACTAATTTTTGCGTTGGGAGCAGCAGCGTTGCTTGCTGGGATTTTCTCAGTTGCTGCAGGTAAGTAGCGTATGTGTTAGGAAACTATTCTTCAACAGTAACCTTCTTCTCCTTAATGATGAAAGCATCTTCCTTTCCCGCAATCACACGGAAATCCTTCAGTTCCTCTCGGTGAAGAAATTTGCGTAGAAGAACACGAAGATGGGATCTTGAAACCGGCTTCTCTTCCTCATAGTTTAAGACAATCTCTGAGCCCGTCAAATCAAAATTAACTCCAAGTTTCTCTTCCAGATAATCCGCTAATTTCTTCACCGTGTCTCCATCAACTTTCTTACGTAGATCCGAGATTACAACGGGAATCTTCACCATTTTCCTTCACTCCTAACCATTCTCTCAAAGCTCATCAAAGACAAAGACCATTCTTGTCTAAGCCACCTACTCATTTACATTCGGCTCCTTAAAACCTTGTGCCACAATCTCTCCAACCTACCTCAGCACCAAATTTTTACGCAGCATAAGATGCTCCACAATACTCGACGACGAACTCAGCTTGCGCACAAGATGGAGTAGTTTGATTTAATAGCATATCTGCTAAAGTAACAGAGGGAAGCTTCATTGGATTTCTCTCTAACAGCGAAATGTTACGAGAAAGTTGAAGCCACGACAAAGAGGCTTGAGATGACCGACCTTCTCGTCGATCTTCTCAAGCTAACCCCCGAAAAGATCGTGGACAAGATTGTCTACTTGACCCAAGGACGATTATACCCCAACTTCGTCAACATCGAGATTGGCATCGCTGAGAAGCTGGCTATCCAAGTAGTTGCGCGGGCAACTGGCAAGGCTGAGAAAGAAGTCAGGGAAGATTTGGCTAGAACAGGGGATATAGGGGAAACCGCGCGGATATTCCTCGCAAAGAAGACACAAGCAACATTGTTCAAATCAGTTCCATTGACAGTGGCGATGGTCTACGACGATCTCGACAGAATCGCACGAGCTTCTGGCGTAGGTTCTATGGACAAGAAGCTGAACTTGCTAGCGGGACTGTTAACAAGGGCAGCGCCAAAAGAGGCGAAGTACATCGTAAGAATCGCAACAGGAAGTCTGAGACTGGGAATCGCTGACATGACCGTTCTAGATGCGTTGGCGATTGCCTACGGAGGAGGTAAAGAAGCTAGAGGGATATTGGAGAGAGCCTACAACATCTCTTCAGACCTTGGTACAGTCGCCAAAACCGTTGCTGAAAAAGGATTGGAAGCAATGAAAGAATTTAAGGTGACTGTTGGGAATCCTATCCGTCCAATGCTGGCTGAACGATTGGGTTCTCCTGAAGAGATTCTTGAGAAGCTGGGTAACAGATGCATCGCTGAGTTTAAGTATGACGGAGAAAGGGTTCAAGCACACAAAAAAGACAACCTGATTACTCTCTTTTCACGTCAGTTAGAGAACATCACGGATCAATATCCAGATGCCGTTGAGCTCTTCAAGAAGGGTATAAAGGCAAAGGACGCGATTCTAGAGGCGGAATGCGTAGCTATCGACGTAGACACAGGAGCGCTTAAGCCCTTCCAAGAATTGATGCATCGGCGCCGAAAACATGGCATCAGAGAGGCGATGGAAGAATATCCTGTCTCACTATACGTATTTGATGTACTATATGCTGATGGCAAAGATTACACCTTGAAGCCATATCCAGCTAGACGTGAGAAACTTCAGGAAATCGTGGTAGAAGATGCTCGTGTCAAGATCGTAGAGTCCTTAATTACGGATAACGTCAGAGACTTGGAGCTGTTTTTCGAGAAATCTATTGAGAGTGGCTGTGAGGGGTTGATATGCAAGTCGATAGCGGAGGACTCCGTTTACCAGGCAGGAGCCAGAGGATGGATGTGGATAAAGTACAAGAGAGATTACAAAAGTGAGATGATTGACACGATTGATCTTGTAGTTGTGGGAGCTTTTTTTGGTCGAGGAAAACGCGCAGGAACTTACGGGGCGTTACTTCTCGCAGCCTATGACCCTGATGACGACGCCTTCGAGACAGTAACGAAGTGTGGAACTGGCTTCACTGATGAAGATCTGGCGAAGTTGCCTGAAATGTTGAACAGACACAAAGTTACTCACAGACATGCAAGAGTCAAATCTACACTGGAGACTGACGTCTGGTTTGAGCCTAGCATCGTTATTGAAGTTCTAGGCGCGGAAATCACTCTGAGCCCTGTTCACACTTGTGCCATGAATTCGATTCGAAAAGGAAGTGGGCTGGCCATCAGGTTTCCCAGATTTACTGGGAATTATAGATCGGACAAATCGGCTGAAGACGCAACTACGAGACATGAGATACTGGAGATGTATAGGAAGCAGCTCAAGAGATTCAGTGGGAGCAGATAGCTTGGGCAGCGAGAAGTTAAAGAGGGTCTTTCCCGATATGTATCTGTAGATGGATGACCATCTTTGCCGCCAAAATGGACAACCACAAAGAAGAAACCTGAGAAAGCGAAAGACAACTTAAACAAGAAGCTTCTTTATACAATTCTTCTATCCACTCTTCTTTGCCTTGCATTTCTGCTCAGCTACTACTTCTTGGTTCCCCGATCTGGAGGAAGTTTAGAGGCTGCAATAGTTGATCAACTCAGTATTGAGGCGAACCTTGTCAACAATGCTTTCGTAGAGGAGTGCACTTCACTGATCAACGCGCATGGATTTGATGCAAAATATTACGAAGGCGAGACTGTAACCATAGATTTCTACAGAAACCTGCCTTCAAAGAGCAGTAAGATACTGGTTCTAAGAGCTCATTCCTCGCTGCGAGGAGATACTACATCCGTTGATCTATTCACGTCGGAACCGTTTTCACAAACACGCGCGGAAAACGCTTACTACGAATATGTTATCAAGGATCACATCAGCAAAGCTGTCTTTGATGTGCGCCCACCCCCCAACAACACTTATTTCGCTATTGGCCCTTCCTTTGTGACCGATGTCATGCAAGGCGAATTCGACGATAGTTTGATCATTTTAATGGGGTGCGTTAGCCTAAATCAAACGACTATGGCAGAGGCCTTGGTCAACAAAGGTGCTAGGGTTGTAATCGGATGGACTAAGAAGGTTGATTTGAGTGATACAGATGCTTCCACCCTTCAACTGCTCAACTATCTTCTCGCTGAGAACCCCTACACAGTTCGCAGTGCAGTTGACAAGGTAAATAACAGAGTCCATTCTTACAATTCAACACTGGACTTCTACCCTAAGGATCATGAAACAGAAATCTATAAGGTTCCAAAAGGAAGCAACCTATCTTCAACGTTATCTTCCAAGTCAACTCCGATTCTACTACTGACTGACTTAGCTTGTTGGAAACACAACGAAAGACTTGCGATTTGCTTAGACTTGGCTGCACGTTACTCTTGAGTTCGAGTTTTCCTATTTTCTTGTGACAATGTTCTCCCAAAAGTCACGGAGGTGGCTTTCTGCTTCGAAAATCCAGTCGGAGTCAAAGCAGGTTGGGGTCTCCTGAGATTTTCAAAGTGCTTTGAAACGATTAGGTATAGCCGGTCTCTAAGGTCCATCCCTATCGATTTAGCATCTCTAAGTTCCCTGATTTTCCTTGCTAGGACACTGTCTTCAAGTGTTTGCGCTATCCACTTTTCGAAATCGCCACGGTAAAGATGAAACTCCAACGATTTCACGTTCACTTCAAGTATTTCCTTGGCAAATTCTTCCAATGAGGCGGATCGGTGTCCTGTGTAGTTTCCGATAGATGTGAAGAAGTAGAAGGCTTTCTCTCGTGAGAGTTCCCTCAAAATTGTGCTAATTTTGGGTTCGTTCAACATGGTTTTCTCCAAAGTTCTTGGTATCTATTAGTTAACTTTCGAGATTTTAAAGTTAACCCACAAATTAACTCTCCAAGAATTCAATCAGTGCCTTGGCACATTGAAAAATCGATTCTATCCAGTGTGTATGCGAAGAGTAGAGTATATACCTCAAGAAAGCGCGCCAAAACCTTAATTTGACCTATGCAACCACATTAGCAAAACACTTCCAAGGGCCGGTCGTCTAGCTTGGTTAGGACATCTGCCTGACACGCAGAAGGTCCCCGGTTCAAATCCGGGCCGGCCCACCAA
>SOJC01000082.1 GCA_004376645.1 Candidatus Bathyarchaeota archaeon
AGGAAACATATCTGGTAATCCAAATACATCGTGAGGGAGAATGAGCATAAAGAAGATAGTGCAGCGGATTCTATCACATCGCAGAGATTTGACTCACAAAGAAGTGGAAGTAGCGATAGAAGAGAAGAGAGTAGCAAGCGAAGGTTACTTGACCCATGAAGCAGCTGCTCGACTAATTGCTGCAGAACTCGGAGTGAAAATCGCCCGCAAGAGACCACAGCCGCAAATATTAATCAAACACCTTATCTCCGGGCTCAACGATGTAACTGTTTCTGGTCGAGTGCTGTTGGTCAACAGACCAAAAACGTTCTCACGACTTGATGGAAGCAGTGGTACAGTGGCTCGACTCCAAATTGCGGATCAAACTGCCCGCATAAGAGTCGTCGGATGGGATAACAAGGCAGAGCTTATCGAAAAGATTCACCCTAGGGAAATCGTTAGAATCAGACACGCCTATACCCGCCGGTCGAAGAATGGACAATTGGAAGTCCATATAGGAGAGAGAGGTAGCATCGAAATTCAACCTCCGGACCTCAACGAGAACGACTACCCACCAATTGAAAGCTTCCTCACCAAAATCAGCCACATAGACAAAGGAAACAGAAACATCAATGTAGAGGGAATTACCCGAAGAATAAATCAAATATCCATATTCCAAAGGAAAGATGGAACCCAAGGCAAAGTCATAAGAGTGATTCTTGAAGATGAAACGGCAGAGATTCCTGTAGTGTTCTGGAATAGAATTGCAGAAGAAGCCACTCGTATCAAAGAGGGAGACAAAGTCCTATTAATGAATACAAAGGCAAGAGAAAACCAACGAGAAAAACTGTTGGAATTACACTTGAACAATTCTAGCAACATCGAAATCATACCTAGAGACGAACATATTTTGAACATAAAAGATCTAAAAGAAGGAACGAGAATCTCTTCCATTGAAGGAATAGTCACTACAGAACCCCTGCTCAAAAGGGTAACAACTAGAAAGGGAGAAGAAGTATCTGTTGCATCTTTTGAACTAGAAGATGAAACCGGGAAGATCAGGGTTTCCGCTTGGAGAGAGCACGCAAAGAAAATCGAGAAGTTGACTGTTGGCACCAGGGTTAAGCTGAAGAACCTCTACGTCAAGAAAGAGTTCAAAGGACTACTTGAAATTTCAACATCCACTTCTACAGAGATAGAAACTAGAGAGCAGACATAGAAATACTTATTTCAACAAGAATCGCACATTATACCTCTCTCTTAAGGTTGATGAGCCAATATGAAGATAAATCAAATCTGCCTTTCTGTCGATGATTTGCCCAAAAAATGGTACAATATCACCAGCGATTTACCAGAGCCATTACCTCCTCCAAAAGAGCCGGAAACCGGACCTTCACGCACCGAATTCCTAGGCAGGACCATGATACATGAATGCCTTGGCCTAGAGAGTTCAACTGACAGCTGGATCCCCATCCCTGAAGAAATCAGAGAACTTTACATCCAAGCCGGCAGACCTAGACCCCTCTACAGAGCCAGAAGACTCGAAAAGCAACTAGGATTGAAGAAAGTAAGACTATACTACAAACGCGAAGACCTATCGCCAACCGGATCCCACAAAGTGAACACTGCTCTGGCACAGGCATATTTCGCAGCAAAAGAAGGGAATACGACTCTCGCGACAGAAACTGGCGCCGGACAATGGGGAAGCGCCCTAGCCTACGCAGCAAGATTAATGGATCTGGAATGCATAATTTTCTGGGTTAGAACTGTATACGATTGGAAGACTGACCGCAGAACCTTTATGAAACTTCTTGACGCAACAGTATATGCCTCCCCAAGCAAAGAAACTAAAATCGGAAGAAAGATACTTGCTGAGAATCCAAACAATCCGGGATCACTTGGAATCGCGGTGTCCGAAGGATTAGAGTACGCAAGTCAACATGAAGGCGTCGTCTACTCATTAGGTTCAGTCCTCAACCACGTTCTTATTCATCAATCAATTATAGGGTTGGAAACCATTGAACAATTCAAGCTTGTAGACGATAACCCCGATTTAATCATAGGTTGTCTAGGCGGAGGATCAAACTTTGGTGGAATAGCACTGCCCTTTGCAGGGGAAGTATTACAAGGCAAACGTGAATGTGAATTCTTGGCAGCGCAATCAGAAGCAGCACCCAACCTTGTAAAAGGAGAGTACAGATACGACTTTGGAGACGTAGCTGAACAGACACCTCTACTAAAGATGTATACACTGGGACACCGCACTGAATTGGAACCCATTAAAGCAGATGGATTAAGATATCATGCCGCAGCTCCATTCATAAGCGCACTACGCCACCACAACATGGTAAGAGCAGTTGCATATCCAGCAGATGAGAGAGCCGTCTTTGAAGCGGCAAAGATGTTCTTCCAGACTGAAGGATGGCTTGCCGCTCCAGAATCTTCATACGCAGTGAAGGCTAGCATCGAAGAAGCTCGAAAGGCGGAGAAAGCAGGTGTAGAAAAAGTAATCTGCATGAACATTAGCGGGCACGGATTCTTAGACATAGAAGCCTACAGGGAAAAACTCGGAATCGAATAGC
>SOJC01000037.1 GCA_004376645.1 Candidatus Bathyarchaeota archaeon
CAATACGGGGGGACTTCCCATGGATCCGGTTCAGGATTATTATCACCCATAGTTCTAAAGAACCAGACGCCGTCTTTGACGTATTTCTCGATGACGCGATGACAGATGAACATTCTGCTCGGTTGAGGGATGTAGGCCAATGCTGCGATTACACCGTACACAATTAGATCTCCAGAGTTTGAACTATTCTTCAAACCAGTCTTTATCGACGTTCCATTTGCCAGAAGTTTGACCTTCACCTCATCCCCAGGGTAGATCGTTGCACGTATGCATGCATCTACGCCATTATCTTGCAATCCAGTTTTGCAATTGGAACAAATGGTTTCCACATTAGTCAATTGCTTTTTTGAAGCGATACTCTGGACGCTCTGAATTGCCAGTGGATGGATATCCAAGGCGTAAATTCTCCCGGAGTTCCCCACCAATTCTGCAGCTGCGATTGTATAACTCCCGGGTCCACAGCCATAATCGAGTACATGAAACCCACGTTTTATCCCCACGTCTTTCAAGATATTCTTGGGAGGCAAGAAGAAATCGCGAAATTTGTAGCCGAAAGACATGAATTTGAAATGAAAATTGGACATTGGTTTATCCATGGCGGTTTTCTCCTCTTATTCTTTCTAAAAGGCGATTTCGCACAACTCTTTGTTAGAGAAACTTCATATAAATCTAATTCTCCAGCGCGCATGCATACATACCAGAAATTCGTGCGCATAGGCCAAGCTTCCTGCAAATTATTAACTCCTGCAAACATTATATTATGTCTTGAACTGTGAGGCAATCATGAGAATCATGTTAAATCTCAAGAAGATTCTGGCTCCCGCACGGATTCTTCTGTTTACTGGAGTTTTTTTTCTATTCTTAACTCTTTTTTTCTTAATTCTACCCACTTCTTATTTGTCTCTTTATAGGTTGGTGCTAATTCTTTTTGGCGGATATGAGTCTTGGGCGATATACGATCTTGTATTTAACAGCGTTTATTGGGGCAGTTTCATGATTGGGCTGATGTTGTTGATAGCTTTTCCCACAATGGCTAGGAACAGGTGGAATTTAGAGAGACTTGTGGCAATTAATTGTGTTTTGCATGGTTTTGTACTCCAAGCTTTCGCTGCGCTGTGGCTACACAGGTATTCATTGAGAAGATATTACCCTGTAACTTCTGGAAGTGGTTGGATTGCTTTTGATATGTCTTTAGTATTCAATTTAGGGGTAACTCTGGTTCTTTTGGTAGCAGCGTTGTCGCTTCTGACTTATCGACGATGGGCTCGTGGATTTGGCTTGAGTGTATCTGTATTGTTGTTTGTTAGTCACCTGGGTAGGTTATTAACTCGATATTATCTCGGTTCTCTAGGTTTCACAATAATATTTGGAATTTCAAGTGCTATTTCGATCTATTACCTATGGAAAATCTCTTGAGTGGACGCTGTACGCGCGCATTACGGTTTTTTACAATTACATGGAGTCTTAACATTGCTTTTGTTTCTACACTTGGGAAAATTTGTGTCATCATCGTAAATAACTTTCAGGGTTCGGAAGTTAACTTTTGTTTCATGCGTGCATCATCAACAATCTTCGCGAACAATACAGCAACACCATGTTCATGCGGACCTGATTCTCCGTGGCCAGTATCTATTATTATCTCTTCCTTGTAGACTTTAATCTCAAAGTCTTTGAACATTTCTTTCAATTCATTATGTGGGAAGAAGTAGAGATATGAAGACCGCTTTAGGGAATAGAACATATTCTCCTCTATTTGCTCCAGTTTTTTCTTAGCGTTTTGGTAACTAGGATCATTAACTGTGAAGTCTTCGATGTAGACATAGCCACCAGGAGCTATACTTCGGATGATGTTTGAGGTTATCTCATATACTTCCTCCTTTTTAAGAAAGTGTAAGGTATTCGCTGCAACGATCAGGTTGTACGCATCTGGTGAAAATTTAAAATCTAGTATATCCATAACTAAGCCTTCAACGGTCAATCCTCTTTCTTTGGCTAGATCCAAGAATTTCTCTATAGACTTTGGGGAAACATCAATTCCCGTGACATGGAAACCCTTGAGAGCCAGGAAGAGAGCATTCCTTCCTTCACCAACTCCTAAGTCTAGCGCCTTCCCTACTGGGACTTCTTCGATTTTTTTTATTAAAAGCGGACTAGGAGATAAACCCCAGAGGCACTCTTCTTCACTATACCGTCTTTCAAAAATTTCGGTGCACCCGTACCTAACACTATTGATTGCTATCCTCATTGTTGTAAATAAAGCATTGTGGATCTCTTGCCATGAAATCTCCGTAAACTGCGTAGGCGATAGCACGGCATCATGCACATTGATCCAAGAGGTTACATTTGCCATAAACTTCTATTTTTCAGCGTTCTTAGTCGCCATAAAATGTCTGAATGCGCGCGCGTTTGTGGTGTTCTAAAACCTGGAATTAAATTGCTGACCCCTTCTTAGAACATAGGGGATATAATGATCGGGTTCTGCTCCGCGAAAATTAGATACGTGGAGAGGAAGCTATTTCTCTTAGCATTAGTGCTTTTTTCCCTCACAGTCTTTCTTCCGTGGATGACGGAAAACTATTCAACGTTCCGTTTCGGTGGTCGCTTTATTCATGTGAGTGCGTCGTATTTTCCCTTGGGTGTCCAATCTAACCATGAATTGATTACCTTGGAAAGGTTCTGGTTCAGCGAACCGAGGATCGTGTCCCCACACCATATGCCACTGTGGAACGGTGTCTACAACGGATGGGGATTGATCTTCGCAATTCAACTCCTAACTGCTTCGTACTGTATCCTTCTTCTCGTGAACATTCCAGCTTTGGAAAGGACACGAGAAAAACTAACGTATGCGCCTGCTTGGTTGGTAGCCTTAGTGCTTGCAGCAATCATTCTGGCTCTCTACCAACAGTTTATCCAAGCGGGAATCACGCTCCAAACCATTTCCCCCGGATATACAAGCCAACCCAACATAGGTTTTTGGCTTGCTACTACATCATTAGCCATTTTATTAATCTTGATCGTGACTGCATCAGAGCAATCGCCGTTGAAGATTGTTCCCAAATATCTTACAGCCACGAAGGTGTGGCTTAGAAGAATTTGGCCGGCAATTCTTGTTCTGTTGGTTGCAGGGTTCTTTGTCCTCGCGGAAGTGCAGTATCAAACCGGTGCCAGCAAAGTCATTATTGTGGAAAACAGGGAAGAAGCTGATGAAATCTATGTAAATCCTGAACTTTGGGACGAGGACTACCGGGAAATTACAGCAGCAGCCAGTTTCTTTAGAGCACGAGTGGTACGCAACAGTCCCAAGTACGCCTACTGTCAACTTGATGTGCCCGTCATCTCTTATGGAGCACTTGAAAATGTGTTGAGGAACATGGGATACTTCACTCACGAACCAGTTTACTTACACGTTTGTGCTTAGACTCCGGAAATATACTCCTCAGACATTGTCACCGAAAAGTTCCAGACAAACCAGCTGCGCGCGGATGCGCTGGCTTAAGTCTTGATCGTGCTGAACCACAGTCTTCTTCGCGCGCGCATTGTGAGGGTGATTAGGATTAGTAATATTTGCAGCCATAGGTGGAACTCTGGGATTGTATAGGTTCCTATTATTTCCAGTGTTTCTGTGCTGCGGCTGTTAGGAGAAGAGAAACTTTTCTCGAGGTAAACATTTGGAGACTACCCGCCGAAGTTTACCACTCCGGGGTATAACATCCACAACCTCTATATCTATCGTTACAGGTTCATTGAACCCTTTTAGGAATCTGCCTTTTAGTTGAAGAAATAAGGCATCGTCATACTCTTCTCTCGGTACAATTTGTATGATGAAATGTTGCTTAGTCTCTTGAATAATTTTGTACTCAGCTATTCCTTCAATGTTTGAAAAATACATAGATGTGACATAGGGTGGAATGATCCTGCCACTTGGCAAGATTATGAAATCATCTGATCTTCCCTCCAATACTTTCATTAGAGGTAGCCCTCTTCCGCAGGGGCAGGTCTCATCGCTTTGTATTCCAATGTCACCGATCTTATATCTTATTAAAGGCATAGCATAATTCCAGAGAGGTGTGAGGATGATCTCACCACTCTCTCCAACCACTCCATACTCGCCTTCCTTAACAAATTCTGTCACAACTAAATCCATGTTTGTGTGGTAGCCAGCATGCTCAGAGCATTCCCAAGCGATGTTTCCTGCTTCTGTGCACCCATATATGTCAAACATCTCTGTTTCGAAGGCGGTGTTTATCAGCTTCCGACTCCTAGCGTCAAGGAGTTCACCACTGGAAAAAACGAGTCTTGGTCGGATAAACATCCCCTTGTTTTCTTGTTCCCTCGCTAAGAGTAGAAGGAAACTTGGAAGGGCATCTACTGCATCTGGCTTAAATTCAGCTAATCTTTTGATGATATCTTCAATCGCGTCTTCTGTGCACATTAAGCGTCTTCTGAGAATTCCTAAGCGTTTAATGAGAGATCCTAAAACCGTCGTTTGACTTCGCTTTCTTATTGGAAGGAGGAGTACATATCTGTCTCTAAATAGTCTGCCACCGTTTTCCACATTGTGTCTGAGTTTGTTCGCTGCCATAATGTAGGACGCCGTTTTTTCGGAGAAAATAGTTAAGGGTATGCCTGTTGTACCTGAGGTTTCTTCTTTCCTACACAGCTCCTTTTTCATTCTTCGTGAGATTAGTAACTGGGTATTCATTTGAACCTCTGACTTTGTAAGAACAGGAATCTTTCGTAGATCTTCTAGTGATTTTATGTGGCTGGGTTTGACTTTTACCATTTTGAATCTTTGATGGTAAAATGGAACGTTTTCATATGCGTATTTTATTATACATCTAAGCTTCTTCAACTGAATCTTCTTCAATTCAGAGTAAGGCAGCCAGGCATTTCTCCTCAGAATCTGCAGGTTATATACAATGTTGGACCACGAATAGATGCTATCGACGCTTTTAAGAAACTTGTATTGCAATTTAATCTCCTCAATCTCGTCTGGTCAGCTGATTAATCCAGTTCCTGCTTGCGCGCGCTGATGGAAAAAAAAGAGGGGGAATGATTGATGCCGCTAAAGTGTACCTTGATTTGCATAGGACCCAGCTGAACCCTTTCTCCGCTTGTACCAAATGGCGATTAGCAGCGTAGCCACCCAGACCAAGTTCCATGCACCAAGTGGGAGGGCTTCAGGGATTATGTTGATCTCGAGATCAGAATGAGGATAGGCAAAGTATATCCACCGGTGAGTTGAGTTGTCGTAGAGGGTGCCGTTGAAGTGGAGAACTTGAATCGTACCATTATTGACAGTCACATTATACGGAGGTGCTACAAGCCCTTTCGGTATGGAAATTCGGCAGAAGCCAAAGACCTGATTCGCTGTCTGATTGGAGACGCGGAGGCGAATGGTGCTGTTAACTGCGAAGTATTCGAAGGTCTCTAGGGTAGAGTTAGTAATAACGTTCACGTGCATCGCAAGCGATGTGTTGAACCGGGAAAATATCCCCATCAGCGGGAAATGATCAGTGTTGTTCGTCTCCACAACGACTGACACCTCTCCGATGCCATCATGATTAGCATCCCAACCTGAGTAGTCACTCCAATAGTTTCCTTCGAGTCCGTTGTCCCACTGATTCAGTAGTCCATCTGCGTATGCCTGCTCAGGGTTGTTAATGAAGTTATTATGGTAAACATAGTTATTCGAGGACCCATAATCCAACTCAACGCCATATCCCTGATCGGGTGCGCTATTCGCAATGGTGTTTTCCCGGATGATATTTCCTTGACACTCCTCTAGGTAAATGCCACCGTTGGTGCTGTTAGTCACAATGTTGCCTTCAATGAGGTTATTGTGTGAGAAGTCGCTGAGGTAGATGCTCCAAGAGTTGTTGATCCAGTAATTGCGGATGATACGATTTCCTTGAGAAGCAGCGTAGAGTTCGAGTGCATACTGACTGCTGAAGGTAATCGTGTTTTCTACGAGATGATTGCGTGAAGAATTCCAGAGGCTGATGCTGTCTCTATTATGTGTCAATTGATTTTCCAATAGTGTGTTATTGACAGAATGGAAGAGAATCACACCCATCTCGTTGTCTGTAAAGTTGCAGTTGCGAATTTCCGTGTGGTTTGTATAGGCGCATAAAAGCCCTTGAATGCTCTTAGTCAGCATCAATCCATCTACCATCATGCCAGTGGAGTTCACGAGGGCTAAATATCCAACTTCAGGAAGGGTGGCTGGGTTTATTGTGCCACCCTGTCGATTCATCAAGTAATGAATAGGTTTCCCGTCTACAAGGTTAGTAGTATCGATAGAATGAATGTAATGCCCTAACTCATCCCCGGTCACGCCAAACCCATACTGAGTATCCTCTATCCAATTGTCCCTAAGTGAAACATTATTAGAATCAATTATCTCGATTCCGCGCCATGCGAGCGCCGTCAAGTTGTTTCCAACAATCATGGTATTGTTACAGTCGTGAGTTCGGATGCCTGCATCATTATCGGTGATATTGTTGCCATAGAGCTTGTTGCTAGATGAAGTATGGACGTTGATGGCGTTAGCCAAGGCAAAGCTGGCGTGATTGTCTGAAATCTGGTTGTCGTTGACTAGATTGTGAGAAGAACGAATGATAATAACCCCGTTGTAGTCCTGGTTCGTAATCGTGTTGCCACTTATTGTATTATTATGTGAATTCTCCAGACGAATACCTTCGTCACACTCTTCCACAAGATTTCCAGTGATGGTGTTGTTAGCTGAATCAAGGAGGAAAATTCCGTGATATGCGATTCCCGTCACGTTGTTCCCTGACAGAACGTTGTCGAAGGAAGAGTTGAGATAGACGCCCCTGTGAAAGTTGGTGATAGTTACGTTATGAATCGTCACGTTACTCACATTGATGAGGCTAAATCCTTTGGACAGCCATACTCCCGAACCTTGAAGGATGGACCCATTTCCATCAATGACGATCCCACTTTTCTCAACCACGACTTCATCAGCAACATCTCCGACAAGCGTGTATACATCAACTGTTCGGGTAATGTTAGGATGGGGGGGATCAATGGTCCCATCAGCTCGAATATAGATAGTGCTACTAGCCTCAATTTTCCGCACCTTAAATGCGAATCCAACAACCCCTACCAACACAGTCAAAGTGATTAGCAAAACCGCTCGTTTGTACATATCAAATCCTTCGATAATTCTCCCCTCAGCGTTTATAACTTGTGTGCGCGCCCAAGCATAGTTTTCTAATAGCTTCCATGCTTCTAGCTCAAAGCTGATTCCTGCTTTGTGAACCTTGGTCTGATTCTGAGGTTTCTTATTCTGATTTCCTTCAGGAGTCTTTGTCTTCTTTTCCATCGAGTCACTCCTCTATTCTGATCCAAGTACACCGATAAACCACGTAAATCTATGGTAAAATCAAGGTTGATGCAACCTGCTTTCAACGGTTGCTCAACCTTCTATGTCAATGAATCAGAAAAGAAGCTCAAAACAAGCGTTTCAAGGTCAATTTTAAAGTTGCGGAAAACAGCAAGGTTGCCACAACTTTTTTCCAATGTTGTCTACAGTAAAATCAGGTTTTTCATCGAAATTGGGTTTTTTACAGTTCTTTTACAACTATTTTTGACAATTTACCATGCTTTTCCTTCATTTGTGTACATGTATGCATGATCAAAAGAAGATCAAGAAACAACTTGATGAGATCAATCATAAATTTGATCGGTTGCTTACACTTCAAACTAGAATTGCCAGTAGAGGACTACAACCCCAAACAGGTTATCATCGCTACCAGAACATCTCAGAAAAACAGCGATTGCCATTGCAACATTAGGACAAGCAACAGCAGAGCAGGTTGCCACCAAAACTAGACGAACAAGAGCTGCAGAGAGTGACTACCTCAACCAACTGACCGACAGAGGTCTCCTTAAAAAAGAGAGAATAGGAAGAGAAGTAGAATTTCGAGCCTCTGCCCTTTACACAACTTGCCCACAATGTGCAGCCAGAGTACTCGTCACATTGAATCGCTGTGCCATGTGTGGAAGACCACTACAAATCGAGTAGGAACAGATGAACAAACGCAACCTCGCCTCC
>SOJC01000085.1 GCA_004376645.1 Candidatus Bathyarchaeota archaeon
CCATTTGCATATACTTTAAATTCCAATGGGTCATTGTTGCTATTTCTCCGAGTATAAGGTGTTTAAGAGTGGAGATTCAGAGACCTGTAATTCTTGTGCATGGTGGTGCGGGTGAATGGCGCCAGGAAAGACGAGCATTAGGTGTTAAAGGAGTCGCGATGGCCACAGAGCGGGGATTTGATATTCTAAATCAGGGAGAAAGCGCCATAGACGCAGTGGAGACTGCAGTAATTTCGATGGAAGATGACGAGGTCTTCAATGCAGGACTCGGTTCCTCTTTAGCTTTTGACAGAAGTGTCGAGATGGAGGCTTCTATTATGGATGGCAAGACTCTATCAGCTGGAGCAACAGGATTACTAGAAGACATTAGAAATCCTATTCACCTAGCCCGAACAATCATGGAAAAAACTGACCACATTTTCTTGGTTGGGAAAGGCGCTGACACACTGGCTGAAATCTTTAACCTTCAACATAGAAATCCCATTACGAAACTGAGAGAGAAATATTGGGAAGAACTGAAAAAGAAGGCAGAGGAGAGCAAATTAGATCACCTATCAAAACTCTCTGAGTTAATGAAACTACAATCAAGATTCAGCTTCGACACTGTAGGCGCAGTTGCAGTGGACAAAGAAGGCAACGTAGCAGCGGGAACATCTACAGGTGGAATCTCCCTAAAAATCCCCGGACGCATAGGAGACTCTCCCTTAATAGGATGCGGAAACTACGCAGACAACGAAGCTGGAGCGTGCTCAGCTACTGGAATAGGAGAAGTAGCCATACGATTAGTCATCGCAAAAACGACCTGCGAGATTATGAGACACAAAAGAACACCGCAAATGGCTGCGGAAGCAGCAATAAAAGAGGTAAACCGTCGAATCAGAACCAAAGCCAACCACATGGGCTTGATAGCCATCGATACTCAAGGAAGAATCGGAGCAGCCCACAATACACGACACATGTGCTGGGCCTATATGACCCCTCAAATGACCAAACCAAAAGCCTCCTTAAAAGCCAAAATCGTACAGTTAGCATCTGAGACGGAACCTCAATAGATCACTTCCTAAAAAGTTTGATACCTTACATGGTATCCATATGTAAACCATGACCATGCAGGTTGGATTGTAGATACCAACAACTTTTATTAAATTCTCGCTTTTCTTTATGGGTTCAGTTCAGTGATGGAAAGATTATGGTTAGAATCGCAGTACTTGACTCAGATAGATGCAAACCAAAACGTTGCGATAGGGTATGCTATAAATTCTGCCCAAAGGTTAGGAGCAAGATAGAGGCGATTTTTTTTGAAGAAGGTAGGCCACGAGTTGTTGAGGCCTTATGTGTAGGGTGCGGCATCTGCGTTAAGAAGTGTCCTTTCGGAGCCTTAAGTATAGTAAATCTCCCAGACGAACTCGAAAGCAAGGGTAGCCATCGGTTCGGACCTAACATGTTCAAACTGTTCAATCTTCCAGTTCCATCGAAGGGAACAGTTCTAGGCCTTCTGGGTCAGAATGGTGTTGGAAAGAGTACTGCTATCAAAATCCTATCAGGAGAGATAAAACCAAATCTCGGGGACTTTGATAGTCCACCTGGATGGACTGAAATTATCAGGCACTTCAGGGGCTCAACTCTTCAAGACTACTTCCTAAGACTAAGTCAATCCGATCTGAAAGTAGCCTATAAGCCTCAATACGTAGACAAGATTCCTCAAATTATCTCTGGCAGAGTATGTGACATCTTAGAGAAGCTTGATGAGGCTAATAGATTAGAGAGGTATGTGATGCAGCTTCAGCTGGATCCGGTCTGGAAGCGACCTTTGGAAGCTCTGAGTGGTGGCGAACTTCAGCGCGTTGCTGTGGCTGCTACTCTCTGCAAGGATGCTGATGTATTTCTTTTCGACGAGCCTTCAAGCTACTTGGATGTGAGACAGCGATTAGAAGTTGCACGAGCTATACGCAGCCTTACCGAAGAGAACAAGACAGTAATCGTTACTGAGCATGACCTCGCAATAATCGACTACTTGTCGGATCAGATCTGCATTCTGTATGGGGAACCTGGTGTTTATGGCATCATCTCAAATGTGCATGGAGTTCGAGCAGGTATAAACATATACTTGGAAGGCTTCATTCAAGATGAGAATATTAGATTTCGAAAAGAACCTATTATCTTTCATGTGAAGCCTCCAAAACAGAGTTGGGACAGGGGCGAAACAGTCTTAAGCTGGGAAAGGCTGCGGAAATCTTATGAAGGCTTCACCTTGGAAGCAGAGGCCGGCGAGGTGAAGAAAGGCGAAGTAATCGGAATCCTAGGACCTAATGGAATCGGAAAGACCACTTTTGTTAAACTTTTGGCTGGAATCGAGAAAGCTGATAATGAAACAGAAATCTCTTCCTATGAGTTGAGAGTAAGCTACAAACCTCAATACCTCTCCAGAATATACAACGGAATTGTTGAACAGCTGTTGAGAAACGTAAGCGGAGACGAGCTTGAGACAAGCCTATTCCACAGCGAAATTCTAACCCCTCTCCACATTGAAAAACTTCTAGATCGAGATGTAAGTAAGCTGAGTGGTGGCGAACTCCAACGAGTTGCAATCGCAATATGTCTTTCCCGTAAGGCAGAGCTATACTTGCTTGACGAACCAAGCGCCTACTTGGACGTCGAAGAACGGTTCAGCATGACAAAAACAATTCGAAGGGTGATTGAGAATAAGAATGCTACTGCCTTTGTTGTAGAGCATGATGTGGTTGCTCAAGACTTCGTTGCTGATCGCCTTATGGTCTTCAACGGGAAGCCAGGTATAAGAGGCTTCGCCAACCCTCCTACATCCCTTAGGGAGGGTATGAACGTCTTTCTCAAAGAAATGAAAGTAACCTTCAGGCGGGATCCCACAACAAAGAGACCACGGGTGAATAAGGAAGGCTCAAAAACTGATAGGTATCAACGGGAACAGGGTGAATATTACTATGCAGCAGAGAAGCAAGACTAGTACACACAACTGTTTTTAGCAAATTGTCATATCCTAATACCGGTGAGTGACAATTGGAGAAACTCTGGACTCCACTGATTCTCGTCAACCTAAAAACGTACAAAGAAGGCACTGGAAAGAGAGCCTTAGATCTAGCTAAAAAAGCTGAGAAAGCCCGCGACAAGACAGACGTATGCATAGGGATTGCTCCCCAATACACAGATCTCGCCACCATCGCAAAATCTGTTTCCATACCAGTCTTCGCCCAACACATTGACCCCATAAGACCAGGAAGCAGCACTGGTCACGTCTTAGCAGAAGCAGTGAAAGAAGCTGGCGCAATTGGCTCGATCATTAACCATTCAGAGATGCGCCTAAAACTAGCGGACATTGATGCAGCTATAACCAGGTTGAAAGAACTTGACTTAATTCCCGTAGCTTGCACCAACAACCCAAAAGTAAGTGTCTCAACTGCAGCATTGGAACCCGATTACATAGCCATCGAACCCCCTGAACTTATAGGTACTGGAATACCAGTTTCGAAAGCTAAGCCCGAAGTAATAACCGAAACTGCGAAGCTTGTTAGGCAAGTGAACCCGAAAACAACGATTCTCTGTGGGGCTGGAATAACTAAGGGAGATGATGTGTCCGCAGCCATAAGACTCGGCGCAAAAGGGGTTCTAGTTGCAAGCGGCGTCGTAAAAGCAAAAGATCCCTACCAAGTACTTTTAAATTTCGCCCAAGCAGCAAGTAGACTCTGAGGAGGACAATATTTGAAGGTGGAAATCGAATGTTTATCATGTATAATTCACCGAGGTTACTTAGAGATCGCAGAAGCCACGAAAAACCAGAAGCTCCAGTTCAAGGCAGCATCAATGCTTCTAGGCTACTTAGCAAAGGAGTTCTCACCAAACGCAGTTGCAGCGATTCTAGGAACAACACGTGACCGTATAATCAAACGAATCTCAGGAAACCCTGACGTCTATAGAGAGAAAAAACATGTTAGCAATCAAATAGCTATGTCCTTGCTCCCTCAACTGAAGAAGATGATAGAGACTGAGACTACTCCGGAGAAGCGATTCAGAAAAGCCACATTAGCAGCGATCGTTGGAAATATTATCGAATTCGACATCCCAAAACACGAAGTCAACTTTGACCAATTGGGACAACTAGTAGTTGATGCGGAGTTGGATTTGGCAGTAGATGAAATTTCTGGAATTTATCAAAAGGTCAGGAAAGCCAATACAATCCTCTACCTGACCGACAATGCTGGAGAAATCGCTTTAGACAAACTCTTGATTGACGAACTGAAGCAACTAGGCCTAAATGTTACTGTGGCAGTGAAGAGTGGCCCTATCTTGAACGATGCTACATTGGAGGACGCTAAAGCCGTTAATATACTCGATTTAGCAGACAGAGTAATAACCACTGGGGCTGACGCCGTTGGGTTGCCAATACCAGAAGAACGCTCAACAGAATTCACAGAAGCCTATGATCATACAGACTTCGTAATCGCTAAGGGCATGGGATACGCTGAAACGCTCACTGAAACGGTACTGAAACAGCCCCATGCATTACTACTAAGAACAAAATGCAACCCTGTTGCAAAACATTTCGGCGTCGCCAGAGGCAAGAACGTCGCGAAATTGATGATACACTAGGGCACAATCATGGCAGACAGAAGCTCCAGTCAACTCAGCATTGGCCCTGACATCTTAAATGATTTAGCGAAAGCATTAAACCTTGAATGGATCATAACGAATGGCTTAGGTGGATATGCTTCTTCCAGCGTTTTAGGAACTAACACTCGTAAATATCACGGAGTCCTAGTTGCGTCTTTTAATCCTCCAGTTGATCGAAGAGTTGTTCTCTCGAAACTTGATGAAAGACTCTTTGCTGACGGGGAGACATATTGCTTTGGAGTTAACGAATTTAACAAGGGCATGACGTCTGGAAACCCTAAGTATCTTGAGAGCTTCTCTCGATTTCCATTCCCCACATACACCTATAGCACAAGTAAGGCCAAAATAGAGAAAACAATTGTAATGCCTTATCAGAAGAACGCAATAGTAATCTCCTATAGGGTAAAACCCTCATTCAAAGAAAAGGCGACTCTGCGAATAACCCCTCTTGTCAACTCCAGACACTTCCACTCAGTAACTAGACGCGCCGAAGGATTGAAATTTGTCTGCGAAGCGTCTCCACAAAGAGTGACGATAGAGACTGGCGAACCTAAATCCATACTAATTATATCATCAAATTCAGGGCGGTTCATTCTTGAGGAGAAATGGGTCAACGATTTCTTCTTCCGAGTCGATAGCAGCCTTGGAACTAGCAGCCTTGATGACTGCTATTCACCGGGAGAATTTAAGATCGATCTCGATCCGGGTCGAGAAACGAGATATCAGATTGTTGTAGCTGCAGGAGAAAAGATTGATTCCACTTTAACGGTTCATTCAACAATGCAAAGCGCATGTGCAGACTTTAGCTCCTACTTGAAGAAAGAAACAGGAAGGCTGAGAAATCTTCAAACGAAATTTGCTGAAACCCATCCTAACATAGCCCTTGAAGACTGGCTGAGGTGGCTGATAGTTGCTGCGGACTCGTTCATAGTGACACGCGGCTCTACAAAAACAAAGACGGTGATTGCTGGTTACCACTGGTTCGAGGATTGGGGACGGGATTCATTGATTTCTCTACCTGGTTTAACCCTTGTTACTGGACGATTTGATGCTGCAAAAGAAATCTTGCAGACTTTCAACCAATACTGTCTCCGTGGTATTATTCCAAATAGGTTTCCAGACCAAGATGGGCGTAAACCAGTCTACAATACTGTTGATGCCACACTCTGGTTCTTCAACGCCACTCTCCAATACTTAAAATATACAGGCGACTTTGACTTCGTGAAGGAAAAGTTGTGGACAACGATGCAGTCTGTAATTGAACACCACATACAAGGAACAATAAACGATATACAACTTGATAATGACGGTTTGATTATGCATGGCCCACAGCTAACATGGATGGACGCAATAATAGATGGAAACCCGGTCACTTCGCGGGAGGGCAAAGCAGTTGAAATACAGACCTTATGGTTTAACGCTCTCAAGATTATGGAGCTACTTGCAGCGCGTTTCGGATCTAACCATGCGGCGAGGGAATATCACAGTAGAGCTGAAGTAGCTAGGAAGGGCTTTGTAGAGAAATTCTGGAATTCAGAGAAGAACTGCCTTTTTGACGTTATCAATGGTGAAGAAAAAGATGCTTCAATAAGGCCAAATCAAATATTATCTGTTGCTCTCGACTTTTCAATGCTTGACCCAGAGAAGCAGTCATCAATAGTTGCAGTTGTCCATGAAAAACTTTGGGCTGTTTACGGGTTGAGAACCTTATCAACGGATGATTCAAAATATCAAGGAATTTATACTGGGGGCTGGAATGCCCGAAACTATGCCTACCATAATGGTACTGTGTGGTCTTGGCTCGTTGGACCATTCGTCACATCATTTCTGAAAATTCGGAATTTCAACTTTAATGCGAGAAAATTTGCCTTTAAGAGTTTTCTTGAGCCTCTTTTCAGTGAACAGATGCTTCAAGCAGGGCTGGGAACAGTAAGTGAAATCTTCGACGGAGATCCGCCTCACTTGCCTAGGGGGTGCATTAGTCAAGCGTGGAGTGTGGCAGAACCGTTGAGAGCTTACGTTGAAGACATCTCGCTTAGCAGACCACGTTATGAGAGATCTATTATGGGAGAGTTCTGTGAGAGAGAGTGCAAAGAAGGAAAGAGTGATATTACTAGAAGGAACAACTAACATTTGGAGCCGAGGTGAAGCTTTGACTGATATCTGTCTCTTGTTTGAAGTTCATCAGCCACTACGGTTAAATCGCAATTTCCACCTCGACTTGTTGACTTCCCGTCCTTCAATCTCTAAAAATGATCTCTTTGAACTCTATTTCGATAACACTCTCAACAGACAAATCTTCGATCGCGTTGCTAGGAAATGCTATTTTCCAGCCAATGCCATAATACTGGAAGAAATTAAGAGATTCAAGGAAGAAGAGAAACAGTTCAAGGTAGCCTATGGGATATCTGGCGTTTTCATTGAGCAATGTATTCGTTGGAATCCTAGTCTCTTAGAGTCATTCAAGCAGTTAGGGCAGACGGGTTGTGTGGAATTCCTTGGAGAAACGTACTATCATTCTCTCGCAAGTTTGTATGACATCAACCGTGTAGAATTTGTTGAACAGGTAAAAATGCACAGAGAATTGATAAGGAGTGTGTTCGATTACAAGCCAATGGTCTTTGAGAACACTGAATGTTTGTTCAACAATGCAATAGCGAAGACGATTGCGAATATGGGATACAAAGCAATAATCACTGAAGGCGTAGACCGAATTCTCAGATGGCGAAGTCCTAACTACGTGTATAAAGTTAAAGACTCGTCATTACCTGTCTTGCTCCGGAACTACCAACTTTCTGATGATATTGGTTTCCGATTCACCGCAAGAGATTGGAATGGATGGCCCTTAACAGCCTCCAAATATGCAAGCTGGCTAGCAGGAACGCATGGGCATTCAATTTTGCTGTTTATTGATTATGAGACTTTAGGAGAGCATCATTGGCCTGAAAGTGGGATCCACGATTTTTTAAGATGGTTGCCCGGGGAGGTACTCAAATGGAACCATCTATACTGGCGTACTCCCTCTGAAGTCGTAAACCTGCATCTCCCAGTTGGGGAGATTGATGTCAACGAGTATGCTACCATCTCATGGGCCGATCTTGAACGGGACGCAAGCGCCTGGATAAGCAACCCAATGCAGAGGGTCTCCTATGAATTACTGAAAGGTTTAGAACCTCTTGTCAAAGGTTTGGGAGATGAAAATTGGCTGAGACTATGGAGATATTTTCAAATGAGTGATCATCTATACTACATGAGTGTGAAAGGAGGGGGATCGGGGGATGTGCATTCTTACTTTAACCCCTCTGGGAACTCGATCGATGCGTTCGTTTCATTCTCAAACATAATCTCTGATTTTGAGGCACGAATTCTACAGGAGCTTCAAAAGCCCCATCTGGCCGCTAAATGGATACTTCGGCGATTACCTACAGGGCAAGGCTTCACATTCTTTCAAGACTTTGCACAACCAACTTGCTTCAAAGTTAATGACATGTTCCAATTTGTAGTTGCCATTAAGAAGGCACCAATTCAGTCTATCGACTATCATATGGAAAGGGGAGATTTTGAAAGGTGGCTTAGTCAAGTATTGGGTGATGATGAGTTGGCGAAAGCTGTTGCAGTCCTTTATAGGCAGCGACTAGCAGGCGAAACGTTACGTGAGAACCTCATCAATGTTGTCGATGCAAGATTGAGCAAGCTCGAGGTCATTGCTGGCAAGGAGAAAGTGTGATTTGTGAAAGTCTGTCTTCTGTCGTGGGAATTTCCACCTCGAATCGTTGGAGGAATCGCTCGTCACGTTTTTGGTTTGGCAAATGCACTTGCCCGCAATGGAGACGAAGTTGGAGTCGTCACGTTAGATTTTCCAGGAGCACCCGATTATGAAGATATCGAGGGCTTCAAGGTTTATCGTTCGAAGACAGAGATTGGACATCCGAATTTCTTGACATGGGTCTTCCTCTTTAATCATTTCTTAGAGAAAACTCTTGCTGCTGCTAACAGAGAGTTCAACTACGACATCATTCACATTCATGATTGGCTTGTTGCACCTGCAGGCATCGGCTTCAAGCACTTACTCAGTAAGCCAATGATTTGCACTATGCATAGCACTGAACATGGACGGTCCAGTTTACACAGCCCTGATACTTACATGATTGACGGAATGGAGTGGTGGGCTTGTTACGAGGCGAACGGAGTAATCGTTACAAGCAACTCAATGAAGGGAGAGATATGTGGCCACTTTCATGTCCCCGATGGTAAAGTAGACGTCATCCCAAATGGAATCTGCCCAGAAAAATATGAAGTTAAAGATGACCCTTGGGATACTCGAAGACGATTCGGAGTTGGGGATCATGAGAAGATGGTGCTTTTTGTTGGACGTCTAGTTCCTCAAAAGGGAGTTGAGTATCTTATTAGAGCTGTACCACGGATTAGTGGTCGATTCCCTCAAGCGAAGTTTGTTATAGTTGGTGAAGGCTGGATGCGGAGCCATCTAGAGTGGCTAGCTGATAAGTCAGGTCAACGCTGGCGGATCAACTTTACAGGGTTCATTTCTGACCAAGATTTGGTTGCTCTAACGAAGAGCGCTGATGTATTGGTTGTACCTTCAGTCTATGAGCCTTTTGGAATAGTTGCCTTGGAAGGTATGGCTGCAGGAGTGCCTGTGGTGGCAAGCCGGGTAGGAGGTTTGGCGGAGATTCTCGAGCATGATAAAACAGGGGTGTTTGTGTATTCGCGCAATCCTTATTCGATTGCATGGGGTGTTGAGCGTGTCCTCTCTGATCCAGGGTACAAAGATTGGCTTGTCAAGAACGCTCACGAAACTGTGAGGAAAAGGTTTAGTTGGGAAGCCATCGCTCGACAAACAGTTGATGTTTATAAGAAAGTTTTGGGAGATGATTAAGCTATGAATGGGTACCCTTCAGTTTCGCCAAGTGTAAGGATGCCTGAAGAATTCCGATTTCTATGTATGTTGCATAATGTGGGTGCTACAGATCCGGAAAGATCTCTTTCGGTGCAGGAGATCGCTAGATGGACAGACAAGGAGGTTCCAATGATCAGAGACTATCTCCAAAAACTGCAAGAACTTGGCTATGTCCAACCAATCATAAGCAATGAAACTGAGAAGTACCATGTCTCTATCATGGGCATACGAAAAGTGTTGACACTATATAGTTAGAATAGAAAAAAACCATTTTATATTAGGTGACTGTTAAGGATCGAGAGAACCGCTACATAGAGTTCGAGCTTCTGTTGACAAGTCGATGTCTTTCGCCATATTGATAAGATCTACTCTTGTTCTTCTTCAGTTTCTTGAGGAACATCTCATCCATGTTTACATTCGGGCAGGCCAATCGGCTGGCGTCTAGAATATAGAAGATCACGTCAATCAACTCTTCGGCGATTACATCCTTACTTTTCCCTTTTTTCCAAGCATCACTGGCTTCTCCTAGTTCTATAAATGCAAACAACAATTTCTTTGGAATATCTTGCTTCCTGTTGTAGAATCCTTTATCCAAAACGAGATTCTTGATTTCCCTTTTCATCTCTTCAAGATGCATATACATATTCCTTCCATAATCTTGTATTCTTCACTTGCCAAGCACATAGATAAATCAAGCGCGCAAGTCTTGCGTACTCTTTGAGGGCTTTTTTGATGAGAAAGATAAAGTCTGTCAAAGATGATCCAACCTAACCCTCACGTCCCTGTCTAAGTCGATAATTGCACAATGTCCCTGTTTTGCAGGTCCAGGATTGACTACAATGCTTTTATTTATCTTGTCAACCCCAGTAGCTTCATGGATGTGACCGCATAAAACTAGCATAGGTTTAGTTTTCTGGATGAACTCTCTAACGCTGGAGCTTCCTACATGATCTCCTCTGAATGTAACATCCACGATTGTGTTTTTAGGAGGAGAATGCGAAACCAGAACAACTCTTTCACCTCCTACGCATGTCTCAAGACCTTGATGAAGTAGAATGGCGATCTCTGCTTCAGTTATTTCAAATGGAGTGTCAAAAGGACTTGGTGACGAACCGCCAACACCCAAGAAATTTGTGTTGTTCATTTGTTTGCATCTCCCATGGATACACGTGAGAGTACCCACTTTTTCCTCTGTCAGGGTTGAAGGATCACAGTTTCCAGGCACGAAAAGAACTGGGGGCTCTATCTCATTCAAACACGAGAGTAGCTCTTTGGCTTGTTCTACAGACCCAAAATGAGTTATGTCACCACAAATAAGAACTAGATCGACATAGCTTTCAGTTGCCTTAAGAGCTGTTCTTTGAAAAGCCTCTGCGTCACCGTGGAAATCAGTGGTTGCCAATATCTTCAAGTTGCCAAACCTTCGGGTATCTTATACTCCGGTTTGAGCTTAAGACTTGAGGAAGTTTCTTCAAAAGCTTTTATTTTGATCCTCAAATCTATCCATGTACGATTGACAGAATCTTCGTAGGTGAGATAGATGTCGAAGAAAATAAGCTATGCTGGTGTCGGTGTTGACAGAGAACTGAGAGCCGAATCAAAGAAGAGTCTGAAAAGACTTAAGCGGACATACGAATTCAGCGCATACGGAGAAGTTCTACAACTTCCTTATGGGAACATCTTTCCATTAGACGACAGATATTTGGATCTCGCCATTGAAGGCGTCGGAACAAAGGTGCTATTGGCTCAGCTAGCGGAAAAACATGATACTATAGGCATCGATGGAGTAGCAATGGTCGTGAATGATGTGATCAGATCAGGAGCACAACCATTAGCCCTTGCTGACAATATTCATGCGCAAGTATCTGATCCTGCGCTTGTGAAGGAATGGTTGAAGGGATTGGCGAATGGTGCAGAAGAATCTGAATGCTTGGTGGCGGGTGGTGAGATTGGTGATGTCTTTGATGTGATAAAGGGGGTCAAAGAAGGCAAAGGGTTTGACCTTGTTGTTGCCTGCATTGGTGAGGTAAAAAAGGGACATGTAATAACTGGAGACAAGATTCTATCAGGAGATATTGTGATTGGTATTCGAAGTTCAGGTATTCACAGTAATGGCATAACCCTTGCCAGGAAAATCTTGTTCAAAGAGTGGGGTGGAAAGTTTGATCCCTATGAAATTCCAGATGGCTTTGACCGGGGTCTCATTTTTGAAGTACTGGAGCCTACTCGAATATATGTAAAGCCTATTAAAACAGTCAATGAACAATATCAGATTAAGGGCGCTGTCCACATTACGGGGGATGCTTACTTGAAGTTCAGAAGATTGACAGAATTTTCTAAAGGAGTAGGGTTTGAATTTACAAATTTTAAGCCTCATCCAGTTTTCCAGTTGATTCAAGAGATTGCTACAACGTCTGGAGGCATTTCTGATGAAGAGATGTTCAAGACATTTAACATGGGTTGGGGGTTCGCTGTGGTTGTTAGTGAATGTGACGAAGATGATGTTTTAGGTGTTTTTGATAAGGTTGGCTTTGAAGCAGAGGTTATTGGGAATGTCACGGACACTGGGAGAATCGTGGCTTTTCATGAGGACAAGAAGCTGATGCTAAACTAGGGTTATACATCTTTATTTAAATTAGATTAACACAACGTTTAAATTTTGACGCGTTTAACTATAATCCATGTTGTACGAAGCCCGAGTTGAAGTAGGTCTTAAACCAGGCCATTCAGACCCTGAAGGAGAAACAACTGCTCACTCCTTAAAAGAACTAACTTATCCAATCAAAGAAGTAAAGGTCAGCAAAACCTACACCATAACCCTTAAGGCAGATTCACATAACGCTGCAACCATAATAATAGAAGAAATATGCAAAAGAATGCTGGCAAACCCCACAAAAGACTCCGTTAATTTTAAGGTCGCAGAGGTCAAATGACCCTTTATATTCAACGTGATGCTCCATTCCAGATCTGCGAAATAAAGATCATTGAAGCAAATAACAAACAACTATTAAGGATAAGTCAAGAACTCGGAATCGGCTTAAGTCTGGAAGAGATGAAGACAGTACGAAAATACTTCACGAAGAAAGATAGAAACCCAACAGACGTAGAGCTTCAAACCATTGGACAAACGTGGTCAGAGCACTGCTTCCACAAAACATTCAAAGGAACAATCCTCACCCCTAAGGGCGAAATCAAAAACCTATTGAAAACTTTCATAACCAAGGCAACTAGCGAACTAAACCCATCATGGTGTATCTCAGTTTTCGAGGACAATGCAGGCATAGTAGACTTCAACAATGAATACGCCATTGCTGCAAAAGTGGAAACTCACAACCACCCATCTGCCATAGAACCATTCGGAGGAGCAGCAACAGGCGTCGGTGGAGTTATTCGGGACATTTTAGGCGTTTGGGCTGATCCAATCGCTTGCACAGACGTTTTAGGGTTTGGCCCATTAGATTATAATCATAACAAGCTTCCACTTGGCACAAAGCATCCGAGATACCTATTCAGAGGAATCATAGCTGGTATTGGATGCTACGGCAACAACATGGGGATACCAACCGTAAATGGAGCAATCTTCTTTGACGAGAGTTACGTAGGAAACGTCGTGGTGTACTGCGGCTGCCTCGGATTACTTCCGAAGAGCAAATACGCAAAGAATGCGAAGGCTGGTGACGTCATTCTTTTGGTCGGAGGCAAGACTGGTCGAGATGGAATCCACGGCGTCACTTTCGCCTCCACAGGACTCACAGACAAGTCTGAGGAACTCTCCCGTTCTGCAGTTCAAATCGCGAATCCAATAGAAGAGGAGAAGCTGAAACGAGCGATCATCAAGGTTCGTGACCACAACTTAGGCTCAGCCATAACTGATCTCGGAGGAGGCGGGCTTTCAAGCGCGTTGGGAGAAATGGCTCACAGGTTCAACTGCGGGGCTTCAATCGAACTCAATCAAGTTCCTCTGAAACATGAAGGCTTATCTCCATGGGAGATATATATCTCTGAATCTCAAGAAAGAATGTTGCTTTTCATCCCTAAAGAGAACTTGGAAAAGGTCTTGGAGATTTTCCACCATGAAGATGTCGAAGCAACACCTATCGGTGAACTCACCGATGACAAGGTTGTAAAAATCCATTACAACAATGTTGAAGTTGCAGCCTTAGATACAGACTTCCTATTCGCTCCACCAACAGTAAAACGATATGCCAAGTGGAACGACGACTTAGCCTTTAAAGAGCCAATCCTGGATGAACCTGACAAATTAGAGTCTTATCTTCTCAGCTTGCTTTCGTCAGAAAATATAGCGAGCAGAGAAAGCATAGTGAGAACCTATGATTATGAAGTAAAAGGCAACACAGTCATCAAGCCCTTGCACGGAGAGTTCGGAGGGCCAAATGACGCGGCCGTACTCAAGCCTTTAACGAATAGCTGGAAAGGTATTGTCGTCTCCTCTGGGATGAACCCTCGATATGGTAAGATTGACCCCTATTGGATGGCTGCTTCAGCTATCGATGAAGCTATTAGAAACAACGCCGCAGTGGGCGGTCGAAGAATTGCCTTGTTGGACAATTTTGTGTGGGGAAGCCCTGAGAAGCCAAGTATGTTAGGTAGTCTCCTTAGGGCGTGTGAAGCTTGTTACGAGTATGCAAAGGGATTTAGGACGCCTTTCATCTCTGGAAAGGACAGTCTCTACAATGAATCGTCTATGGGCAGTGTTACACCTACGCTTCTGATAACGGCTGTAGGTATTATGCCTGATGTGAGGAAAGCGGTTTCTCTTGATTTGAAATCTCCAGGAGATCTTCTCTTTGTTGTAGGTCAAACTTTTCCAGAGTTAGGAGGATCTGAATACTATAGATTAAGAGACGTCTTGGGCAGATCAATTCCGAAGGTTCAGGTAATTCAAGCTCGAACTACAATGGAGGTAATAACTAGGGCAATCGATAGCGGCTTGGTTAGGGCGTGCCATGACATTTCAGATGGGGGTCTTGCAGTTGCAGTCAGTGAGATGGCTTTAAGTAGTGATTATGGTTTAGACTTAAGGCTTAGGAATGTTCCGCGAGCTGACTCTATTGATCGGGATGATTTTGTGCTTTTTTCAGAATCGAACAGCAGATTTTTGGTTGAGGTTCCGAAGGCTAAAGCAAAGGATTTTGAATCAACTGCAGGGTCCGTACCTCACGCAGCAGTTGGCGAAGTAATAGAGAGCCCTCGTCTTCGCATCTATGGGTTGGAGAATAAGAAAGTGGTCGACGCTAGCACTGTAGAACTTTTAACTGCATGGAAGCGCGGGTTGGAGGATGCCTTATGAGAAGAGAAGAGATCAACGTTGCTGTGATTCGGGTCGGTGGAACTAATTGTGATCTAGAGACTAAACGGGCTTTCGAGGACTCGAATATGAAGGCTGAAATTGTCCACTTTAACCAACTTTGTAGAGAAAAGGACTTGCTTGACTACGACATCCTTGTTATCCCTGGTGGTTTCTCTCACGGCGATTATGTTCGAGCTGGAGCAATATGGGCGAAGAGACTGATGGCGAGACTTGGGAAGAAAATAAGGCAATTCGTAGATGAGGATCGCCCGATTCTAGGCATATGCAACGGCTTTCAAGTTCTAGTCGAAGCTGGTCTTCTTCCTCAATTTGAAGGAATCAGCTCGTTCCCTGAAGCAGCACTTGGAACAAACATCCCCACCGGGTATAACTGCAGGTGGGTATATCTCAAGCTTGAAGATCATAGTCATTGTGCCTTCACCAGAAAAACAGCCTCAAAGCGTGTCTTAAAAATCCCTGTTGCCCATGCAGAGGGAAGGTTTATACTTGCAAGAGAGAAAAAGCGAAAGCAGCTTGAGAAACTGATGGAAAATCATCAAATTGTCCTCAGATATTGTCACAGCAATGGAGAAACGGCTAATGACGAATACCCATCGAACCCTAACGGATCACTCTATGATATCGCAGGGATTTCAAATCCAACTGGCACAACCTTCGGCCTGATGCCCCACCCAGAGCGCGCATATTTTGGCTGGCAGCTGCCAGACTGGACGAGAAATGATGGCCCCCCAACTTTTGGGGATGGAAGATTCATCTTTGAATCTGTTGCTGAATATTTGACAAAGAAATTCTGAATCCAGCAAGCGGCGTCTAGCTGATCGCTCAATGCAGAACTAGGTAGATCAATGGTAATTCATAAATTCGCGAGTTTCTAGGTAGGGAGGGATCCTTTAATTTCTATACGCCGTCGCTTCAGTTCTTCCATTATGTGGTTGAAGATTTCCTCTTTGTCTCCCAACTTCTCTAAGGGAACCACTCCTTTCTCTTCTATCATGTTGTGGGCTATCATCTGAGCTACGATTGAAGTTGGATATCCTGTAGTTCTCGCCATCGCTGTTACCCCTTGCTTCTCGTCATAGCGATCCAGAAGGCTGTAAACGAATCGTATTCTATTATCTTCCTTTATCCCACCAACTTCTACTTTCATTACCAGAAGATCTGGAATCTCAGGCCTCGTAAGCCTGTCCTCGAAGAGTTTTACCGTTAGCTTTCGAGGTGACAACTGAACCTTCCCCAAATCAATAGGGGTTTCATCCAGAAAGCCTAGTGCCTTTAGGAACCTAATCTTTGAGACGTGACCGTCATATCGAAGTGTCTTCTCCCACATTGACTTAACTCCTTCAAGGGTGTAAAGCAACGTCCTTAGACCATCAGTGTAGAACGCTTCAAGCATACCTACGCCGGGAAACTCAATCTTCTCCAAACCCGTCAATGCTTCTCTTTCAATAAGTCTCCCATCTTCAATCATTTTGGCTTTCCTAATGTACTCGTCGATAAGACCTTCTGCTGACCATGTGATTGTGTAGCCAAAAGGAGGAATCGGCTTTTCAGGAAGGCCACCAACCATTATCTGAACATCCTCGACCTTTTCGAGTTTGCCAGCGGCAAAGCCAACAAGGAGGTTGCTCACTCCAGGAGCTACACCACAGTCAGGCACAACGGTAATGTCAGCTCTTACAGCTTCTTCGTGTAGAGTGAGAGGATTCTCAGGCATGTACGAAACATCCACAAAATCCACCTGCGCTTCGATAGCAGCCTTAATTGACCGAAAGCCAAGCTCCCCAGGCAAAGCTCCTACTGCAACGTCGAACCCTTTTAGTGTTTTGACTAAATTGTCGTGTTTTCGAGCGTCCACTTGAATTCCAGAAACGTTTTCCCTCTTAATGTCTTTGACTACTTCTTCAATCTTGCTCAGTCGTCTACCTCCTATAACTATGTGCGCTGAGGGCATACTAGAGGCCAGATCGGAGGCGATGATAGAGCCTATGTTACCATAACCTAAAACCAACAGTTTCATATCAGACACAACTAACGCTGAGAAGCCAGCTTTTACATATTTTAATCTTTTCAAAATCTGCTTTAGATTCACTCAAGAAGTTCACCTTGTTGCTGAAGGTCGCTGATTTGAGGTAACCCGGTTCTAGCTCCTCTCCTAGAGATGCATCTTGACGCAATAAGGTTACCGAGCCTTCCACAATTAATTAAAGTTCTATTGGTGAGCAAACCGTATATGAAACCAGCGTTCCAAGCATCACCAGCTCCGGTAGTATCGATTACCTTGACCTTGAAAGGGACCACCTTATGTTTGATTTTGCCATTTGTTACGTAACATCCTCTTTTGCCCATCTTGACTCCGACAATTTTCACTCCTTCAGATATCAGTTTGTCAGCACCTATTTCATATTCTTCGCCTGTGAGTAGCTTCAACTCTGCCTTATTTGGAAGCACTGCAAAGGATCGCCTTATGAAGGGTCTAAGAGCTGACAATCCTCTCCTAGCATATAACATTCCGGGGTCAAAACTCACCTTAACGTGTTTTGGAATCTTTTTAATCAACTTCTTTTGACTCTGGAAGGATTGATCGCCTACAAAAGATGATAAGTGTAGAAGCCTAGTGTTCTCGCAGTATTCCAAAGTAGTCCTTTGAAGGGTTATTGAATCATTGACTCCTGGGTCTACATAGAGCGCTCTTCTCCCTTGTCCATCTACGAAACCTATTACGCTGCCGCTTCGCCCGTCTTTTGCTATGGCAACTTCTTTTGTGTCAACTTTTTCTCTCTTGAAGTCATTCAGCAAGAGTTTTCCTTCCTCGTCAGAGCCGACCTTGCCGATGAATCCTGTCTGTAGTCGTAGACGGGCTAGACCTATGATGGTGTTGGCGGCGGAGCCACCGCAATATGTTTTGAGATTGTGGATGTGACTTTCTTCGTCTTCTTTGGCGATCTCGTTTACGTTGAAGAGTCTGTCTATGTTCAGAGCTCCGAAGCCGACAGCGTCGAATTCAATCATGGGAACAACTCTCTTAAGGAGATCTTGTATTTGCCTAATTTACCCCCGTAATTTCCAGCTGAGATTATTTTAACTCCATCTACGCATCCTGCTGCTTCAATCCCAACTCTCATCGCTGTCTTGACAGCATTAAGTGTAATTCCATTAATGACGATTTCAGGAATATAATGGATTCCTTCAGGAACTTTTGAAGCTTCTTGAAGTTTTTTCTTCAAGGATGGGCAATATAGATGATTAGTTGTGGGGCCTATCTTGGGAAACCTCGTCTCAGGCTTTGAACCTGCAGAACATATACCGAAAGGTGTCACAACTCCTTCAACGTTTTGGATCTCCTTAAGAGCAGCTTTTCCGGCAACCATCACAGCTTTCTTGGTCTCACACATGTACCAGAAATTGGCCCCCATAACCCCTCGTGCGTAACCTATGTGCCTTTCAATAAGGAAGTCTGGAGCCATTATGGGAACGACGATGATGTTGCGTCCGTACAATTCAGTTTCCCATTCAAAGCCATCTCCACAATGACCCACTGTTTCCATGAAGTCAAGCTTCCCAAGAGGGTTCGGCAAATCATCAAAAAGTGCTGTGAAAGGTTTGACTAATATATCCTGCCTAATCCTGTTTGACATCTCTTTCTTCAGTGTCTGTAATGAAATCTGCAAAGGCTTCTTGCCATCTAGACCACCCCAAAACTGGAGAACTGCCCCATTTCGTCCATCTGGAGTTTCCTTCGAGCTTAGCCACCTTTCTATTCCTCCTTCTACTCTTCCCAGAACAATAGAGGGGGTTGCAGTTGCGTCATAAGCAGCGCTTCTTAAGACTTGCTCGTCATCGGCTGTCACAATTATTCTGCTGAAAAGTCCCTCAAAAGCCTCAGCGTATGTTTCCTCAACTTCAGCCTTCATAAAGAACACATCTCGATGAAGCAGGTAGATAAACTATACTTCTCATCCAAGTCTTCCCACCTCTTCTCCTCTTACACGTTTTCTAAATGAACTACTCTCTTTGGCGAGTCTTTCTACATTACTCTTCGTAACCCGGCTGACTTCTGGCAAAACATGTGGAAACGTTTGCTCGACCGCTTTCAGCAATGCAGGAACGACTTTGAATCTGGACAACTTCTCCCTCTTCCAGTTATTAACCAAATCGTAGACTGAGTCAGAACCATATTTTCCGTAGACTTGGGCAATTACTGCTATTGGTAGTGCGTTGTTAGAAAGAATAGCGATATCAGCTTCGATGACTGCATATTCGTTGCCATTGAAAGAGATTGTGACTCCCCCATTTTTTCTGATCAATCGGAAGCACTCAACATCTGTTATGCTGTCGCCAACATAGATGACATCGCGCAGACTTGTTCTAGAGCGATACACAATATCTTCAGCGGCTTTGGCTTTTTCAACCCCCCCAATTGGTTTGATCTCTTTGAGAAAAACGCCAGATTCCATATTCGTTATCTTTTCCCAAAAGACGTCGTTCAACTGTTCTATGGTGCGTTGATCTGTTTCTGAAAGGTCTTGAAGTGATGTGATATTTTTAGAAAATTCGATCAGAGGTAGCCTGCGGATTTGTCGCCTGAACTCCTTCAATCTTTCCAGTTCTGCACTGCTCACGCTGTGAGAGTCAATGTCCAAACAGGTGCAGTACACATTACTATAAGGAAAATCGAGTACGTTACACAGAGCCCTAATGTAATGTTCGTAGCTGGTGCTAACGATGAAGCTGGGCATCTCTTGAACAAACTGCAGAGTTTCCTTGATGCCTGGCATCAAAACGATATTTTGGGCTGAAAGCTTTGCTATCTTCGCGTTAGTTGCCCCATAAGCTTTGAGAAAAGGCACAATCAGTTTAAGAGTGTCCCCAGCATTGTATCCTTCTCTCTTGACAACATAGGCTAGGACATCGTCGTATCTACTTATTTGCGTGTAGAATCGTTCGCCTTCAGGGATGAAGTGACTTGCCAATTCGAAGGCGTTATCATTTTTCGAAATCGGTCCTTCACAGTCAGTTATGAAGACTCTCTTTCCCTCGTTCACCGATTATCGAGCCTCAATTCTTGCATATGATTTATGCTTCTCTTGATGTGCTCACTTGAAGCTATGTCGGTTCTGTGCCAGAGGGATCCTCCTTCAATAGCGTTTATTCCTTTCAGAGAAAGTTCGCGAGCTTCTTGGATAGTTTCTCCAACTCCTACAACAGCAATGGCTCGTGAAGTGAGTGCATAAACTTCGCTTCCCCTGAGTTCCATAGAAGCTGGATAAACACGGATGTTGCCACTTGTTTCTTGGACAAGTTTATAGGCGTTTTCTAGTTTTGTAGGTTTGCCGATTTGTTCCTGATCAACATCTTCAGGGAAAGTTTTGGAATAGCCTCCATATGTAGGAGGTGCTTGGTAGGTAACGACAGATGCTTTTCTGTCGAATCGGACTCTTGTGAGGTTGCCTTCTATCATTTTGAAGCAAATATCAATGAAGTCATCTTTTAGAAGTGGGAGAATATTTATTATTTCAGGATCCCCAGGTCTGCTGTTATTCTCTAGTATCTTGGGGCCTTTGGCGGTGTGGATGAAGGCAACGTAGAAGGGGACGCCTCTCAGTTGATCTCCACTGTTCTGACTTCTCAGCGAGTTAAAGATTCGGTGCACGATCTCAATTTCTTTGTCTCGGTCTTCTGCTAACATGAAGGGTAGGAGAGTATCCGTGTCTTTGTATGATCCCATCCCTCCTGTGTTAGGTCCTTGATCTCCATCAAATGCTCTCTTATAATCGCGAGTTTCTGGCAGAGGTGTTAAGTTCTTCCCATCACAGAAAGCTTGAAAGCTAGATTCTTCTCCTTCAATCTTTTCTTCTATTATCACCTTTCCATGAATGTAGTTACTTAGGAAGTGGTCGAATAACTGTCTTCGTGTATTGAAGTGGTCTCCCCAAACGCCTACTCCCTTTCCGGCGGCTGGAACGTCGGGTTTCACAACAGCTTGGTTGGAGAGCTCATCTAGCCATAAGTATACTGCTTTCTTAACCTCAATTGTTGTTTTGTAGTTTGCAGGATCGAAGACCTTGAATCGAGGATTGGCGTTTGGCACAGTCTTCTCGAAGAGTTCTCTTTGTGCAACTTTGCTAGCTTCAAGAGCATACTTTTTCGTCGGGCAAATGATTGGTATCTCAGTCTCTCTCTCGATGGAATCTCTCAATCCATTAATTATGGGTTTCTCAGGTCCGACTATTCCGAAGTCTATCTTACCTTTCCGTCTGATGACAAACTTTAAAATCTTGTTAACGTTGAGATCTGGAATGACAACGTGTTCTTTTGCCTTCCTTACATTGAAAGGATTCTTCTGTTTGTCTACAACGTAAATTTCTGGTCTATATTCTAGGCTTTGCTGGATTGTGTCGATTATGGCGGCTTCTCGAGCTCCATAGGATACGACTAGGATCCCTGTTTTTTCCATATACTCAACCTTTACGTCAAATAAGTTTCTTATGTTTCTGAGATATTTTCAACGTCAATTTCGTAGAGTCTTCCTATCTCCTTGTGTCCACCTTCGAATTTCTTACGCATCCAGTTTGCTAGTCTTTGAGCAAGAGGTGTTGGATATTTGCCAGTTACGCAGCCAAGGCATAGTTCTTCCTTTTTTAATCCTGTGGCTTTAATAAATCCTTCCAGCGATTGGAAGTTCACTGAATCTGCTCCTATTGTCTGTGCAATTTCTTGAGGTGTCTGGGTAGATCCTATTAGTTCTCCATAAGTTGCCATATCGATGCCGTAGAAGCATGGTCCTATGATGCGGGGAAAGGTGATGAACAGGTGCACTTCTTTCGCACCTAGTTTGCGCATTTTTTTGACGACTACTCTTGTTGTGTCTCCTCTGACGATGCTATCATCGACGATTATGAGGTTTCTGCCTGATATTCTGTGATCTACAATGTTTATTTTCCGATTTATTGTTGAGTGGCGTTCATGTGAGAGTAAGATGAAGGCTCGATCAGTGACATATCGGTGTCTTCTTGTACCTCTCTCCCATCGTAATCCTGTCTCTTCGTGGAGTCCATAAGCTGCATCATCGCTTGTTTCCGGTAGTGAAAGAATTACGTCTGCATTCTTCACAATATCTTCGTATTCTCTTCCAAGATTTTTGCCAAATTCCTCTCTAACTTTGTAGACATAGCTACCGTTCAGTTTTGAGTCTGGACGAGCGAAATATGCGAATTCAAAGGCGCAGAGGGCCTTCCTTTTTGTAGCTATGATCTGCTTTCGTTCCAGGTCTCCGTCAGCAGCCTTCACAAACTCTCCGGGTTCAATTTCGAATCCATGATTGAAGCTGTTGATGTCCAGACCTACAGTTTCAGAAGAGAAGGCGCAGATGTTTCCTTCTGCATTGCA
Source organism: Candidatus Bathyarchaeota archaeon (assembly GCA_004376645.1). Taxonomy (GTDB): domain Archaea; phylum Thermoproteota; class Bathyarchaeia; order Bathyarchaeales; family SOJC01; genus SOJC01. Next base: position 22,281 of record SOJC01000085.1, read on the forward strand.
GCCAGTGCATAGGGGTCGCAGACCATAGGGATCTTTGAAGGCGAAAAGCTCACCTTCTTGAGTAATCCCGCTTACAGAGAAGGCGCCCTCAACTTCCTTAATGCATGTCCTGACTGCTGATTGCAAGTCTTGGTTCTGCATCAGCTCGACTGCAAGTTTTCTACAGATTAGTTCAGCATCGCAGTCATAGGAGAAGTTTGAAAAAGTCTTGCAGATTTCTTTCTTTAACCCTACGGTATTGACAATGTTTCCATTGAAGGATATAGCTAGTTTAACCTTTTTTGTTTCTATAGTGACAGGTTGGATACCTTTTATGAGCGCTTCCTCATTCAACCTCCCTGATGTTGTATATCTAACGTTTCCGATGCCTACGTGGCCTGGCAAGCGTAATAACCAGTTTGGGATGTCCTTTGTCTTTATTTTTGGAATAAGATCCAAACCTCGATGGACATTGAACTTCCCATCATATGTTAGGAAGCCGTGTGATTGGTGACCCCTGTGGTTCTGGGCACGCATACCCCAATAAACATAGGGGAATATGGAGTTCTTTCTGAAATCGACAGCGGCGAATACTCCGCACTCCGTTCCAACCGTGTCATCCATAGTTCCTCAATTGCGAATACAATTATTTATCAATTTTGCACATCTTTGAAAATAAGAATTTACAGTAAATTGTAGATAGGCTATGCATGCATGCGCAACGACCTAGTTCATGGGAGAATCCCTATCTGTTGAGTTTTGGACTGCATACATGCTTTCAGAGAAACTAAATGTTGTAGAGAGCACGGTAAGATACCATCTGACGAGACTTGGAGAAAAAGGCATAATCTAACACTTCCATGTACACACAGGCAGCATAAACTTGGGTACATAGAGGATT
>SOJC01000104.1 GCA_004376645.1 Candidatus Bathyarchaeota archaeon
CTTCTTCAAGAGTTGGCAGAGATGATTAAGGATTTTTCTCTTTGTGGTCTTGGTCGAACATCTCCAAACACTGTTCTGTCAACTTTGAAGTATTTCCAAGATGAATATCAAACTCACGTGAAAGACAAAAAGTGCACTGCAGGCATTTGCAAAGACCTTATTGAGTATTCTATTCTTGAAGACAAATGCACAGGATGTGGTGCCTGTTTGAAACTCTGTCCTCAACAGGCTATAAAAGGCGAACCAAAGACTCCCCACACCATAGACCCCAACAAATGTATTAGATGCGGTGTCTGCCGAGATGTTTGCCCATTTGAAGCGATAATGGTGAAGTAGGAAGTGATTAGATGGTAACCCTCACAATTGACGGAGTAAAAGTTCAAGCAGAAGAAGGTTCCACTATACTTGAAGTCGCTAGATTCTATGGGTTCAACATCCCAACCTTATGCTACCACGATGAGTTGACTCCCTACGGCGCCTGTCGTTTATGTATGGTAGAGGTTAACGATGGAAGAAGAACGAGACTAGTGGCCTCTTGCCTATACCCTGCTAAGGAAGGAATAAGGGTGAAAACGCATTCGCAGAGAGTGGTAAAGGGGCGGAAGCTGATATTGGAATTGTTAATTGCCAGATGCCCCAACTCGAAGACCCTGCAAGACTTGGCCTCCAAGATAGGATTGGAGCATGTAAGATTCAAGATGGAAAGCAAAGACTGCATCCTTTGCGGGTTATGTGTAAGGATGTGTGCTGAACAGATGGGAAGCGGGGCGATAGGTTTTGTGGGTAGAGGGCAAGAGAGAGAGGTAGTTACCCCCTTTCGTGTGTCCAGCGAAATATGCCGTAACTGCGGAGCCTGCATGTATATTTGCCCTGTAGTAGAACTGCAGTGCCGAGGCGTAAAATCTCCAGGAGAACTCTGTAACTCCTGTCTTGTCATAACCCCGCAATGTGTAGAAAAGTATGACCAAGTCATGTGTACTCTAGACTCATGTGGAGCCTGTGTACAAAAGGAGGAAAAATAGTATGACCTTTTCAAAACCAAATAGAAGTCCAGCAACTCTAACTAAAAATAGAACCGATCCATGTCCTGTCAGCGGGCTTTGCGTCACTTGCATAGATGGATGCCCTGGTCCATGCGAAGTTGCCAAATCCGCCATAAGAGGTAGCGAAGTCATTTACCCAGCGCCTTTCGGCATAATAACCACTGGATCCCAAAAGAACTATCCCGTAAACCTTTCGCACTTCAACATCATGGGAACAACCGTAGGGGCTGTTGGCATTGAAGCCGACAGTGATAAAGCCATATTTCCCAACGTTGACTTGGAAACCAAAATAGGTCAAGGTGAAGGTATAAAATTAAAGGTTCCATGGTTCACCTGTGGACTTGGATCGACAAAAATCGCCAAAGATAACTGGAAAGAATTGGCTATTGGCGCAGCAATCTCAGGAACAATGCAAGTAATAGGGGAAAATGTATGTGGCATGGATGTTGACTCAAAATTTAACAATGGAAAAGTGACTCATTCTCCGGAATTGGAATGGAGAGTGAAAGCCTTCAAAGAATGGAGGGAAGAAGGCTATGGTGCCATTGTTGTTCAATCCAACATAGAAGATACGAAGCTTGGCGTTCTTGAATATGCAATGTCAGATTTAGAAGTAGACGCTGTTGAACTAAAGTGGGGTCAAGGAGCCAAAGATATTGGCGGCGAAGTTAAAATCAGAGATCTGGGCAAGGCGCAGCTTCTGAAGAAAAGAGGATACATAGTTATCCCCGATCCTGAGGATCCTGACATTATTGAAGCTTTCAAGAAAAAACACTTTAAAGAATTTGAAAGGCACTCTCGAGTTGGCATGGTTACAGAAGAATCTTTCATGAGCAGAGTGAGAGAACTCAGAGACTTAGGTGCTAAGTACATTTTTCTAAAGACAGGGGCTTACCGACCAGCAGACGTGGCAAGAGCTGTAAAATTCTCGTCGAAGGCTAAGATCGACCTACTTACCGTTGACGGTGCAGGTGGCGGAACTGGAATGAGCCCTTGGCGTATGATGAATGAGTGGGGAATACCCAGCGTAGAGATATGGTCATTAACGTATCGATATATCGATAGACTAGCTAAGAGAGGAGACTACGTACCTAGTGTGGCGTTCGCGGGAGGTATTACTATGGAAGATCACATCTTTAAAGCACTGGCGCTAGGTGCACCATATGTCAAAGCAATAGGCATGGCAAGAGCTCCCCTTACCGCAGCTATGATAGGCAAAAATGTTGGTGGTAGAATCAATGAAGACAATCTTCCAGTCTACTATGCAAGATATGGCAACACCATCGATGCGATCTTTGTCGAAGCAACTAGGTTGAAAAGCAAGTTTAGAGAAAAATTCAAGAGCTTACCTACAGGAGCAATTGGCCTTTACACCTACAATCAAAGGTTGATCCACGGACTTAAACAATTGATGTGTGGAGCCCGAAAATTCGCGCTTC
>SOJC01000014.1 GCA_004376645.1 Candidatus Bathyarchaeota archaeon
AAGTTTGTTGTCTCAATTCTTGGTTCTTTCAACAGTCTTGGCTACACTGTTCCTGGCCCAACGGTAAATGTCATTCAGAGCAGGTGGTTGAACAAGAAATACGTGGATATCGGACGAGAATCGAGGTTGAATACGTATCCTGTTCTCATCTCTCATAAGCAATATTGCAGATTCACCTTCTTTGAGTGTTTCATTTATCCGCTTCACAATGTGTTTATCTCTTCTTTGCTCAGCATTCCTATAAAATTCAAGAATTTTCTTGGCTACATCAGGACTTCTAACCACTGATAAGCACATACCCCAATCCATATACTCCTTGAACAGTTTTTCATCTTCCAACGCTTCAAGAGAAACTCCTTTATCAACTTTAGATTTGACAAATTGATAGGTCCTTTCATTTTGACGTTGAATAGCTTGCAGACCAGCTTGACCAGTTGAAAAAATAATTTCATGATAAATCTTCACAGGTACGCCTACTTTCTCCAAATTACTCACGTGTTCTTCAACTTGATCCCAATATTGATCTAACATTTTCACATAATCTTGTGGAGCTTCTTTCGTAGAAAACAACAGTGGGACACAATACAATTTCTTGCCAACCTTGGATTTCTCCACGGATGGTTTTTCTATTTTTCCCAATATCTTTGGCATTTCCATCATCTTAAGCTCGAATGTATCTGATCGCGAAGATATCTAGTCATGGTAACCCCTCATGCACACACCACTCTGGAATATTAATGGAAGTTGTGAATGTACCTCTCACTTAAAACTTACGCTCAATATACCATCGATAATGTTAGTTTGCGCTGTACTCGCGTTAAAGGCAGAATTTTAATCTCAAACCCTAGAACACTCAACACATTTCAATGGCATACATGTACAATTTGCTAGTACTCCGGAACTGGTGGGCCGGGAGAGATTTGAACTCTCGACCTTTCGGTTATCAGCCGAACGCTCCAGCCGTACTGAGCTACCGGCCCTTCCGTATCAAAGCAGGCTTAAATAAATTGGCAGCTCATTATAAGCGTTTTTAGAAACAAAGCAAGTTCTAAGGGCGTAATTCTAAATACTCACAACTCGACTTCTCTGCTGTTACAGGTTTGAAGCCAACCAATTCCATAAGCTAAGCTCCATATAATCACGACGCGAACTATTTCGCTTTCTCCGAAACCCAGAACAGCAGGAAGCTTATGAACGCTAGGAAAGACGCTACGTACATTATGCTTCCATAACCATCGATTATAATAACAAAAGCTGCAAGAAAAGGACCTAGTATTGATGATAGACTTAAAACGGAATCGAACATACCGCTAACTGTTGCCTTCTCAACGTTCCTATCCATGAGAAACCTCAATCCCCCCACATACAGCAGTGCCCAAGAAACCCCTAAGATAATCTGAATTGGGATTATCTGCCAAAAATCAGAGGCAAAAGTAAAGCAGAAGAATGTAACACTGGACAATAGCAGCCCCAACGCAGTTGATGCAACATATTTTACCTTACCACTGAAAACATACATGAACACAAACTGGGTTCCAGCGTTTACCGCCTGTATAACGCCTACCCACAGCAAGCTTGCGCCCAACGATTGTAAGAAAAGTGGCCAGAAGGTCCAAATCATGTGAGCCCCACTGTGGCGAATCAATATTGCAAGATAGAGAGACAGGTTCTTTCGGATTATCTTTGTAGGAAACCTTGGAAGCTTTAAAGGAGTTTTGTCTCCGAATTTTATCCTCGACGCCACCAAGACAGCAAGCAAGAGAAAAACTGCGTTTAAGAGAAAGACGCCTCTAATTGTAAGATTATCAGCTACTGGACCAGCTATCAGTAAGCCTAGGGCCCATCCTAATGCTCCGAAAGCTGAAAACTTGGACAGATCCTTCCCGCTCTCATGAACATGAGCAATCAGAGCGGCTGGAAATATGCCCATTGAGAACCCTACCAGAACACGAATCATCAGCAGAGACCAGAAGTCTTGAGCGAATACTTGAAGGAAAAAGGCGACTGAAGCAAGTGCCAATCCAACCATTAGAAAGAGCCTCCTGCCAAATCGGTCGGACCAACGACCAAAGATGAAGGACGACAGAAACAAGGCTAGAGAGTAGAAAGCCACGATGACGCCTATCTCAGAATCGAGAATCCCCAACTCCCTAGCATATATAGGCATGAAAGTCACAGACCCCATCACAGCTGCAAAAGCGAGGAATCTGATCAAGCTAGGCTTCATGTCCAAAACCTCCCTCCAGCAACATAAATACCTTTTCTGTACTCCCTAAAAGCAAAAAGAAGCCTATTCAGAGCAATTTAAGACAAAGGAATAATACCCGACCCTTGTCTTAGTAGTTTCCGAAGAGGAAAGAAACTCTTTAATCATTATTTCCCTATCTCTCTTTGGGCCCGTAGCCCAGTCTGGATTAAGGCGCCGGCCTTCGGAGCCGGAGACCAGGGGTTCAAATCCCCCCGGGCCCGC
>SOJC01000080.1 GCA_004376645.1 Candidatus Bathyarchaeota archaeon
TTTTAAATGGTTCATTTTGAATCACCTTTTGGCGGAATCTGCTATTTCTCGATTTTACTCGGGGGTCTCTCTGACAGATTTCTAAACACTGGTACTTTATTTAGCTGTGATTGTAGGTATATTACGTTGTTCGGGTAGTATACATGCAGATAGACTGCTATCAAATGTTTTTCTAATCTTATACTCGCTCTGTTTTCCATCATTCCATTGACTAACTGGTCTTAGATATCCAACAATCCTTGAATACACTTCACATCTTTCACCGCAATGGGGACAAAGGAAATGCTCACCACAGAGATATCCGTGAACGGGACAAACGCTGAATGTGGGGGTGATTGTGTAATAGGGTAATTCAGTTCTTTCAGCAACCCTTCTTATCAAAGCGGAAATACTCTTCCACGACGGATTAGACTCTCCAAGGAAAATATGAAAAACCGTTCCACCGGTATAAAGAGTTTGAAGTTTATTTTGGTGGGCCAAAGCATCAAAGAGGTTGAGTTCAGTATCTACTGGCAATTGTGATGAATTTGTATAGAATGGTTCAGTTCCATTGTTGTCAATATACTTCTCGTTGGCAACGATTATGTCGGAATACTCCCTCTTATCGATTCTCGCCAGTCTGTAAGATGTTCCCTCTGCTGGGGTTGCTTCGAGATTGTAGATATTTCCAGTTTCATGTTGATATTCCGAAAGTCTTTTCCGCATAAACTGCAAAACTTTGACTGCAAATTTCAACCCCTCTTCGGAAACAATGTTACAGCCTAAGAGGTTCAAAAGAGCTTCGTTCATTCCGATTAGTCCGATTGTGGAGAAGTGATTCTGCCAGTAATTGCCAAACCTCTCCTTTATCCCCCGCAAGTAAAACTTGGAATATGGATACAATCCCTGTTCTGTAAAGCCCTCAACAAATTTCCTCTTAATCTCTAAACTATCCTTAGCGATATCCATCAAATCAGCTAGGTGTTCTAAGAATTCATCTTCATCGTTTTTGACATATCCTATTCTAGGCAGGTTTATGGTGACCACTCCGAGAGACCCTGTTAGCGGGTTGGAGCCGAAAAAGCCTCCACCTCTCCTCCGCAGTTCTCTATTGTCTATTCTTAGTCGACAACACATACTCCTTACATCTTCAGGACTCATTTCGCTGCCTATGAAGTTGGAGAAGTATGGTGTACCATATCTTGCCACTAATTCAAATAGTCCTTCAAGTTCCCAGTTGAAGTCTTCAGTTACGTTATAAGTAACTATGGGGAAGGTGAATACTCTACCTTTCTTATCACCGTGAGACATCACCTCGATGTAAGCTCTATTAAACATGTCCATTTCTTTCATGAAGTCGCCATAGGTTTTATCTAGCATACGTCCTCCAACGATGGCCCCTTCCTCTTCCATGAACTTGGGCACTGAAGCATCCAAGGTAATGTTTGTGAAGGGGGTCTGAAAACCTACCCTAGTAGGGACATTCATGTTAAACAAGAATTCTTCCATCGCTTGCACAACTTGCTTGTAGTCCAAGTTGTCATAATAGATGAAAGGAGCTAGATAGGTGTCAAAATTACTGAAAGCTTGAGCACCTGCAGCTTCACCCTGCAAGGAAAAGAAGAAATTAACAACCTGGCCTAGCATGGTTCTAAAATGCTTGGCAGGTTTGCTCTCAATCTTCTGAGAAACTCCACCGAATCCGGACAGTAGAAGATCTCTTAAATCCCAACCGACGCAGTATGGCCCCAAGACGGCAAGGTCGTGTATGTGGAATGCTCCAGATACATGTTTTTCCCTGATGGTGGGGGAGTACATTCTTGTCAGCCAATAATGCGATACCAGTCGAGAAGAGAGATGATTATTTAGTCCTTGGAGAGAAAAGCTCATGTTGGCGTTTTCGCGGATGCGCCAGTCTGTACCATCCAGGTAATTATCCACTATATCATCAGAGCTTAGGAGAAACGCTAACTTTCTCATATCCGCGTGCTGCTGCCTGTAGAGAATATAAGCCTTGGAAACCTCCACGAATTTGTTCTTAATCAGCCCTTCTTCCACAATGTCTTGTATCTCTTCTACTGTTGGAACACCGTCTTCACCGAATCTCTTTTCTAAGGTGGCAACAACTTGATTGCTTAATCCTTCAGATTTGCTTACATTTTCTCTATCTACTGCTTGAAATGCCTTTTCTATAGCGTTAGCTACTCTGTTTTGGTCGAATTCCGCTAACCTTCCATCTCTTTTCCTAACAAACTTCACCATTCTAAACCCCTATGTGCATCCATTCTTTAACATGAAGAGAACATACAATCAATTTTGAAACGCCCCATAAGTATTCCTCACGTGAGTCTGTTACAGTAATAGACGATTGTATTTAAATTTTTAGAGTATTTATATAAAATTCTGTAGGCAAACTCAATACACGCACGCACTACTTCCTAAAAAGGACGACGAATTCGTTGTTAAAGTTGC
>SOJC01000123.1 GCA_004376645.1 Candidatus Bathyarchaeota archaeon
CATTCCTCCAGAAAACTGGCTGGAAGTACCGATTAGAGCTGGCGAAAAAAGTTATTCTCTCAAAGGGAAATAGTGAAGTTGGATGGTAAAGGACATGGTTTTAATTAGAACTTTATATATGAACGATTTTTATTGCCTCCGCTTCGCATTCCTGTGAGCAGTCTTTGCATCCTTTACAGTTTTCAAGTTTGACCGGATAGGCTATATTATCTATGATTTCCAAAACAACATAGACACAAGATTTTACACAATCACCGTATCCAACGCACTTGTCAGAGTCAATACTCACTCTAAACCTCATCGTCAAATCTTGTTCAATCCTTTAGCGATGGTGACATCTGCAACCGTAAGCTCGAGAGAAAGATTTAAAAACTATGTTCTCTCCGTTTTTGGTCGAAGTAAGATGGCGAAGTGTGATATCTGCGGTAAGAATGGGAAGAATTTGTCCTTGTTGGGTGCTAACCACAAAAAGTTGGGGCACATCGAGGTGTGCTCAGAGTGTTGGGAGAAACTCTACGGTGAAAACGAATTTGTGGGCGGCAGCACAGGCTCAAGCAGCTCTTGCCCCACATGCGGATAGCGTGCGCATATAACCTAAATGACTACATTGACAATTTCAGGATGGCTACATCATATCGGAATATCTCGCCATGAATTCATACGGTTCAATTCCCAATCGAACTTTACGCATTCAAGTGAGCGCTGTGTGCACATCCTGTTTCTTCAATAAGGTGTCTTGAGCAGTAAGTAATTTCTGAGGATAATCCAGAGAATAGTGGATTCCTCGACTTTCTTTACGCAAAATGGCAGAGTCAATGATAAGTTCTGCAACTGACGCCATGTTACGTAGCTCGATGAGGTCTGCTGTAATGATAAAATCCCAATAGTATTGATTGATCTCTTCCTGCAGCAGGGCTATTCGCTTCTTAGCGCGAGTCAATCGTTTGTTAGAACGCACGATTCCTACATAGCTCCACATCAGACGACGAATCTCGTCCCGATTTTGGGTAATCACTACAGCCTCGTCAGTGTTTACAGCGTTCCCTGATTCCCATGGTGTAAAGGAGTGTAGAATGGGTCTTTTCTTAAGTAGTTCTTTGCACCTCTTGGCGGCATAGTGAGAGCAAACTAGGGCCTCCAGCAAGGAATTGCTGGCTAAGCGATTGGCTCCGTGAAGACCTGTGCAAGCGGTTTCACCGATTGCGAGCAGGTTCTTTATATCGGTTTCGCCAGCAATAGTGGTTCTTACACCCCCACAACAATAATGAGCTGCAGGGACCACTGGAATAGGGTTTTTGGTGATATCGATTCCAAATGATAAGCATTTTTCATATATCCCCGGAAACCGAGATTGAATAAATTTGGAGTCTCTAAGTGAGATATCCAGAAATACATAATCATCTCCGCTTCTCTTTAACTCTTGATCAATGGCTCTCGAAACTATATCTCGCGGGGCTAATTCTTTCATAGGGTGATAGTCTGCCATGAACTGCCTTCCACGCTTGTCTCGAAGAACCGCTCCCTCGCCTCTGAGGGCTTCGGAGATTAGAAAGGATGCTTCCTTGGGTTGGTATAGGTATGTTGGGTGAAATTGGGTGAACTCCATGTTCATGATGGAGGCACCTGCCCGATACGCCATGGCGATACCGTCTCCAGTGGCGATCTCTGGGTTTGTCGTATGAAGGAAAATCCTTCCGATTCCACCAGTTGCAAGAACCGTTATCTTCGCCACAAAGTTCTGGACTGCAGAGCTTTCAGTATCTAGGGCGTAACAGCCTATACAACGATTATGCTTCATAACTAAATTGATTGCGATTTGATTCTCAAAGAGCTTGATGGATGGAGTCTTGGCGACTGCATTCAGGAGGGTAGCTTCAATTTCTTTGCCTGTAAGGTCTTTTGCGTGAGCGACTCGTCGCTTTGAATGGCCTCCCTCTATTCCTAAATCGAGTTTGCCTGTTGCAGTTCGAGAGAATTTTACTCCAAGCTCTGTGAGTTCTTGGATACGTGCTGGGGCTTCTCTTACAACCTTCTCAACTACTGCCCTTTTACTCAAACCATCGCCACAGTCTAGAGTATCTTTGACGTGTGTCTCAAAGGAGTCAGACGGAGACAAAACTGCAGCAATTCCACTCTGTGCGTAATTTGTGTTTGATTCCGCTTTTTCCTTCTTAGTGATTAGCACTACATTTGCGAAATCAGCTATCTTCATTGCAAAGGACAAACCTGCGATTCCACTTCCAATCACAAGAACATCTGAAACAACATCTAAAGTGCTCAAGGTTTTCATGAATAGTGAAGGTCTTTGATTTATTTAATTGTTAGATATTGTATGCATATGCTTCTGAATCTGTAACATCAAAATGCAAAGTGGACTGTAAGAGATAATGTTATCCTTGATATTATGAGATAGAAAACAGGGGGTTTGCGGGAGATAACCCGAAAA
>SOJC01000114.1 GCA_004376645.1 Candidatus Bathyarchaeota archaeon
GAAAACAATCGAAAAACTGCGAGAACAATTCTCCTTTTTCAAAGGAAACTATCTCGTACTCATTATCAGTTGGATTCTGATGGACTTCGCTGGGGAACTACCCAGTATATACTGTTCAGACTATGGTGCAGCTAGGCGGGAGATCCATAGTTCTTGGACTAATAATGCTAGTCTCAATAGTGTGTTTAGCTTTAGTTCAATTCCCAGGGGGATATTTAGCAGGTAAATATTAGAGAAGACGGTTGGTTTCGACACTTACGTTTGGAGTTTCTCTCTCGTACATATTCTACGCTGTTGTTTCACTTACATGTTAATGGCGATCAGTGGATTGTTGTATGATAATGTGTCACCCCAATCTCCGTTTCTCATCTCAGCTCTCATAATCATTCCATCCATAATTCTTGCAATATTTTACGTGCATGAGCCTAGGAGAGAGGAATGAGCGGTTTAGTTCAGACTCTGAACAGGATTCATGACTATTGCCGCTCACAAGGAAGAGTTAACAGATTAACGAGCTTCAGTTGAGGTTTGTGGAAGACTTTAGGAAGACTTGGAATGTGAAGCTCTGTAGGCACTTGCTTGATAGTAATAGCTGGTTGTAGCGTTGTTACCTGTGGGAGTAACACTGTACAATATTTGGGCAAATTGCGCACTCATCTGGGAGCTCAAGGCAGGAACGATTGGTCCATAAGTAGCCTAGAAAGTGTTTGCAGCTTTTGGTGGGTCTAGTAGCGTGGGGATTTGACACTGCTTCGCCAAATCCGCTGCTTCTGTGCCCGATTTCCAGTTCTGATAGTAGGGTTTCATCTTCAACACGGTTGATGCTTACGTTTCCTAGTTTGCCTGCTCCGTTATCGTGTAGCAGCAACTCTACCTTTAGCATGCAGTGGGGACAAGCATAATAGGTCTCTCGGGGAAGTTTGGAGTTGTCTGTAACCATGACGGCTTGTTGGAATGTTTGGCCACACTTCGGGTAGGGGCAGACTAGTTCGTGCTTCATGGTGATCAGCCTGGATCTTCTGTCAATACATTGAATCTTAACTCTTAATAAACATTACTGTACAGATGTGCAACACAGATACACATTGAGAACATGCCAAAGCCACTCCGTACTCGAACACGCCACACATAAAGACTAAATACCCCTCCTCAACTCCATTGCTGAACAAGCTTCAAGTTAAGAACGAGATAAATATCATGCGTCCAGAAAAAAAAATTACCCCAGCTGGCTTCTTAGAGAGTGTTTCTGAGAGGGTTAAACTCAAAGAAGGAAGGGAAGGCGTAAGAAGAATATTTCAAGAAGTTTACCGTAGTCGAAAAATAGGCACAAAGGAACTTGCCTACCTAACGAAACTACCCATCCCAGTGACGGCTGCAGTTAGACGAGAGCTGGAAAAAGAAGGAATGCTGGCTAGAAAAGGTGGAGCAGTACTTACAGAGAAGGGAGAGGCTTTCGTCAAGGAGCAGTTAGGGTTGGCGTATACACAAAGGCAAACGTGCCCCGCCTGTCAAGGTAAGGGTGTTGGAATCACAGATCTCTTCAAGCCTATGTTGGAAAAACTGAGAGAATATATGGCTAGGCGACCCAGAGCCGTGACTTGGCTAGATCAGACGCATGGAACAGCTGAGACGGCTCTTCTAAGAGCGCTCTTCATGCTTGACAGGGGAAGCGTTGAGGGGAGACGAATCATCTTCTTAGGTGATGATGATTTCACGTCTATTGCGGTTGGATTGCTGAAAGTTGCTAAGGAAATAACTGTTGTTGACATTGACCCGAGACTTACCCGAACTATTGATGAAATCTCAAAACAAGACTGCTTAGGCATTGACTGTGTTGAACATGATCTGAAAGAGATGCTTCCAAAACATCTCGTGAGTAGATTTGATGTGGTCTTTACAGATCCGCCATATACCTTGCCTGGTTTAGCCTTGTTTGTCTCAAGGGGTCTGAGTGCTCTTCGAAGACGAAAGGGTGCAAGCGTCTATTTGGCTTATGCTCATCAGGCTCCGAAGGAGATGTTGAAGGTTCAGAAGACTCTGATTAAGATGGGACTTTATATCGTTGAATATATTCCAAGGTTCAATAATTACGAAGGGGCAGAGATGTTTGCCAACACCTCTTCTATTATGCGACTTGAAACTACAGATGAGGTGAGACCCGTAATCACAGGAAGCTTTGTCGACAAACTCTACACTGGAGAGATCAATGAGACTTGGCGAATCTACAGATGCTCTTGTGGTCGACAGATAAAAGTTGGATCAGCAGAGAAGATTAGAACAGTTGAGGAATTGAAGAGAATAGGCTGTCCCAAATGCAGCAAGAAGAGAGGATTCAAGCTGCTTAAGAAAAGGAAATTAAAAGATAGATCGCCTCAAAGATTGAGGCTGCGTGGGTTCAAGAAAGATGATTATGCTTCAATACTAGAGTTTGAGATGGAAATCGCAGTCAAATCCTTTCCGGAAGCGCCAATTCTGAGCGAAGACTATCATAAGCAGAAACTGGAAAGAACTGTGATGAAAGCGCCTGACAGCTTAAAGGTGGCGGTTCTTAACGATGAAGTTGTAGGTTGGCTCTGGCTGAGAACTGAGAGAGATAGAAGCACAAATGAAAGGTTCGGGTATATCAAGAGTATCATCGTGAAACCTCAGTATCGCCATCAAGGACTGGGAAGGAGGCTTCTAGAAGCTGCAGAGGAGTATTTTCTAAACTTGGGAATCGCGAGGGTAGATCTAATAGTCTCAGAAACTAATTATGGCGCGATCCTGTTCTTTGAGGACGCTGGATTCCAGAGAAAGCATTCCACTATGAGAAAAAGAGTCAACGTTAGGTGAAGAGGTTGAAGCGTATACACGAGCTTCTTGTAGACATATATGGGTGCAAAAGTAATCTCGACGACGCTGAATTCTTAGTTGCGGTGTTAGAAGAGGCTGCTCAAAAGATGGGAAGCACTGTGGTAAAGACTATTTGCCACAAGTTCTCCCCAACAGGTTCAACAGTTATCCTGATCCTGGCGGAAACCCACATGTCAATTCATACGTGGCCAGAGTATAAGTATGCAGCGTTGGACATCTTTGTGTGCAGTGAAGAGATCGATCCAGAGGTAGGTTGGCGGATAGTGAGAGTCGCCTTGAAGCCAACTTCTTTCAAGACTAGCAAACTTGTAAGGAAGATAGAATAGCTACTGTTGCTGAGGGTCACCTTTATTATTGGAATCTGAGGATATGATCCAGTGGCGGGTGAGTGGGTACCTCCCATCCGTTCCGCCTTAGAAACCCCGGAATAGTGGAGGTGAGAGATTGAAGATTGAAGCAAGAGATATTACTTTGACGGCTGTTCTGGCAAGCTCCTACGTTGTCATCAACTTGGTTCAAGCAGCTACAGTGGGGAACCCAGCGATTTCCGGACCAGTTCAACTGCGAATTGCTGACTGTCTAATATCGCTTGCTGCGTTGTTTGGGTGGCCAGCAGTGGCTGCCGTAACGATCGGTGGATTCTTAACCAATGCCTATGTTTTCATGCATCCAGTCGATGTTGTAGTGGGTCCCATAGCTAATTTGATAGCAGCAAGCCTGGTTTTCTGGTTTAGAAGACGCCAACTGCCAGCATGTATACTGGCTGCTTTCGCTATCGGAATAATCGTGGGTGGCGGTTATCTCTGGTTAATCGTGCCATCTCCAAGCATATTCGGTCTTGAATTGCCAGCTTGGATGGCTATGATGGTAAGCATCACAGTGAGTAGTTTGATAGCGACTGGAGTCATTGGCTATGGACTGCTGAAGGTGCTTAAGAAACCAGCAATAAGGGAATCGTTGGAATCTCAAGGATTGAAAACTTACAAATGACCAAGTAAAACGAGAGTTGAATAATAGGGGGGTTTAGAGGTTACTTTCTCTTCTCGAAGAGCTCTCTGAGTTTCTCATCGATGTGCTCCATGATTTCCTTGCTGTCTGCCATGAAGTCAGTTTCTTCTTTTCCTTTTGCCATTCTGATGAGCTTCTCTGATGAGTCAATCCATTTTCTGGAAGCAGCAACCCACGCCTTCGCTATGTCAGTCTCTTCCGAGACGAAATCGATTGCTTCTTCAGGGCACATTTCCTTGCATTTCGGGTTTCCATCGCACAGATCGCATATGACCACAGTATCTGCTTCTACGTCGTATCTTATGGCTCCGTATTGACAGGCTTCAAGGCACCATTTGCATCCATCACATTTTTCGTCTTCAACTAGTATAGCTCCCGTCTCTTCAGACTGGTGTAACGCGTCTTTTGGGCATGCTCTTATGCAGGGTGTGTCTTCGCATTGTCTACATGTTGTTGCCAGTTGGATGAATGGGGGACCTCGAATTATGCGTATGCGGGATTTAAGGGGGTTTAGTACTTGCTCTTTTTCCCAAGAGCATGCGAACTCGCAGATGCTGCATCCTACACATTTTTCCGGGTCTACTGAGAGGAATCTTTTCGTGCCTTTGGCGCTCTCTGTTGTCATCGCGAAAGTTTCTCCCTGCTAGTTTGTTGACAGTTTATTCGGCTGTTTTTTCTACGCTTGTTTGGAAGAGTTTCTTTACTGCAGTTCGCCTTGATTTTTGAGCGAGGACATCTGCTGTTACAAAGTCTATGGCTTCTTCAGGACACCATTCCACGCATTGGGGTTTGTCTAGTTCTTTGCAGGTGTCGCAGACATAGACTACTTTTGTTTCTGGATGCAGCATGATTGCACCATAGTCACAGGCTTCGATGCACCATCCGCATCCGTTGCATTTATCTTCGTCAACTATAATTATCCCGGATTCTTCTTCTTGAGCTAAGGCGTCTCTTGGGCAAGCTGCGACGCAGGGTGGGTCTTCGCAGAGTCTGCATGCAACAGCTAAGTTGATGAGGGGGCCGATTCGTATGACTCGTATCCTAGACTTTGTTGGGTTGAAAGTCTTCTCCTTAACCATTGAGCACACGTATTCGCAGATACAGCAACCGACGCATTTTTCCGGGTCTGCTGAGACAAATTTCCTGTCATGAAGCTTTGCCAAGCTATTTCTCTCCTTTCTTCTTCGTTATCTCAGCAAACTCCCCTAAGCCTAATTCGTTGAGTTTCTCAACTGTTGGTACGCCGTTTCTTGTCCATCCTCGTACTGCATAATAATCGTCAAGTCCAAGTTCGAACTCTTCTTTGTTGACTACAGCTCCTTTTGCAGGCCCTTCGTCAGGTATGGGTACTGTCATGATTTTGTGGGGTAGGGTGTCGAATTCTCTTGTGCCAACGCCTTCTCGAATGTTGAAGAGTCTTGCTAGATTGTTTATTCTTTCTCCTGCTTTTCTGAGATCTTCTGCGGTTACTTTTATGCCTGTGGCGAGGGTGTAGTAGTTTGCCATGTCGTCGAGGCCGTCGTAGTATGTTCCTCTTGAGAACTTGCAGAGTATTAATGAGTCTATTACGTTGTACTGATCCTCGTTCTCCATTATTATCTTTCCACGGCCCTTCTCTATGATGAAGCGGTTTACTTTTCCTTTAACGTCGGGTGAATATGCGCCTGATCGGAGGTGGCAGGCTCCTCGGAAGGATACTGCGAATCCTAGGGCTGCGGTTTTTAATCCTCTGATGTCGTAGCCTGGCAACTCTAATCCTTTGATGTGATTAGCGTATTTTTCGGCTCCTTTGCCGATCTTCTCCGCTGCCCTCTTGGTTCCCTCTGCTAAAACGTTCCCGAGCCAACCATCTCTGGTTCCAATTTTCTTAATCGTCTCTATCAAGGCTTCATGATTTCCGAAGTTGAGATCCATCTCCCCCGTGTTCTCTTTGCTGAGTATGCCGTTCTTGTAGAGGTCCATGCCGAAGCCTACTGTTACACCAGCAGAGATGCCATCTATGCCATAGTAGTTGCAGAGTCGCATAGCTTCAATTATGGCGTCAAGGCGGTCAACGCCACAGTTTGGCCCTAGCGCCCATAAGCATTCAAATTCCATTCTTGACATTGATCCTTTGTATGGGCCTTCAGGAACAACAGCAATGTGATCGCATCGCATTGCGCAGGTTGCGCATCCGATGATTTTTTTGACGTAACGTTCGTTGAGGTACTCACCGCTTACTTTTTCTGCTCCTTCGAAGGTGGCTTGGGTGAAGTTGCGAGTTGGTAAGGCGGCTAAGGCGTTTAGGACGAGGACGTTTTCCGGGGTTCCTAACGTTCGATATTTTCTCGTGGCAGGGCCTTTCATGTGTTCATGTATCATCTTTATGAATTCTTTGAATCCCTCCAGGTCTGCTACGTTCACGTCTTTGGTTCCTCGAACAGCGACAGCTTTCAGGTTTTTGGAGCCCATTACAGCGCCCATTCCGGTTCTTCCTATTGCTCTGAACTCGTCGTTTATGATTGCTGCAAATCGTACAAGTTTCTCTCCTGCTTCACCGATGGCTGATACGCGGATGTAGTGGTCGCCCAGTTCTTCTCTTATGGCTTCATCTGTCTCGTAAGGTGATTTTCCCTGCAACTGCTGAGCGTCCAGTAGGTGTACTGAGTCATCGTCGATCCACGCGTAGACAAGTTTCTCAGATTTACCTGTGAAGATGACTGCGTCGTAGCCAGCTCTCTTCAGCTCTGGGCCGAAGAAGCCATGAGCTTTAGATTCTGCTACTCCACCAGTTGAAGGAGACTTTGAGACGACTGCGTAGCCGTTGCCGGCGGTGGGACCCATAGTGCCTGTGAGAGGGCCAGTTACAAAGATAAGTGGGTTGTCCGGGCTGAAGGGGTCTGTGTCAGGCTTGGAATATTTCATGAGAAGGCGGATGCCAAGCCCTATGCCTCCAATATACTCCTTAGCCCATTCTTCCTTCAAGGGTTCTGTTTCAACTTTGCCAGTGGAAAGATTGATGTGTAATATTCGTCCTGTGTATGCTAACAAAGTATCTTCTCCAGTTCTAAATTTGAGAGACAATATGAGAATAAAGCTAGTAAAAAGGTTTGCTTATTTGACGCGAGGGGGGGGTGCTCACATCCTTCTTGAGAAGGTTGAAAGCCTTTTGAGGGTTAAGCAGGCGTCAAATTATGGTGCTGCACGCATGCTGACGATGGGGGAAATCAGGTTTTAGTTAAGGTTCTTCATAGAGGAATGTTCCAGAAACCTTTTTATTGAGAATGTCCTTATTTGCATATTGCTGAAAAAAAGAAAGGAGAACAGGAAAATTGAAGCTTAAGATTCCCGTTGCTATACTATTTGCTACAGTAATGCTAGTGATGATGGTTACTATTCCCATAAAGGCTGACGTAGGAGCGAGAACTGAGAATCTAATCATCCGATTCTACGGTAACGTAGAATCTGCTTACGCAGCTTTGAAAGCCGGCGACATCGACGCAGTCGGATATGAAATCACATCAGATCTATATGCTGACGCGGTTTTAGATCCAAACGTTGTACTGGGCTCTGTAGGTGACCGAGGAATGTACGAGTTCGACATCAACAACAACTACACAATGTCCCCACTGTTTCCAGGCTTAAGATCCCCAACGAACTTCCTCAACTTCAGAAGAGGTCTTGCGTTCCTAGTTGACAAAGATCTTGTCGTAGACACTTTCTGCGGAGGCTTTGCAGACAGGATTGACCAGCCCATATCCTATCAGCATAGAGGTTGGCGAAACCAATCCTACTGGTACGAAGACGGAACTTACCCCTACGAATACAACCCAGTATTGTCTGCGGCTGCATTTGATGCTGCAGGATTCGTTCAAGGTACAACTGCGAATCCAGACTACAATCCAGGTTCGCCAGGTTCCGCTGAGTATCTCAGAATTCACCCAGACACAGGAGTCACTATGGGTCTATTGGAAGTCTGTTCTAGGTTAGACGACGCGCGAAGACTTGAAGCTGGCCGTGCACTCTGTGATCAACTCAGATTAGTAG
>SOJC01000043.1 GCA_004376645.1 Candidatus Bathyarchaeota archaeon
CAAAAAAATTGAGAGAGGGTTGCTTGGTTACTTGGCTCTCTTAATCTCGTCCACGATGATGTCTAACCCTGCTTCTGCAAGTTCCCTCGTCAAGATAAGAGGTGGAGCAATACGTATTGTAGATTTGCCACAAGTTATCACAGCAACGCCACGTTTCCAGCTATTCATCATCACATCCGTAGCTTTCTTTACCGCAGGTTTCTTGCTCGTTTTGTCCTCCACTAATTCTATTCCGATCATCAACCCTTTCCCGCGTACATCCCCAACGATATCGCATTCTTCTTTGAGTTCTCTCAGTCGCTTCATGATGTAGGCTCCTTGCTTCGTGGCGTTCTCCAGCAATCTCTCATTCTTAATCACATCTATAACTCGTGACGCTGCAACACAAGACACAGGGTTACCTCCAAAAGTGCTTGCGTGAGAGCCTCCTTCCCAATCCATAATGGAAGCTTTCGCGATCATTGCACCGAGGGGCATTCCCCCTGCAATGGACTTAGCGACGCATATTATATCGGGTTCGACGCCCCAATGCTGAATGGCAAACCACTTGCCCGTTCTTCCCATCCCCGCCTGCACTTCGTCGTCCATCATCAATATACCATACTTGTCTGCCAGCTTCTTCAACCTCTGGAAATACTCGGGAGGGGGAACAACATACCCACCTTCACCTTGGATTGGCTCGAAGACAAAAGCTGCAACCTCTTCAGGGGGAACATATTTCTGCAACAGATATTCATCGATGAAGTCGACACACCAATAATGGCAGTCAGGGTAAGTAAGCTTGAAGGGACAACGGTAACAATATCCATAGGGTGCATGAACTATGCCTGGAACTAGGGGGGAGAAGTAGCGCCTCTGAACGGGCTTACTGGCCGTGAAAGACATCCCACCAAAGGTTCTACCGTGAAAGGCGCTGATGAAAGCAATATACCGTGGCTTCCGAGTGTGCCAGCGAGCAAGTTTCGCCCCAGCTTCAACAGCTTCAGCACCGCTATTACCGAAGAAGACTTTCTTCTGCCAAGAACCGGGAGTGATCTCCACCAACTTCTCAGCCACGTCCACAACCTCACGGTATAGAAAGTCTGTAACCGAATAATGCAGAAAGCGCTCCAGCTGCTCCTTTATTCCCTTAATAACCTCTGGGTGGCTGTGCCCCACGTTAAGGCACACAAGGCCTGAATTGAAGTCGATATACTCATTCCCGTCGACGTCACGAATTATGCATCCTTTCCCGCTCTCTATTGCCAGAGGATAAAACCTAACAAAGGACTGAGATATCACCCTCTCATCTCGCCCTGCAAGCTCTCTGGCTTTAGGTCCGGGTGGAGTCACGATAATCTTGGGATATTCTGACATTCGTGTTCACCTATATTGAGAAACTATCAATAGTCAATAATGTTTTTATAGTAATCGGTAGCCCCTGCCACTACTCAACCATATTGATTCCTTAAATCTCACCATAAGCTTTCCAAGAAAAGCTCATCTGCTGTTGGGCAGAGAATGTCTAAGCACAGAAAAACAGAAGCGGCTAGACTACCCCCTAGAAAAAGGTGTGGGTCAGGCCCTTTTTACCTCGTTCGGGAACCTGAAACTCGACCTTCGGAATGTTGGATTGAGGAGTTCTTCAGGTCTAGGGTCGAGTCATACTTATCTCAATAGTTGAGACGTTGCGCTTTGTTCCCTCTTCCCTTTCGAATTCTTCTGTGCCAATGGAGATTTTCTTCAGTTCCAAGTCTTTCACGAAGGCGCGTCGCAAAAGCTCCACGGTATCGACGGCCGTGCTGATTGCCCGTCCTCTAGCTTTGACGCAGATGTTCTTCTCACCTGAATTGAAGAAGGTGAGACAGGCAACTACATAGTTCATCACGGGTTTTCGACCGATGAGGATGGCGTTTTCGCTCGCTTTTTTCACCTTACTAGGTTTCTTTTCAATGGTTGGTTTTCCAAGTTTCTCTTCTTCTGTCATGTTTTCTACCTCCTCAAGTTACTTGAGGAACCATGATGTTCATTGATATGTCAGTACCCAAGATATTGAATGGTGCTATAAAATGTCTGTTTGGGACTTCTTATAGTTTTCCTACGTCTCATTTCCAACAGACAAAAACGTTGGTTTCCTTCACAGGGCGCGTTTAGTGTTTGCTGTGTGTGAATCCTCTCTCAAAAGCTGTGGTGTTCACTTGAAGGAATTGTGTTTTCTTCGCGAAAAACTCCTTTAGGCCTTCAAGAAGGTTCTGCTTAGAAACGACGTTTACACTTGATATGTAGGCTCCTAGCATAACCATGTTTGCTGTTCGTTTCTCGCCGACTTCTACCGCTATGTCGTTCGCGGGTATCGTTATGACTTCGATGTCACTTCTGGTTGGCTGGCGTGTTATCAGGGAGCTGTTGAGAAATAGTCTTCCTTGAGATTGTAGTCTTGGCTCGAAGGCTTCCAGAGACGGGTTGTTCATGATTATCAATGCTTTTGGCGATGTGATGACTGGTGATCCGATTTCCTCGTCTGAGATGACAATTGTGCAGTTTGCTGTGCCTCCTCGCATCTCAGGCCCATAGGAGGGTATCCATGTAACGTGTTTTCCAGTTTTCATCGCACTGTAGGCCAAAAGTTTTCCGATGAACATCAGTCCTTGGCCGCCGAAGCCTGCCATTATAACGGTTTCATATAGAGGTTCCTTTGTTCCTACTTCCATTCTTCATCAACCTTCCTCTGGTGTCTTAAACTCGCCTAGCGGATAGTAAGGTTTCATCTTCTCTTCAACCCACTTCGTTGCTTCGATGGGGCTTAGATGCCAAGCCGTTGGGCATTGGGATAGAATCTCCACCATGGAGTATCCTAGCCCTCTGATCTGCGTTTCAAAAGCCTTCCTTATGGCTTTTTTTGCTTGAATAATACTTTTCGGGTTGTTCACACTTACTCTTGCAATGTACGCCGCACCGTCAAGGGTTGTGAGGAGTTCAGCCATCCTAATTGGATAACCTGTCTGATCCAGATTTCTTCCCAATGGGGAAGTTGTGGTCTTCTGACCTTCTAGAGTCGTAGGTGCCATCTGCCCCCCGGTCATTCCGTAGACAGCGTTGTTGATGAATATCGTTGTGATCTTCTCTCCTCGAGCAGCTACGTGTACCGCTTCAGCTGTTCCTATCGAAGCAAAGTCGCCGTCTCCTTGATAGCTGAAAACCACGAGTTTAGGATTTACCCTCTTACAACCTGTTGCCACAGCTGGAGCGCGACCATGTGCTGCTTCATACATGTCGACGTCGAGATAATTGTAAAGAAGAACTGAACAGCCAACAGGTGCAATACCCACTGTCCTCTCCCTGATTCCTAACTCATCTATTGTCTCCGCAAGAAGACGAGCGACAATTCCATGGCCACAGCCAGGGCAGTAATGTGTTGTCACTGGGCGAAGAGTTCTTGGCCTTTCGAAGATTTTCTCTAATTCAATCTGCATCGCTTAGCGCCTCTCCCTTGCGAATTTCTCTACTTCTATAGCTATCTCATCATAGGTTGGAACCATTCCTCCAGTTCGTCCATAGAAGCGGATTTCAGCTTTGCCGCAGACCCCAAGTCTAACATCTTCAAGCATTTGCCCAAGGTTCATCTCAACCACTAAAACTTTACCAACTCGCTCAGTGATCTCTTCAAAGGTCTTATAAGGAAAGGGAAAGACGGTAATGGGTCTGACCAAACCCACTTTGACTCCCTTCTCGCGCAGAGCTTTGATCGCCGTCTTCGCAATCCTTGCAACAGTCCCAAAAGCAGCGATAACGATCTCCGCATCCTCCACTAAGTAAGTTTCAACCCGCACCTCACTCTTGATCATCTCGTGGATCTTCCTATTTATTCTCAGATTATGTTTCTCCAAGGCTTCAGGGTCAAGGTACAGGCTCTTGATTACGCGCGGAGGACGGTCCTTAGCACCAGTCAAGATCCATTCCTTCGTGGGAAGCTCCCCATGAGTTGTTGCCTTCTCAAACTTGACTGGTTCCATCATCTGACCCAAGTAGCCATCCCCTAAGACCATCACTGGATTTCGAT
Organism: Candidatus Bathyarchaeota archaeon; assembly: GCA_004376645.1. Taxonomy (GTDB): domain Archaea; phylum Thermoproteota; class Bathyarchaeia; order Bathyarchaeales; family SOJC01; genus SOJC01. The sequence continues at coordinate 4,040 of SOJC01000043.1, forward strand.
ATTTATCTGCAAGGTAGAAGGCTTCCATTGTGAGCGAAACAGCTTCCTGCACGGTATGAGGCGCTAACACAAGCAAGTGGTAATCTCCGTGTCCCCCACCCTTGGTCGCTTGGAAGTAGTCAGATTGTGAAGGTTGTATGCCTCCCAATCCAGGTCCTCCTCGCATTATGTTCACTATTACACATGGAAGCTCAGCCCCGGCGAGATAGGAGATTCCCTCTTGCATAAGACTGATTCCAGGGCTAGAAGATGAAGTCATTACCCTTCCACCTGCACCTGCAGCTCCGAAGAGCATGTTAATCGCAGCCACCTCACTCTCTGCTTGAAGATATACGCCCCCAATCTCAGGAAGCCTTTTAGACATATATTCAGGAATTTCGCTCTGAGGAGTTATCGGATAACCAAAGAAGTGTTTGCAACCAGCTTGAATTGCTGCTTCAGCGATGGCTTCGTTACCTGTCATAAACCGTTTCTCCATCAGCTCTTCCCTCCACTTTTCTTCTTTCGATAAACCTCTATGGCAACATCAGGGCATGTTATCGCGCATAGAGTACACCCTGTGCATTTCCCGTCAGGATCAACAAACTCAGCAAGGTAATAACCTTTAGAGCTAATTCTCTTAGAGATGCAGATGAGATGAAGTGGGCAAGCATAAACACATAACTCGCATCCCTTGCAGGCGTTCTCGTCAATAACAATCTTACCCATTCTATCCCGTCCTCTCTGCAGCATTGAATCGTGACCATAAACATAGTATCATATCCATGTCAGGCACCATTATTGAGAAGTAACAATAACCACCATCTAAGGAAAAGTGTTTCGCAAAGCATCCTCTCCGCCCTCACTGCAGAGAGTCTTCCTATTAGCGCCTCGACTGAAAGGGAGAAACGTGTATATTTAACGATTCAAATGTAGAACGAAAGATTTGAGGAACAGCAAATGGCAAATTTACTGGAAGTCCGATGGCACGGTAGAGGGGGACAGGGCGCATGGACTGCAAGCGAACTCCTTGCAAAAGCAGCTATCCTTGAGGGAAAACACATTCAATCGTTTCCCGAGTTTGGTCCTGAACGCATGGGCGCACCTTTGGCTGCCTACACTCGAATCAGCAACGAACCAATCAGGCTTCACTGCTCTGTATACAACCCGAACGTAGTAGTAGTGCTTGACCCAACACTGTTGCGATCAGTAGACGTGATGACGGGTCTTACTGAAGACGGAACAATCGTTGTCAACACTCAAGAAAGCCCCAAAACTCTTAAAGAAAGGATGAAAGTAGCCTCACAAAAGGTCTGGACAGTTCCAGCTACGGACATCGCCATCAAAATTCTGAACGCCCCAATCACAAACACTGCTGTCCTTGGCGCCGTAACTCGTGCCGCATCACTGGTAAGCTTGGAGAGCATTGAAAAAGCCATCAGAGAACGCTTCCGAGAAGAACTCGCTGAAAAAAACATAGCTGTGATACGAGAAGCGTACAAGGAGGCGAGAACGGAGTGAGCAGAGAACTCAAAGGATGGAAAGACATCCCAATCGCCGGAGTCTGCTGGAAACCAGCCACAGAATACCTCACTGGCGACTGGAAAACCTTCAAGCCAATACATGATCCTGAAAAGTGTACCAAATGTCTCCTCTGCTCCTTGATCTGCCCCGACTCAGCTATAAAATGGAATCAAGCAAATGAAGAGCTCATGTTCGACTACGATTTCTGCAAAGGTTGCGGCATATGCGCCAACGAGTGCCCAGCAGACGCTATAAAGATGGTGAGAGAAGGTGAAGGATAAGATGGCAATCACTCAACAGAAAACCCTTGCTATTAACGGTGATGAAGCAGTTGCCCTCGCCGTGAAACAATCAGACGTAGACGTAGTTGCAGCATACCCTATAACGCCTCAAACAATCATAGTGGAGAGATTCAGCGAATATGTAGCAGACGGCGAAGTGGAAACCGAGTTCGTCTGCACTGAATCCGAACACAGTGCCCTAACGGCTTGCTTAGCCGCGTCCGCCATGGGAGCTCGAACCTTCACAGCATCAGCGTCAGCCGGCCTCGCGTTGATGCACGAAATTTTGTATGTCACATCGGGATGCAGAGCACCTGTAGTAATGGCTATTGTAAACCGAGCCTTATCCGCTCCTATAAACATACATTGTGACCACTCTGATAGCATGGTAGAGAGAGACAGCGGCTGGATACAGATTTACGCAGAGAACTCACAAGAAACCTATGACTCAATAATCCAAGCTTTCAGAATAGCTGAACATTTGAAAGTGCTGCTCCCGATCATGGTTTGCCTAGATGCATTCGTCCTCAGCCACACTTTAGAAAACGTCCAAGTCTTAGCTGATGAGACTGTTCAGAAATTCGTTGGCCTTAGAGATGTTCCTCAAGTAATGGGTCATGAAGGCAGAGAAGTACCATTCAAACTCGACCCCAGCAACCCAATAACAATGGGGCCCCTAGATCTTTATGACTACTACTTTGAACATAAAAGACAGCAAGAAGAAGCCATGAAAGTAGCCCCACAGATTATCCAAGAAGTACATGAGGAGTTCTCCCAAATCAGTGGGCGCAAATACGGAAACGGTCTCATTGACGCTTATCATCTTGAAGACGCGGACATCGCAACAGTCTGCGTCGGCTCAACTGCGGGCACAACAAAGACGGTGGTAGATCGCCTTCGAAAAGAAGGGGTTAAAGCAGGCCTACTACGCCTCAGAACCTTCCGACCTCTTCCGTTAACGGACATCGTGAAGACGATGGAAAACGTGAAAGCGGTAGCAGTCATGGATAGAAGCAACAGCTTCGGGGGACATGGTGGACCAATATACCACGAAATCCGTCACTCCCTTTATGACTCCCCCACACACCCACACGTTGTGAATTACATCTATGGACTTGGAGGAAGAGATATGCCCCCAGCAATCATTCTGAACATCTACAAAGACCTACAAGAGATCCTCAAAACAAAAAGAGTGAAGAGAGATGTACAATTTGCAGGAGTACGGTAACAGGAAGGGGACAAGATGACAACAACACCTTGGAAATTCACTGCAAAAGAGATTGTGGAGAAACCAGAACTCTTCACATCTGGACACCGAGCATGCGCTGGATGCGGTCCAGCTATTGCCCTACGACAGATAATGAAAGCAACAAGAGGTCCTACAATAGTCACAAGTGCAACAGGATGTATGGAAGTCGTTTCAACAATCTACCCTTACACTGCATGGAAAGTCCCTTTTATCCACACAGCTTTCGAGAACGTTGCAGCCAACGCATCAGGTATCGAAGCAGCCTTGAAAGTTATGAAAAGAAAAGGAAGACTTGAACACGAAAATGTGGACGTCATCGCATTTGCTGGCGATGGCGGAACTTTCGACATTGGAATCCAAGCATTGTCTGGAGCTGCAGAGCGAGGTCACGATTTTCTATATATACTCTATGATAACGAAGCCTATATGAATACAGGTATTCAACGAAGTGGAGGCACCCCCCACGGCGCATCAACCACTACATCCCCTGCTGGGAGAGTGATACCTGGCAAACCCCAATACAAGAAACCCATAGCTGATATCATGGTAGCCCACGACATCCCTTACGTTGCGACGGCTTCAATCTCCTCCTGGCAGGATCTACTGGTGAAAACTAGAAAGGGCTTGGAGATAGAAGGCCCTGCTTTCATGCATGTGTTTACACCTTGCCCAAGAGGATGGCGCTATGACCCAAGCAAAACAATAGAAATCGCTCGTTTAGGAGTAGAAACCTGCATCTTCCCACTGTGGGAAACGATAGATGGCGAATACAGCTTGTCTCCTCAAAGCAAAATTTTAGCTTTGAAACCTGAACGCAAGAAGAAAGTCACAGAGTATCTGAAGATGCAACGACGTTTCAGACATCTGTTTAAGCCAGAATTTAAACATGTGATTGATGAAATTCAGCAGATGGTTGATAAACGCTGGAACAGACTCCTGAAGAGATGCAACATGACGCAAGCAAGTCAAAGTTGAAGAAGAAATAAAGCGACCATCAAGAGCAGTCCTACACTGGAAAATAATGGAACCGCCACAATCTTAGCTCTCCGCAGAGCCCTATCTGCGACAAGAGGCAGCTCCTTTATCAGTTTCTCTCCGATAACTCGAACCTTGGGGATATCCCCAACTTGCCAAGAGGATACTACAGGTTCCAGATTCTCCAAAGCTTCTTTGACAACACATCTCACGTAGGCGATCAACTTCTCATGAGAGATCGCTTCGCCAATAGGATGATACCCACGGGCATTCATGACTATGGCGTTTACAACGTGAGTGTCGGTGGTGAGGACTTCACCTTCATCAACTCCTAGATCTTTGAGGGCTCCGAGAATCTTCTCCCGTAAACCTGAAACCAGATTGTTACCATCAATAGTAACGTAGACACAGATCTGTTGATTGACTCGAACTGCCAACGCGCAAATCCCTCCAGGTCCCATCCCATCTTTAAAGCTGAATTCGTCCGGAACAACTTTCGCCGCGCCAACCTCAAAGGGAGATAGTTCCAAATTAGAAGCTTCTCTCAGAGCTTCAAGAGCACCTTCTTTTAAGCACTCCAAAGCCGTCTCTACGTCAAACAGGCCATCGATGCTGTTATGAGCGTTGATAATAAGTACATGAGCCAGCCCCAGTTTAGAAGCCTCTTCAAGAATAGCGTCGCCAACTTCCTCAGGAAAATCCTCAGTAGTTTCAGGTGCTAAAGTCAAGGTTAAAATTGCGCAATCACCGAAGATTTGGCAACTTGAACTTACAACATCTTTCCTAGCTCTCACGAAAATTGATGCTTTTGATGAACCCGCAGAAAAATCATTCAACGCTAAAATGCTCCTCAACACTTTACGGTTTTGCTGTTGAGAAGAAAGATCAAATTCATGCCCAGTTAGACCATGAGGAGTAGAAACAATACAACCGTGCTTCTCCTCCAACGCCTTCTGAATCATAGAAGGAAGACGACTGCTGCCAACGTTCCTAAAGGGTCCAGGATGAACAGATGAAACAACGATTAAGGATTTCAATCTGTTCTTCCTCGCGAAAGCAAGAATGCTAGAACTAATAGTCTTCTCACAACCGAAGCGCTCAAAAACCCTCTCAATAGGATCCACCAAATCTTCCATCCAATTCGCGAGGAAAGCCCTCGATATCGCAGTTGTAGGCGTATGCAAGCTTTCAGCGCCAACACTATCCACAGAACGAGTAAATGCAAAGGCTGCAAGAATCGATGTTGGAATAGAAAGAAAGAGATAAGCCAGCAGGGTTGGCCCAAGAGGATACGTAACAGAGTAAAGCACGTAAAACATAGGGATAAGACAGAGAACAGGCTGTAATAGAGATGCTAAGACTATAATTAACTGAGGCCTAAAAGAAGTAAAAGAAAACACAACCAATCTGAAAATACAAACAGCAGCGAAGCCGATTAAGAGTAGATCGAACCAGAAAGTCCAAGACCCAAAGAAAAGAGCCGAAAAGGAGCCGATTAAGAGAAAACACAGCCACAACAAGACTGAAAACAACGAAAGACTCCCGCAACGCCTTACAGTAAAGATGGGATCATATCTCATCAAGACTCGTTTCACAAAGAGATCAGAGAATGTTGAGAAGAGAAAGAGAAGAAAGCCAAATTGCAGAGCCAGCACAACACCTGAAACTGAAAAGTCAGGCAAGACGACCACCAGAACACCACCCACAACACACACTACAAAGTTGAGCATCAGTATCTTCCCGTAAGATGGCATCGTGAATAGTAAAGAATATTGTTTAGCAGCTCTTTCAATAGAGTACTCTAAACTTTTAGCAGCAGCCAATCAACTAATGCTCCAATTACGACTCTCGGAAATAGCCGCTTCTCAAATATTAAAGTTAGCAAACATATGGGCATAGCTGAGCGTATAGCATCAAAGACTCGATGTAAAGCCCTCATTCAGAAGAACCCTTAAACGACACGCTAATGCACTCTTTTACTTTCCTAAGAACATCAAGGAAGGATAAAGTTTTATTTCCCCCCACAATCATAGAAAGATAGAGATTGTTTATGCCAACCAATACCACCCTTCCACCTCCCTCAATCTTTCACATGCTGGAAAAGAATGTGGGAAAAACACTTCTAGTAATACTGAACCAGTCCTATGGCTTTGAAGGCTCACTAGTAGCTCTAACGCATGATCCACCAGGGATATGGCTCTCAAACGCCGAAGCCGTAGTCTTCCGTTCTACTATTGCGAACCCTATACCCCAAATTACAGGGAGAGAGGATAGAAGCGAAATATTCATAAATCTAAACGCGGTTCAACGAATAGAAATTCTACATGAAGACCGCAAGTAGCAGGTTTCAGCCAAGTCCACCCAGATAATAGACATGAGCCAGCAAACACATCACTATCAAAGCCACAGAAAGAACGGCAATAAGCTCGGGCCTAATCTGAATGCCCTTCGTCTCCTCCTCGAAGAACCTTAACAAACCAGCACTTGCCGCGGGCATCGGCGTTCCACTTCCTCGCCTCTTCTTTCTGCTCATCTAAACATCCCATAGACTTGGATAATCATTGATTCTTAACTAATTAATGTTACGTGTTCAATTTCCAAACAGATCTAGCAACTCTTGAACCTACGCAGCCTGATAACTAACGCAAGCGTTCTCCACACAAGCTTTCAAAGCTTTTATGTGGTTGTAAATGTTCAATAGGCAGAGGGATCGTTGTGCCTGCTCGCGAATCATATAATCAAACACTTAATCTTCTTCAAGAGCATCATAGGTGGTTCCAGAAAAACATTCCACTGATCGCAAGCGAAAATGTGTCGAGCCCAGCTGTACGAGAAGCTCTGGCAAGTGATTTCGGTCACCGTTACGCTGAAGGCTGGCCGGGGGAACGAGTCTACGCAGGATGTACATACATTGACCAAGTTGAGCTCTTATGTATTGATCTGATGAAGAAACTATACAATGCAGAGTTCGTTGATGTACGTCCAATCTCAGGAGTAGTCGCGAACTTAGTGACCTACACAGCTTTCACCGAGCCTGGAGACATCATGATGGCTCTGTCAATTCCGTGTGGTGGCCACATCACAACCGGTAAGCGACGGTTGGGTGGTACAGCAGGTGCAGTAAGTGGATTGGATGTTCGATATTTAGCCTTAGACTACAAAGAACTAAACATTGACATCGATAAGACGAAGGGAAGAGTGCGAAAACTCGTAGATGCAGGAACCCCTCCTAAACTCGTGATGTTTGGTGCAAGCGTCTTCCCATTTCCCCACCCTGTTAAGGAGCTGGCTGAAACCTTTCACGACATAGGTGCCATAGTTGGCTATGACGCTGCTCATGTAGCAGGTTTAATTGCTGGAGGAATCTTTCAAGATCCTCTAAGAGAAGGCGCTGACTTCGTCAACTTGAGCACCCATAAAACCCTCTTCGGTCCTCAGCACGGCACAGTTCTATCGTGGAGCAAATATGCGGACAGAATAAAGAGGGCAACGTTCCCGGGTATGGTTAGTAATCATCACCTACATGCTTTAGCTGGAGTTACAATCGCATGTACAGAGATGCTGGAGTTTGGAGGAGACTACACGCGGCAGGTGGTCAAGAATGCTAGGGCATTAGCCCAAGCTTTGCATGAAAGGGGTTTTAAAGTGTTAGCTGAACACAAAGGCTTCACTGAGTCCCACGTAATCCTAATAGATGTGACTCAACAGGGAGATGGGGGAACTATAGAAGAAACGTTAGAGAGAGCTAACATCATCATAAACCGTAACCTATTGCCTTGGGACATTAAAGAAGGACGCCATTTCATGCATCCTGGAGGGATAAGACTGGGAACTTCCGAAGTAACTAGGATTGGCATGAAAGAATCGGAGATGATTGAGATTGCAGAGTTCATAAGCCGCGTAGTTGTCGACAAGGAAGGTGTGAGCAAAGTTAAGGAGGACGTTGCTGAGTTCAGAAAAGACTTCCAAAGAGTCCACTATTGTTTCGAGGAAGCCGCAGAGGCATACAAATACATAAGAATGCGCTGAAGAGATTAGTAATCGCATTTAGAAACAAAACTATGCACATGAGTATTAGGAAAGGCTCATTAGCGTCAGGATTCGCACTGAACGAATTTCAAACCAAGGGTATCACGCGGGAGTGAATACATGACGTCGATTAGAGAATTCCAAAATCTGATGCATCGTCTGTACTTTATCCGAGATTCCAAGAGAGGTGCAAAGGCAACACATGAGTGGCTAAAAGAAGAAGTCGACGAACTAAATGAAGCCATAGAAGCCATCAACAGAGAAGGCATAGCAGAAGAGTTAGCTGATGTCCTTGCTTGGCTCGCTTCATTGGCAAATGTCTTGGAAGTTGATCTGGAGGAGGCTGCCCTGCGCAAATATGCTGGAGGCTGTCCGAAATGCGGTTCGTCTCCTTGCATATGTACCTCGGAAAGGAAGAAGTCTTAGAGTTTCAGACGTTGCTGCCCTGAACTTGTAGCCTTCCAATGGAAAGGTCTTTTATTTTTCCGTATAACTAGTCCGTCCACCTCTAGAAGCCGGAGATGATATAGAACTACGTGATAGTTCAACTGTGATTCTTGGGCAACGGTTTGAGCGTTACATCCGTCTCCTTCAAGAATCCTGAGAATTTTGCTGCGGGAAATCAGTCCTCGCTTGACGTTTCTCTTTCTGCTGAGATAGGCGTTCGGGTGAAATCCCAGCTTGGTCATGGCAACCAATTAGACTCTCTGTTCCAAGCAGAAAAGGGTTTAGGCGAAATCCGCAATGCTCTTTTGCCGCGGCTTATTGCCTTCGAAGAGGATAATCACTTCTTCTTCCACCAAATCTAAACGTTGGAGGTAATATCTCGGCAACTTATATTTCTCAATAAGACGTCGCGCAACTACGAGATATTTCTCGATTCCACCTCTGTAGACAGTTAAAGATAGATACCCGCCGCACCTCGGGCATCTTCCCTTCAGAGGTATACGTCGGAAACGTTTGTTGCATGTTTTGCAGCGAAAGCCTTGGGTTGTAAAGGCGCGGAGATTCCCGGAGATGTCTCTGAGAAAGTGCGTTGTTAGAACTTTCAGAGCCACTTTCTTGGCGTTGACTGCAGAAATCTTCTCTGCAAGCTCCATTTGGGCGTTGAGCTTATCTGTCATCTTTTTGAGCGTCTTGTACATGCTTTGGCGATTTCCTAAGCTTATGTCGGAAACGGGGATTGTATAACCGAAACCCTCAAACTGTTCCTCCGTTCCCAGTTTGTGGGCGATCAAATCGATGAGTTCTGTGACTTTCCAGGGAGCAACTTTCGCCCATGTCTTCTCATAGAAGGCCGCAGGATATTGACTAGCAACATCGAATTCATGTGCTTGTCTCTGCACCTCCTTAGGATTGACTACAGGTATGATGAAGAGAGGCGCGTCCATTATGCCACCAATTTGGGAGGGAAGATAGCTTTTAGAGAAATTCAGTAAAGTGTCTAGAGCCAGCATCAAAGCGTCTTCATCCCCGTCGCAATCGCGTCGCTTTGCTGAATGCCAAATAGGATGAGAGTAGCAGACATCAAGGCGAGTGAAACCAATGATACGACCTAAGACCCCTACTGAAGTGTGAGGGGCTAGACCGATAACAAGATGGCCAAGCAGATCCTCAATCTGGTTGATGTTGTAGTATCTGGGAAGTCCATAAACCTTCTTCAAAAGATGATCGATAAATCTAGCTACTCGAACAAAGTAGGCTGCGCACTCCCGGGAAATCACAATATCCTGAACTCTTAATTCACAAAGCTGTTCTTCACTTGACAACGATTCGCCTTGACAGTCTACTGTGTAACCTAGGAGCTTAAGTTTATTTACTGAAATTCCGACTTCCAAAGGTTTGAAATGTGTGAGTGGAGCGTTTGTTGCATCGAAACGTATCGTTCCATCTTTATAGACAGATAGGTCTTCCTTAGCGCGAAGAATCCCTTTTTCAAGGATTTCAGCAACTTTATGTTTATTTGATAGTCCTTTTACTCCTTTCATGCTTTTTGGTTGGTTAACCTCTAATCGATGGCAGGCGTTATCAATTTCAGTTTTCAGATCGATCCTCTGCCGTTCAAAGCCACAGGTAGAGATCTGACATGCTGGACATACATCCCCCTCAACATTCTTCCCGCATCGAGGACAGATCTTCACAAGGGAGGTATCTGCAAGGCAAGAAGAGCATTTAATCTTGCGTGTTAGTTTCCCACAGTCAGAGCAACGCCGCTTCACTAAGTCAACGTCAACAGATCCCCTGTGAGCTGCTGCAATCAAATTGCGTTGCGATCCCCCAGCTAGACCTACTGGAAAGAGAATGTGGACACGGGGGTTCATCTCTCTTCTTCTTGCTTTCTCTGGTCTGCCCATTCGCGCGCCTATTGTTGTCGGTGCTTTGGCTCGAATTGTGATGCTGGAGAGATTGTTCACAGTTTCTAATGGTGAGAGTGTGGAGTCAACTTTAGCTTTCGAATTGAGCCCTAGGCAGATTGTTAGAATGTGGGCTTCGTCACCCTCAACAATGATTCTACCTTTGAGAATTCTATGAGGAAGAAACAGTTTCTCCATTGCCTTTTTAACTATTGGATCAATTCCACCTGCTATCCTGATTATCTCTTCTCCTCCTCTTTGAGTTTCGCAGCTATCTAGCCACAGTCGTAGTTGCTCCAACTCTTCTGAAGTTATGTTGGACCACAAAAAACTGTGGCTGGGATGGAGAGGTACATCTAAGTTTCTAGCCATTGAAATTGTTTCACTTGCATCCGGCTTGTGGTGAAGTGGGAATGAAAGTAATTCTTCTAGGCGTTGAGGTGAGATTCCTATGGCGATGGCGGCTTCTCCAGAGTTACCTTTAAATTTTTGATCTATGGCTGCTTGCAAATCCTGACTCCACCATTCTTCACAATATCCTGAGGGAGGGAGTTTCTTGTTATTGTAGAGGAAGTCGCCGAAGCTGATCAGCAAATCACCTAGAGACAGGATTCTATGGATCTTGCCATCTACTCGGGGATAATTTTCCTTTGAGACTCGAGTTACTGAACCATCCTTGAGCAGCACTACTGGGGGCTCAATGGTATCTACGGGCATGACCACGCCACCTTTGCCTGGCAACTCTATACGGATTTGAGTGCCGCCAGCAAGAAACTTGTTTAGAACCATCATAGTTAAGGGATGTACCCCAACAGCCGCAAGACCGGTATTCCTCGCCCTACCATAACGAAGACGAAAACCGCCTGGCTGCGAAGGAAAGGAGAAGACTGGACGACCAGCAATAATGTCTTCCATGAACCCGGAACTGCCATATTTTTCTCCATCTATCCCTTCAACTTCCCCTACTACTTTCAACCAATCCCAGCCTTCAATCCCCAGCTTTTTGACGATTGTAAGGACTTTCACTGCGCGTCCAACTATGCCATCATTCACCACACGTAAAGCACCGCCACGAACGTTGTTAGTTTCTATTCGGGGTAAATTTCGATAGGATTGCACCTCGACTGGATCAGACCCCGTACCGGTGACTTCAATTGGCAGTGACGCTATGGCTGTTCGCAGCTGGGAATCCGCAATGTGATATTGAAAGCGACCAACATTTCGCTCGTAGAGTCTCATCTCTTCGACAAATCGGTTTATTTCCTCTTCGGTAGGTTTGTAGCGGTCCAGACCTAGAAGGCGACGTACAAAGTCTCCAATTATGAGCGTTAATGCTTGATCGGTTCCCCCAGCAGAACGGATAGGACCAGCATAATATATAGCTAGATACTTGGTTTTGTCAAGATTCTCCTTTATAGAAACTTTCGCCACTCCCTGAAGTGGAGCAGCAGTTATGCCTTCAGTGAGTATGGCAAGAGCGGTTCGAATAGCTTGCTCTGCTGCATTTTGGGTTTCTAAGTGACCAAACTTGCCGTAGACAATTTCCTCGGCGATTTTAAACGCCAACTCCTCACGAGGAAGTTTTTCACTCAGGCTTCTTATGCTCACCGCAACCCCTGCAGGACCTACTAGACCCTCAACTAGTTCAGCAAGGTCTTTGCCAACTTCTGATTCCGGCCTCAGGGAGGGATCTAATCCCTTCGCCCTTGCTTTTAGAGCAACCTCGTAAAGTCCTTCTAACGCTTCCTCTAAAGACTCGGTATAACGCCGGTATCCATCGCTCATCTTGGCGTTCAAAAGATTCGCCTATTAGATCTCATATGGGAACGTATTTTGGGTTTTCTATAGTGAACTGTGTAAAAAGAGGGGGGACAACAAGTTATGTTAGCGGTTTTGTCGATAATGCTTTATTGCGACAGTTTTGGAGTCGTGCAATACGTTGGCTCTTGGTTGCGCCGCTCTGTCTAATGGCGTCCACAAGGTTCACAAACTCACGTTCAGATCCAGCTTTCTCAATGATGTTTCCTGTGACTACTATGTCAGCACCAGCTGCAACAACGGTTCTGGCCTGTTCACTATCTCGGATTCCTCCTCCAACAATCAAGATGATGTCTAGGGCGTCTCTTGCAGCTCTAATCATCGCTGGCGGAACTGGTTGACTCGCTCCAGAGCCCGCTTCCAAGTAGACGAAGCGCATTCCAAGATACTGAGCTGCCAGAGCATGAGTAATAGCCAGTTCAGGTTTTGTGTAGGGAATCGGAATAGCTCGTCCGACAATCCCTGCTGCACCACCTTCTCCGACGATGATGTATCCAAGGGGGAGAGGTTCCAAATTATATTTTTTCACCAGAGGAGCCCCTAAAATTTGCGCTCCAACAAGGAAGTATGGATCAACTGAATTCAGGAGGGACATAAACCATATTGCGTCCGCGTGTTGACTAATCCCAGTAACGTTGTTGGGGAACAAGATTATCGGTATCTGAACTTCACGTTTTATGGTCCTCACTACGTTATCAAGATGAAAGGTCGAGTTGGTAGTTGAACCACCCACCATAATAGCTGCTGTTTCAGATTCTGCTAACTCTCTTGCCAGACTTGAAGTAGAAGCAACTGAAACCTCTTCAGGGTCAATGAGGGTAAGGTGGATAGCTCCTTCGACTCGAATACGTTTCCGAAGGTATTTCTCGACAGAACCGATCATGTGAAACCTTTCCCAGGTTATTACTGGGGTTTTTCAGCCCTTTTTTGGCTGTAATATTTGTCTGTAAACTTGCAGTAGACATCAATGCCCTTGTAGGGTTGTTTAGTAGGAAATTCATCAGTCAAACCACAACCGCCACAATGCAACACCGCTCTATCTTCACCCTTCACAAGTTCAACTCTTATAGTCTCTTTCCCACAACGTGGGCAGAGAAAGACCTGGGGCAGGCGTTTCTTGAGGATACGAACAACCTTTCTCCGTCTTCTTCCCATGGCTGCGCCCCTGATCTTTTATCTTCTACACGATTAATCCCTTAAATACTTACCCAAGAAACGTTGCTTTCGTTCTCAAAGCGGAAAGTCTACGCCCTAACTTCCTTGTGTGATTCCCTCGGCATGACCAGGTCTGCAATATCTACGCTATGGCTGAAAATCCGATGCATCGAAGATACTGCAGCCAAGATTATGGGGCCAAACTCTGCAGATCGTTTATTTAGCGATAGTTCAATTTCACGGAACATCTTTTCTATCTTTATTCTCGCGTCTCTGACTTCTTCTGCTAGGATAACGTTGTGCGTAAAGAATGCTTTAAGCGCGGTTTCTTGAGCCTCAAACACCCTTGAATGGAACATTTTGATAGAGCGAGCCATCATTCTGAAGGCGTCACTATCCCTCAAGGCTATGGCTTTGTGCGCAATCTCCACAGATCTATCTCCAATCGTTTCCACCAAGCTTCCGCATAGTCGGTAGTCAAGACAATCTATGGAATGGATTCCAAATTTTTCGCCGGCGCGTGGATTTTGAATCACAGCCCGTAATGTGCGGACTAGAAGGAAGTAGAACCGGTTAACTTCGACGTCTCGCGCTATCACATTTTGAGCTAGACTTGTATCCCCTTCCAAAAAGGCGGTCAGTCCGTCTCTATGCATACTAGCAGCAATGTTGTACTCTCGCTTCAAGATCTTCTCAGGTGAAGATGCTGTAGGTCCCAACAAACACTGCAAGACGATACGGGCGAAGTCTTCTTCAACAATTTCTAGACCGATGAGGCGGCTTGAGGTTTCTTTTATTAGTGCCCTTTCCTCAGATGAAATGTTGTTTCTGGCTTCAACTCGAATTTCATCGTATCCTAGCAAGTATTTCCCGACTATCTCCCTACTTAAGTAGGGAGTTGGTCGTATCACGGCGCTCAAAGGTTTATATTCCGCGTCATGCTGCGGATCGATAGACAAACATCCGTCGATAGATTCAGTAATTGCCAAAACGCTCCCTTTGTCTAGTCCGACGCGTCCCGCCCAATTTTTGGGCAATGTAACAAAGAAGGTGCCACTGTTTGTACGTTGGACTTTACGGAGATCCATGACATTACCTCTTGGCTTAATTAATAAGGCTTAGATAAGCTGGCAGATATAAACATAGACAATAAAGAATATATCTGCAAGCGAAATTGATACATGTATAGACATGCCACTTATGGAAACAGTAATATTTTTGAGGCCGACCATCAAAAACTTCTCTGGCAGCATAGCAGAGGGCCACACCTCCTTAAAGGAAGTGTGAAATAGACCAAGGGACAGGTATATGGTGGCTCCAAAGCAAATGGGCGAAAAGTCAAATAGCGAAAAGGTTCGGGAAGCCGTCTCCCTATTCCTTAGGGCAGGCTATCATCTTGACAGAGATGCTTTCAACTTTCTCTGCACATTATCAAGAACTAAGGATCCCACAGAGTTTTTAATAGTAGCATTGAGGAGATTAAAAAGTCGCGGAGAAAACCCCCCTTTTATAGGTAAAGTAGCCCTTGAAGAAATTGCCAAAGAGGTTTTCCCCCAAGCCGAAGAAATCAGATCAACAGCGGAACTGCATATGCCTATGTCCTCCCTACATACGGGAAAGACCCAAAAGTTTCAATCTCACGTAAAAGATGTAGACGCAGATGTGAAGGTAATAGAAGACCCAACAGATCAAATCCGCTCAACCGGCTCAATCGAGGAGTATCGGGAATACTTCCGAGATAGATTCAAGAAGATTCAACGGCTACTTCGACAACGAATGGATTCAAGAAATGCAACATCAATAAAGGATACTTTCCGAGCTCCACGGCGGTCAAGAATCAAATTCATATGCATGGTTACTGAGAGGCGCGAATCAACCCATGGTGTTTCACTGGCCACTGAGGACTTAGAGACTGGAACGACCGTCTTTATTCCTCGGAATGCCCCTCTGGAGCTTTTGGCGAAGACGAAAGCAATATTACCCGACCAAGTTGTTTGCGTGAGCGCAATTAAAGGTAGAGGGAACCTGCTGATAGTTGAAGACATCCAATTCCCAGACATTCCACAACGTGAACCACGGAGAGCTAAAGAAGCAGTAAGTGCAGCATTAATCTCAGATCTTCACGTTGGAAGTAGAGAGTTCATGAAAGAAGAGTTCAACCGCTTTCTACTTTGGCTTAATGGAAAATTCGGAGACAAGAAATTGAAAGAAGCCGCTAGCTTAGTCAAGTATGTCATTATCGCTGGTGACATCGTAGACGGTGTAGGAATCTATCCAAACCAAATCGATGACCTTACTATCCAAGATATTTCAAAACAATACAGGGCAGCTTCAGAATTCATCGAACAGATTCCAGATTACATGGAACTCATCATCATCCCTGGAAATCATGATGCTTCAAGGAAGGCTTTACCACAACCTAGACTGCCAAAGGAATATGCGGAACTCCTATGTGAGTCAAGGAGTGTACTCTCACTTGGTAACCCAGCAACAATAAAGATTCATGGAGTGGAACTGTTACTGTATCATGGTCGGAGCCTCGATGATGTTCTAGCTACAGCAGCAGATATGGACTTTCACTCCCCAGAAAGAGCATTAAGACTGATGTTAAAATGTCGGCATCTTGCTCCTACCTATGGCCAAAGGACTCTGATCGCACCCTCAAATAGAGACTTCCTCGTTATAGACCGTGTTCCTGACATCTTTCACACTGGACATGTACATGTAATGAAGTTTGGGACTTATAGAGGCACTATCATGATCAATTCAGGTGCCTGGCAGAAGCAGACTAATTTTCAGCGAAATTTAGGTCTCAAACCCACACCGGGAATCATACCAATCGTCAACCTCCAAACTCACGCGGTCTTGCCTATAGACTTCAACGCCTAATTCCTAGTATGTTTGCCCTTCAGGCACGTTGGAGTAAAACTAGTTAACAATCCCAAATACTCGTCATTTGCGTATATCTTCCTGAAAGAAGCACGAGGTATGGCCAGGCTAATCTTCTTTGTGCGTCCGTATCGGCCTCTACTGACAACTCGTGCATTCAGTAGGCCCATTGCGTCAAGCTCATTTATGAGCCCACTAACTCTCCTCTGAGTCAAAGTTGATGTCCCAACTTCCTTACACAATTCGCCATAGACTTCATATATATCACCAGTGATCGCCGAGTGAATATCAGCCTTGCCGAGGAGGTATACGCTGAAAAGGACAAGTTTAGAGTGGGTTGTTAAATTTGTTAAAGCGTCAAAGACCCTATCGTGCTCAATTCGCCTAGCAGCCTCTCTTACGTGATCTTCTGTTATTGGGTTTGTATTTTTCCTCTCCGCCACTTCACCAGCTACGCGTAACAGATCAAGAGCACGTCTTGCATCTCCATGTTCACCAGCAGCTAGAGCTGCACACAAGCCTATTGCACTATCTGATAGCATATTATCATAAAAGGCCAGCTTAGCCCGTTCCAGCAAAATGTCTCGAAGTTCAGAAGCATCATAAGGTCGGAAAACTATTTCTTCCTCACTCAAAGAACTTAAAACCCGAGGCTCCAGCAACTCCTTGAAATAAAGGTCGTTTGAAATCCCCACAATAGAAACCTTACCCTTCGTAAGGGTTTCATTAATTCTTGTCAATTCATACAGAAGCCCGTCTCCTCTCGTCTTAACCAGTTCATCAACCTCGTCTAATACAGCAATGAATGAAACCTTCCGTACTTCCAAACCTTGCTTAAGTCTATCAAAAATTTCTCCAACTGCAAGACCAGTAAAGGGTACATGCACATTAACTGCCTCACACAAACTTGTAAGAACTCTATACTCCGTTCCAGCCAACCTACAGTTTACGTAGGCGGTCTTGACGGATGTGGCTGATTCTACAGCTTTTTGCTCCAGACGATTTAACACATACTTCATCGCAGCTGTTTTTCCTGTTCCCGGTTTTCCGTAAATAAAAACATTTGAACAGCGTGCCATCTTCAGAATTGGTGCAACAATCATCCCGAGGTATCTAATCTGGGTTTCACGGTGAGGCAATCTTTTGGGAATATAATCATGGCGGAGTACATCTCTATCTCTAAAGAGTTGAAAATTGCTCAAAAATCTCTCAAAGACATCATCAAGTATATCTATTTCGATCTTTTCCACAGTAGAACTATCTCCCTTCAGCAAATGCACTTGTAGAGCCCCACTTTCAACTGGAAAAAATAAGCTCTTTTGTATAAAAAAATAAAGATACACTATATAACTTAAAAATTAATTACTATTTGCAGTAGCGTCTATTAGTGAGATGTGTTACATTCCGCCATTGAAATAAAACAAAATGTTTCTATCACACACACCCCAGCATTTCCAGTAGAACTTAGGACTTTAAAAAATGTTTATTGGTTTATGTAAATATAAACATACCTCGACAGTTAATACCACTTACTCCTTTTATAGTAATCTCTAAAAACATTTGGTGATAATGACTAATATTTTTGAAGGAAATTAAGTTAACCTATAGAGTCTTAATTCTAATTCTAACTCAACTTTTCCAGTGGAAATAAAGGAGGGCGGATGTTGTATAGAATTTCACACTTGTGAAAATGTTATAGGCTTCGACCCAATACAAGACTCCTTCTCGGAGAATCTTCCCTTACCTGTTCATTTCTACCTATTTTGCTGTGAAGAACAGACCCCTTCATTTCCATTGGAGAAATAGGAACAGAAAAGAGTCTTTCTTTGTTAGAGTCAAGAATGAGTTGTGAATACTGTTAAATCAAAATAGCAGTAAATCAGGCTGATATCATTGTACGTCGCCATTTTTTCCCTCCCCTTTCTACAAGTGTTTCACAAAAGCTATAACTTGTGAAACCTATATTGTCGAGACCTCGCTTGGTGATGCGTACGATGCCCGTTAAAAAGATGAGAATTGAAATATTTGATGAGGAAGGAAACCGCTACACAATATCTTTCGAAGGAAAAGTAACCAAGCAAAAAGCATTACGTTTATTAGACATTATGGAACTACTTGGTGGCGTACATGAAAACATGGAAGCCGAGCAGCAAATCTTCTCATCAAAATTTAGTAAGATCAAATTTGCTGTTGAGAAAAACTTTCCTTACAGTTGGTTTTCATCAAAAGAGCTTCTCCTAGTATATGAACAGGAATTTAACAAGCCTATATCACTAAGCACCGTTTCTACTTATCTAGCTCGTCTGACGGATCGAGGCTTTCTTATGAAGACAGGAGCAGCTCATGATAGAAAGTATAGAATGATCGCAGGATTAGCGCAAAAAGCGTTGAAAGACATCAGAGACAAATAGATAAATCTGTTACAAAGAGATTTAGGTCACGCAGTTTGCTTCTTGGAAATGTAGGGAGCGTATATGGGC
>SOJC01000065.1 GCA_004376645.1 Candidatus Bathyarchaeota archaeon
GGGTGAGTCACGTGGAAACCAGAAAATTACAAAAGGTTGGTCTTTCAACAATATCAGTTTCATTACCAAGCAACTGGGTTAAAGAAAACAATCTGAAACGTGGCGACAATGTCTTCTTAATGGAAGAAAAAGACGGATCGCTCAGAGTGCTTCCGAGCGCACTGGCTAAACCAAAGGATGACGCCGAAGAGTATGTCTGCAACGCTGATCTATGTATGGATCCAAAAATGTTGGAGCGAGTAATTGTTGGCAGCTACATTCTAGGTCGTGAAATCTTCTCAATAATATCTTCTGAAAGAATAAGCTCCAAGCACATCGAAGAAGTAAGAGGAATAAAGCGTAAACTGATAGGGTTAGGAATCGTAGAAGAAACTCCAGATCGCATTACACTCCAATGCTCAGTCGATCCAAGAAAATTCCAGTTAGACATACTATTACGAAGACTCTCAGTAATCTCACTAACAATCGTAAAGGAAGGAATACAAGCGCTCGTGGACTCCAACGAATCATTAGCGCGGGATGCAATAAGTCGAGAAGATGAAACTGACATGATGTGTTTGCTCGCAATGAGGTTACTCATCTCTGCACAAAGAAAAAGAGAAGTAGCCGACGCTATAGGACTAACAGATCCTCTATATATTTTGTACTATGGGCTTATGCTGAGACACCTTGAGTTGATTGCTGACTATGCAGAACAAATCGCCCACAGAGTCATTGCGCTTCTACGGAAATATAGAGATCAGTTACCTGATTGGGTAATCGAAAAAATAAGCAATTTAAACGATTTAGCCCATGACTTGGTGATGAAGGCTGTGGACGCTTTCTTTATTGGTGATATCAAGATTGCGAACAGCCTTTTGGAGATGTTGACGTTCATTGAACTGGAAAGAAGTAGATTGATCACCGAGCTTCCTGAAATACCGCATCTGAGAGGTATCTTGTGGGACATCAGTAGAATAGCGGACAACGGCGCTAGTATTGCCTTGATCGCCCTAAATAATACTCTTGAAAAAAAAACTAAGATATGTTCGAAACGTTGGTCAGTAAGCTTCCAAAAGGGCAAAAAATAGCACCTCTGTCGCTCTACATGCGAATGATAAAGATCCTGAGTGGAGTATTACCCTTAGGAAAGAGGCTGACTAAGCTGCAGAAGCCTTTGTAGAGATAGTATGTATACGGGTTGAGCTATTGGTTTGTAGACCCACCACAGTTTTGTAACGGGTACACCCAGCCCATTAACGTCGTTCCAACGGCTCATGCTAATTTCAGCTGATCGAAGCTATTCTACTCCTCTCAACTCTGCTTAGGTTCACTATCAAATCTCGTACATTCCTTATGTCCTCAAGGTACACGAATTCATCTAAACCATGATAATTCGTGTCAGCTCTAATTGTCCCCCAACACACTACCGGTATCCCGTTCTTGGCGAAGAAGCTTCCATCGTTGCCGCCCAACTCCGCTGCTAAAGGCAGACTCTGTCCTATTGTCCTCTTGATATTCTCTGAGACCGTCTGCACGAAAATGTGATCCTTAGATGTGTAGTATCCGGGGAGTTTATTGGTGATTTCCAGCGTTGCTTTGCAACCAGTCTTCTTAACTGCTTCTTCGAAGAAGTCTCTCAACTCTTTCTCAGCTTCATCTGGCGACTCTTCTGGTATAAGTCTCCGGTCGAAGCGAAATTCACATTTGCCTGGTATCACGTTTTCTTTCTCGCCTCCGTGAATCATTGTCACTGAATATCTTCCCCAGAGAAACTCCTTAGGAGCTTCTGGTGGTGTGCGTAAAGCTGACTCTTTTTTCTCAGCGATTCTCCCGTACGGTTCTAAAGCCCCCAAAAGTTTTATGGCTTCACCGATAGCGTTCTTGGCTTTGAAGGGATACCCCGCATGACCTTGTTTTCCTTCAACTGTCACCTTTCCCCAAAGGATGCCGCTCGCTCCGAGGTAGAGTCTCTCCAACCCTGAATCAACAATTAATGCTGCGTCACCTTTCAATCCATAGTCGCTCATTACGTAGTCTACACCGTATTTTCCTCCGATCTCTTCATCGACTCCTGCTACTAGTTTCAAGTTGATGTCTAACTCTTCTTTCCTTAGCTGTCGCATCGCCCCCATGGCGGCTGCGATTCCAGATTTGTTGTCTGCGCTTCCCCTTCCATAGGCTTTGTCCTCTTCAACTGTGAGTTTGAAGGGAGGATACGTCCAGTTTGAACCTGGCGGAACGATGTCGAAGTGTGATTCAAGGAGTAAAGTCACGTCTGAACCTGAGTCGATGGTTACTATTACGTTTGGACGTGAAAGTCCATCCTTTGCTGCTTTTTCTCCGTTTATAATTTCCACGTCTAGAGAGTTGCGCTTTGCCTCTTCAACAATTATTGCTGCACACTCTTCATATCCCTTCTTTGAAACTGATTCTGTGTCGATTTCAACCATCTTCGAAAGAAGACTGATTTCATAATCAAGGGAACTCAAAGTTTCCACATCACTATTTCTCTTTAGTAAGGGAACATGGCTTTTCTGATATAAAATGATCTCGCTGCTAGAACGTTGGTGTTGGTCTAATGGGAAGAGAGTTTCCTTGTGGTTTTGATGAGGCTGAACCAGCCTTTAAAATGTAAGTTCCAAACAAGTTAGGTGAGTTTAAGATGGGATTTTCTCATGGCCAAATGTTTGCGAATATCAGAAGCCGGTAGGCTAGGCCACCCATAACGATGGCAAAGACTACTTCGAAGATTGTTATGATCCACGCTTTTCTCCAACCCAATTCTCTGGCCAGTACTGCGATAGTTGATATACATGGAATATACAGCATCGCTACTAGGGCAAAGACGATCATCTGCACTGGTCCAAAACCTGGAGCTTGAGATAGATCTGCTGTCCCCAGCAGAGTTGCAAGCATTACAAGAGCCAACTCCTTTCTTAGAATCCCAAAGATCAGAGCTATCCCTGTAATCGCAGGCAACCCCATCCAAACTACAGTTATAGGGCTAAGAAAATCAGCGATTGGCTCAAGCAGATTGACAACTTGTATGAGCTTGACCACGAAACTACCGACGATAATGAGTGGAAAGGCCATCTTCACGAACTCTTTCAACATAAACCACGTTTGCTTCGTCACAGTCTCCATATGTGGTACTCTGTAGTCATGCATCTCCATTATGAGACCAGTAGGTTCCCCGGGTAGAGATTTGAAAGCTATTCTTCCAAGGGCAAAGATGACGAGAAAGTTGACGAGATACAACAGGAGCGCCCATTGAAAACCCACATGTGCACCAACAAGACCTAGCACTATGACTGTCGTCGCCGCGCAAGGCACTAACGTGACAACGAAGATCGCTATGAGCCTTTCTCGTTCCGTCTCCAATATTCTGCATCCTAAACAAGCGGAGACGTTGCATCCGAAGCCGAGCATCATTGGAATGAACGCTTTCCCATGGAGACCTATCTTGTGCATTAGATTATCCATTAGAAAGGCGATTCTGCTGAGATATCCTGAATCCTCAAGAAGGTGTAGGGCTAAGTAGAAAGGAAGGAGATAAGGCAGAACAATCGTGATTCCAGCGATTAATCCTTCCGCAACTCCTCCCCACAACAATTCTCCAAGAACTCCTCCCCCACACACACTCTTAAAGAAAGGCTCAAAACTAAGAAACAGATCATTTATCAATCCTGAAGTGTAATCTCCAAAGGAGAATATGGCGAAGAAGATCAAGAGGACCATCGCAGCCATTATTGGATATCCCGCAATCCTGTGTGTCGTTAGCGCGTGCAGCCTGTTTCTGAGCTGAGGTGTTTTCGGCGGTACAATACGCTGTACTTCTCGAGCAATGTTGCCAGCTACTTCGTATCGCTCTGAAGTTACGACTGTTGAAGATGAATGTCCATGTATATTTTCAATTTCCTCTCTGAGCTTCTTCGCAAGAGATAGCGCCTTTCGGCCTACTTTCTCCATCATTTCCTCTATCTGCTTGTCTCCTTCCAAAAGTTTGATGGCGACCCATCTTGATGGATATAGAAGCTCAAACCTTTGAACGAACTCTTCTAGTTTCTGAATTCTATTCTCAATTTCCTCTCCATATCGAATGGCTGTTGTGGTAGGTAGCCGTTTTTTAACGACATCGACGGCCGCTTTCAATAGATCGTGGATGCCTTCTTGGCTTGGAGCTATCGTGGGGATCACAGGTATGCCCAATCGGGCTTCCAATTTTATCTCATTGATCTCTATACCTTTCTTCTTTGCCATGTCCATCTGGTTCAAAGCTATGATTATGGGCGTTTCGAGTTCAACGAGTTGAAGAGTGAAAAACAGGTTCCTTTCTAGGACAGACGCGTCTATGACATTGATGACTAGGTCGGGTTTTTCCTTTGCTATGTACTCTCTAGTGATGAGTTCTTCTATGGAGAAGGTTGATAGGGAGTAGATTCCTGGTAGATCAATTATGTCTATTGTGTAATCTTCAAATTTGAGGGTTCCTTCAGCTTTTTCAACAGTCTTTCCTGGCCAGTTTCCGATGTGTTGATGCATTCCCGTGAGGTGGTTGAATATTACACTCTTTCCAACGTTTGCGTTGCCTGCCAGAGCAATGGTGATCTGCTTTTTGGTCACCTTTCTACTCTCACTAAAATCCTTTCCGCCATGCCTCTACCTAATGCTAGTCTGGATCCTCTTACGTGGAGTTCTAGGGGTCCATGGAAGGGGGCGGATCTGACTACTTTGATTTGTGTTCCAGGTGTGAGGCCCATGTCCTCTAGTCTTTTATGGAAATTGTAGTGGCGACCTATCTTCGCTGATCCTGCTGTTGTTGACCGGATCCGGTGGTGGTGTTTGTGAGGATTTAGGGGGGGTGAGTTTGTTGAGATTATTACTGCTGTTTCTCCTGGTCTTAGTTTGGTCAGGGGTAGTTCCAATGTTCTCGCCTTGCGTCTGTTTAGTTGTCACTTGAGTATGTGGGAAACCTATAAATAAGGATTTAGTTTATTATAACATTGTTAGCCAAATCTAACAGTTAGCAGTGCTGAGACTCATGGGGACAGATACAACAAAAACGTTGAGCGCAAGCGAAGAAAGCTACATCGAAACAATAGGCAACCTCATTCGTGAACGAGGCTACGCCAGGGTCACAGAAATAGCATCCATACTAAACGTAAAACCCCCAAGCGTAACAAACATGCTTCAAAAACTAGATGAACAGAAATATGTCACATACAAACGCTACAGAGGAGTCATACTAACCAAAAAAGGAAGATCTCTCGCAAAAACACTGGAACGACGGCACAACACACTAAAAAGATTCTTTGTCATGATCGGGGTAAGCGACGAAAATGCTGAAAAAGACGCCTGCAAGATAGAACACGAGATAGATCCTGAAACAGCAAAAAAACTCGCAAAATTCGTGGAGTTTGTACAATCAGCGCCTAGAACACCACCCTTCTTGGAACACTTCACACAATACCTAGAAACTGGAGAACGACCAAAAGAGTGCAAAGTAAAGATACAAATCAAGGAATCCTAACTCAGGCTTTAGGGTTTCAATTGAAAACATGAAACCCTATGGTTGCGTGGGTACATCTAGCTATGGAGAAGAGTCCATAGTTTCGAGAAAAACACCTTTACGCGCGCATATATTTTGGAATATTTTCTTCTCGATGTTTCCTCCGCTCAAAACTACGACTATAGTCTTTCCCTTGAAAACGGAAGGGTTCTCCATTATTCGGGCAACTGTGACTGCTCCAGCTCCCTCCACAACTTGATTCTCTTCTTTCCAGAGCTTGTATATTGCCTTCTCTATTGTCTCCTCCTTAACTAACGTGAGATCGTCAACATAAGCTTGAATGATTCTGAATGTGATCGAGTTTTTCTCGATGCCCCCGAATAACCCGTCTGCAATGGACTCCTGCATCTCTACGTCAACAATCTTGCCAGCTTTCAAAGATTTGTACATGGCAGGCGAAGCTTCGGATTGCACTCCAACAATTTTAATGTTAGGTTTCTTGCTCTTTGCAGCAATGCTTATGCCTGAAATCAAGCCTCCTCCGCCTACAGGCACTAATATTAAGTCTACCTTAGGGAGTGCTTCAAGGATCTCAAGACCGATGGATCCTTGTCCTGCTATGATCAACTCGTCATTATAGGGAGAGATGTAAGTTAACCTCTCTTTCTTCGCCATGTATATTGCCATCTGCTCTGCTTCATCGTATATATCACCGTGTAAAATGAGCTCGACAGCATGTGTCTTGATTTTGTCTACTTTCACTTTGGGCGTTGTTTTGGGAACAATGATCTTTGCAGCGATGTTCAACTGCTCTGCACTGATGGCGACTGCTTGGGCGTGATTCCCTGCCGAGGCGGTGATAACGCCATGTTCCCTCTGCTCGGCGGTTAGATGTAGCATCTTGTTAAGCGCACCTCTGATCTTGAAGGAGTTGGTCACTTGTTGATTCTCAAGTTTCAGGTACACTTCTCCATCGCAGAAGTTAGAGAAGAACTGTGCAGGGACGAGTGGAGTTCTCTTAACGAATTTCTCTATTGATTTCCTAGCGTTTACTATGTCCTGCAGACTAACCATCTCTAGACTCAGCCTTGATTAGCGTTGGTTGCTGGGGTTTATCTACCTTATTCTAAGGTTCTGCTTTTGAGGAAGTCTTGGCAGCGTCGTTATGACTTGGTTGAGTAGCTGGCTGTGGTAAAATGCAGTAGCGTGCAGGTGCGTTGTCTACTTCTCTCTGAGACTTTCGACTTTTAGTCCTTTTTTATTGCTGAAAGTTTCAAGTTCCTTAAGACTGTACTCATATGTGGCAGATTTCGCAAGTTTTCCCTTCTGAAACTCGATGGAGAGGTTTACTCTCTTCTCGTCTTCTGACCAAAGCGCGAATTGAACCGTTAAGCTTCCCTGATTGAATTCAAGAAAACCATCATCAGCCTTGCGTATGATCCTGAAGAAAGCCTGCCATTCAATTTGGCTAAATCCAAGTAACTTCTGAATTTCTTCCAATGCATCGTATCGGTTTCCGGGAAAGCTGTCTAGTACAGTCATGCTCTCACATCGCAACAACAAGGCTTCACATGAATATATGTATTTTTGACGTCGTATGCTCCAAAGTAGCATTCACGAAGTAGTGCTTCTTACGCTGCTTCTTTCTCGATGACCTTCGCGATTTCTAGGGCTCTCTCTATAATTCTTTCAAGTTCTTCCATCTCTGGTGACACATTCCGGTAGTACTCTATTGCTCCTCGATCTTGAGTTTTTATGAGAATAAGATTGGTAGGATAGAAGTAATGCCCAAGCAAGTCTTTGCTGCGTATGGACTCTTCTTCTGAATTGACTGGACGGGTAACATGTAAACGAATGAACACCACATTATTCTCAAACTTCTCTTCTACAGACTTCGCCAACTCTGTGAGCCTTGACTTCTGTTTCTCACACGCTGAGCATCCATCTCGGGTAATAGCAATAACATAGACTTTGCCTATATCGGGAGCCAAGCAATCTAGGTAGGATTTTCCAGTTTCTGAAATCTGATCTTCTAGGTTGACAAACTCAATTTTGTTGATGGGCATAAAGCCTCAGCAATGATAGAGTCATTTAAATAGTTTGATGATGTGAAGATCGGCATTCTTCAGCTTTCTACGTAGGGTCTTAAGGTTTTGTCGTGACAAATATCGCCCTCTGGCTCCCTAAGTCGTAGGGGG
>SOJC01000023.1 GCA_004376645.1 Candidatus Bathyarchaeota archaeon
TTTGTCATCACCCTTAAAAGATAAATAGAATATTGATTGTTGAGAGACTTCTGAATGAAGGTACTGTTTATTGAGCCTCCCAGAAACTTTTGGTTTGTCATGGGAGACTATTTGCCCCCTCCATATGGCATCATACAACTTGCAGCCTATTTGGAAAGGGAGATTAAGGATGCTGAGATTCAGGTGTTAGATTGCACTGTCCAAGGACTGGACTGGGATGGAATCAAAAAGCATATTGAATCTTTCAACCCTGACATTGTGGCTTCAAGCGGCTTCGCGACATCCAACACTTATCCCGTTGTCAGAACTCTGGAAACAGCTAAGAAAGTGAATCCGGAAATCCTCACAATTACAGGAGGTCAGCATTTCACAGCAACAGCTCAGGAAAGTCTGGAGAAATACCCTGAAATAGACGTTATTGCGCGAGGTGAAGGCGAGCAAACCCTCACTGAACTCGTAAAATACGCATCAACAAAGAAACTAGCCCTTCAAAGCATAATGGGTATCTCCTTCAGACAAAAGAAAAAGATAGTCCACAACCCGCCTAGACCCATAATTAAAGACCTAAACGATCTACCTTATCCTGGATACCATTTCGTGAAAGATTTCGTTCACAAGTACCATTTTGCAGCGATGGCTGGACGAAAGGCTCCTTACGCTCTGGTTGAAGGCTCTAGAGGTTGTTCCCATCGCTGCACGTTCTGCACTCAATGGAGACATTGGGAAGGAACATGGAGACTGAAGACCCCCAGCCGCATCGCTGACGAGATAGAGTTCTGTTATCAAAACTATGGAAGCAGATTTATATGGCTAACCGATGACGATTTTGGATCAGGTGACCGAGCGAGTAAACTTGCTGACGAACTTCTAAGCCGCAAGATTGGCGACGATCTTATGCTGTTCTTGCAATGGAGATGTGATGACGTCGTCAAGAACGAGAAGGCTCTACCTAAGATGCGGAAAGCTGGTCTCCACTGGGTGATGGTAGGTGTGGAAAGCCCTAGAGATTCAACCCTTGAAAGCTTCAACAAAGGTATTACACCAGATCACGCATCAAGAGCCATCAAGCTCCTGCGGAAGAACGACATCTTCGCTCACGCCATGTTCATCATAGGTGATCGAAAGGACACAACGGAATCAATCCAGAATTTGCGAGAATTCGCAAACGAGTTGGATCCAGACTTCGCCATATTCACCGTCTACACCCCGTTCCCTGGACTCCCAGCGTATGACGAAGCTAAGAAGAATGGTTGGATCGAAGATTTCAATCTGTCCAACTATGACATGGCTCACGCGATAATGCCAACAGAAACCCTGTCAAGAAAAGAGGTGCAAGAAGAGCTCTACAACTGCTACAGAAGCTTCTATGGCTCCTGGAAAAGGAGACTCGGAGGAATGTTCTCGAATAATAAATTGAAGAGGACACTCTTCTGGCATATGATGAGCAAAGGCGTTGTCAAGCAATTTAAAGAGTTATTCTGGAGACTGCCCTAAGAAAAAGAGAAAATCTTCGAGTTAAAACCTCCGCAACCCATCTCACCATTCTAAGATTTTTGAGGTAGTTCATAGTATAACTCAAATCGACGAGTCTTCTGCGCGGCAGGGGAGACACTTCGGGACAGGATACGCATGTATGCCATCCAATAGCAAATATTAATAATAACCTTATGAAAACACAATCACGTTTAATAGAATAACCAGGAGACCAAGAATTGGGCGCTGCAGTTGAGAATTTGAGAAAAGATATTCGGATGCGTGACGAAGCAGATAAAATGATGTCGAACGCGTGGATCCTCGTCTATTTGATACCATTTTTTGCTGGAATTGCATTATCAATCGCGATGGTTTATACAGTGTTCACGACGACTTGGATTGTGCCTGAAGAGCCGTACACCACTCCTATTTTACTGACGACAATAATCGCTATGTCATGGTTGCTAACCATAATTGGGTTCATAGTAAACATAATACTCACATACAAGCTCGTCAAGAGACGAAACACGCACTTTAGGAGACAGACGTTTCTCTTTGAAGACATTGCAGCTGTCGTCAAGGCCATAGCGGCAAAAAAGGGCGTTGACGTAGAAACTAGTTTGTCGTCTTGTGAGAGAACTGTGAGAGAAGCAAAAGCTGAGGAAACCGAAAAAGGTGCTGTGCTTTGGGCTATCTTGTCTGCAATCATATTCATTGCGCAGTGGTATGTCAACTATTTCCTGATGAAAGACTTATACAAACATGAGAGACGAGAAGACGGCTTCTGGGAAGATCTCACTAGAACTTTGGACAAGTTGGGCATCACATTTTCCCCGCTAAGAAGAGTTGAGACCACGCCTGATCGAAGCTTCGTGCTCTATCTAATTCTAACAATAATAACTCTGGGCTTGTTTGGAATCTATTGGATTTATGTCCTGCTAAAAGACCCAAACGAACACTTCAAATACCACATGAAGTTTGAAGACCAACTATTAAGTACTCTTGAATCTGCTACAGTCTAAAACCTCCCTTTTTTTCCTATTCTGTGACAACTTACTTTCTGATTGTGCACACTCCGCAAGCTTTGCGAGCTCACATGCTTTCTACATTCCAAGTAGGTACGGGGTAATGTACGTCTCTATAAAGGCAGCAATCACAAAAAGTATCACAGACGCTATCGCCAGAATAAACGTGTCTTTTATGCCTCGCCTAAACTTAACACCGTCCACTTTTTCACCTATTATCTTCGCCATCACTGCGTTAATCGTTGTTACTTGCCAGCGTATTATAGAAGCAAATTGAAGAATAAATGCTGGTATCTCGAATATACCGTGAGGCGTCAGACCTATAATCGGGTAAAGTATACCGTGGGTTATTCCCGCTATCACGGAAACTACTCCTATGATCCCGCCGTTAAGTAAGAGTTCTGAGCCCAGAAGGAACGTGCCTAGCAGAGGTATCCAGACAAGCATCTTAAGCGGGTTCCAGAAATGCCCTATGTTGTTTAGAAAAATGTAAAAAAACAGGTTTTCAGTGAATGGTGGTGGGATAACAATGTAACTTCTTTCAGACTGCGCCAAAGACCTGAACCAATCTGAGAAACCCGGAGCCATAGAAAAGACGAGAGCTGTCAAAGATATTGAGAACAATAAAATTGCTAAGAAAGCTAGAGTTGTTGCCTTAATTATTATCTTATTTCGTTGAAGACAGGATTTGAATGTTTCTTCAGCTTTCTTGAAGAGTGTTATCAAATGTAAACGCAAATAAGGCATCCTCCGCAACTCTAACTAAAATGCATGCATGCGTGCATGCTTCTAAAGTTTTCCCAGAAGCGTTAACGTGAGCCATCAGTTTGCCTTACCCATCCAAACTTTAGATCATCTCTATGCGGATAAAAATGGAGAACGAAAAACTAACTGCTCCCATGATGCATGCAGCTTACCCAGTTCTATCTATTCCGTTCTTGAAGGGGCTAGGACCAAGTTTCTTTAATGTCGAAACCATATTTCGTACAACTGCAGCGAACTTTTCCCCTTCTGAGGCTGAAATCCATTCTAGTTTCAGTCTTTCAGGTTCTAAGCCAAGCTCAGAGAGCACTTTTTTCAGGAGGAGCATTCTTTTTTCGGCTTGGAAGTTGCCTGTGAGATAGTGGCAGTCGGATGGTAGGTGGCAGCCTGCTACGAGGACTCCGTCTGCCCCGTTTTTGAAGGCTTCAAGGATGAATGTTGGGTCTACTCTGCCACTGCACATAACTCGGATGATATGTATGTTTGGTGGGTATTGAATCCTACTCGTTCCTGCCAAGTCTGCCCCTGCATAGGCACACCAATTACATAAGAAACCGATTATTAGGGGCTCGAAATCTGCCACTTTTTCTTACCTCGTCGTGTTAGTTTTTAAATTTTGGACTTGAGTGGAGTTTTATAAATCTCTACACATCTAGATAAACCTTAAGCTTCTTTGACTAGCGTGTATCCTCAGCATCCTCTTTAGCCTCATTTATGCAACTCTTTCTTCACGCGCTCTCTCCTTCATTTTTCAGTTTTCTGGAACATCAGAATAGCACCTAGGGTCACTAATTGCAGAACCAATGCGTGGTGGTAATCGACCCACAAACACGCGAATAACATTAGGATTCGACAAAAGGTAATTATACTTCAGAAGGCAAAACCCTTTTTGGCGTCTAGCAGTGTTGGTGGTCCGCACCTCGGACTTCAAATCCGATGCAGCCCGAAAAGGACTGGGAGTTCGATAGCCTTTAGTTACCCGAGAATCTCCCTAGACGCCGCCAACATCTGAACCAACCTTGAACTCCCAAGTGATGCCCCAGCTGATCTACGAACCATACCGCATATGATCATCACCTAAATAATTGCCTCTATCCACGACATAAGTACGTAACATACATGCATGAGATGCAGAGATGGTTTTTATGTTTCATTTTCAGCTAGACTTGAGATAGCAGTTGAAGCCATTAGGTTTATGCGCGCGTGTTATACTGCTAGGCGATTTTGCTAATGATCTTGTCAGCTTTTATTTTGTGGGTTTCGAAGGCTAGTTCTTCTGATGGGACTCCCAACGACAATGCCAGTAGCTCTGAGTAGTGGAGCACTGGCATATCGTATGTTTCGTGGAACTTCCCTCTTATCTGAATCTGTCCTATATCTAACGCTACAAAGCAGAAGGGGCAGAGAGTTGCGATGCAATCTGCACCAACTTTAGATGTGTTTACTATCTTCTCTCGAGCCAGTTCCAAAGCCAGATCATCTGAGAACCCTCTCAGGAGACCGCCGCAGCATTTCAGCTTGTTCCTGTATTCCAAGCTCTGTGCACCCAATATTTCAATTAAGTTTTCAAGGATGCGGGGCTGTTCTGGATCGTCGAGTTTCAATAACTCGCTTGGTCTGAGCGCGTGGCATCCATAGAAGGCTGCGACCTTGAGATTGTTTAGTGGTTTAGAGACACTTTCTTTGAGGCGGTCTACTCCCACGTCTTCAGTTAGCACTTGGAGAAAGTGTTTCACTTCTACGCTGCCTTGGAACTCTTTTCCTGCTTTGGCCAGGATTTCATTTATCTCACTCTTCAATTCTTCGTTGTTCTTCAGCATCGTGTTTGTCATTGCGAGAGATTCGAAGCATCCACTACACAACGTAACTATGTTGAGATCTACTTCTTCAGCTAAACAGATATTATATGCGGCTATAGCTTGGCTTGTTCTTAGATCTATCGATTGTATTGGTGGTGGAGCACAGCATGTCATATTTGGCAGATCTACAAGTTCTATTCCAAGCTTTACTAGGCTCTTTCTCGCTGAGAGTTCGTAGTTTGGTTGTCGGGCCGGTATTGTGCAACCTAGGAATATAGCATAGCTTGTCATTGCGTTTCCTCCTTCTTCTGTGATAGCTTACTGAAGCCGGTGGCTGCAAAAATTTTTTCCAGTGCCTCTATGCCTGTTGGTTGGAGGGTGGGTAAACCAACTCCCGCTCGTTTGTTCTCAACAAACTTGGATACTTTGCCTATTCGACCTTCGGTTGTGAGGGCTGAAGCGAACTCTGAATATATTTTTGGGATATAACCTTTCTTGAAGGCGATATTTCTTATGGCATAGATTATATCTGCTATCTCTACTTTTTGTGGGCATCTTTCTTGGCAGTTGTAGCATGAGCAACACAGCCAGATAGGATCACCAGATAATATTTCTTCTTTCTCTCCAAGAAGGGAGAGTTTGATAATTTCCCTAGGATTGAAGCGACTATCCAGTTTTGCCACGGGGCAGCTACTGGCACACGTTCCACATTGGTAGCATCGAGTTATTGTTTCGCCTCCGGGACGACCTGTAATCTCATCTGAGAATCTCGTATCCATTCTTTTCACTCTTCCTTTTTTAGGAACCTCCAAATGTTTGGAGTGATCCTAACTTCTCTAGTCTCTCAGTCATCATCTGAGCAGCTTCAGCGAATTTGTCTCCTTCGATGAACACCATGTTGAGCATTTCTAGCCTCTCTGGTTCTACCCCGTATTCCTTCAGCAAAATTTTGGTGAGTTCCACTTTCTTCTCAGTCTTTTGACTGCCAACTTCATAGTGGCAACCGTCGATCTTGCATCCCACAACCATCACACCTTGAGCGCCTGCTTTGAAAGCATCTAGGAACTGGTGTACCTGCAAGATGCCTACGCATGGAACTTTCATCACTCTCACGTTTGCTGGATATTCCATCTTGGCCATTCCTGAAGAGTCGACAGCTGCGTGACCGCATTCAGAGCAGCAGATTGCCAGAACCAAGGGTTTTGATGTCCCGTTTATAGACATTAATGCTTTCATCTGAGCCTGCATCTGGTCGGTTCGACAGTGTCTGAGCTCGATGGCGTTTTGGGGACAGGTACCTACACAGATTCCGCATCCTTCACAGAGAAGATCAGATACTTTAGCGACGAAATGCTCCCCATCCTTCTGTTCCAAGGTTATAGCGCCATAAGGACAAGTGACCGGGCAGAATTCACAGTCACCACAATAGTCCTCGTTGATTACAGCGGTTCTCTGATCTTTAACTATCTTGCCGGTGTGTAGAAACTTTACGGCTTTCATGGCAGCTGAGTGGGCGTGCAGAGACGTTGTAGGTGCGTCCTTAGGGAATGTCGCTCCTCCAGCGATGTATACTCCCTTCAACTTGGTCTCTGTGGGCCTAAGTTTGGCGTTGTACTCCTTGAAGAAGCCGTCTTCTTCAGTTTCGATGCCGATAATCTCAGCAAGTTTCTTAGCGCCGTCAGCAGGTATCATTGCAGGGGCTAACACTACCAAGTCAGCTTCTAGCTCCAAGAAACGGCTTAGAAGTGCATCTTCAACATCGACGATTAGCTTGCCCTTCTCCGGGTCTCTCAGGATCTCGGTTGGTCTGCCCTTGACGAATTTAATTCCCATCTCCCTAGCTTTCTCGTAGTAGTATTCATGTTCTCTCCCTGTAGTTCTTATGTCTATGTAACATATTGTGATATCTGAATTAGGATAGGCAGATTTGATCAATGTAGCGTGTTTTATGGAGATCATGCAGCAAATACTGGAGCAGTAGGGTTTGTAACGTTGATCTCGTGAACCCACGCATTGTATCATGACGATCTTCTTGGCGGGTTTCATATTTGAGGGTCTGACGACTACACCTCCGGTCGGCCCGAACCCGTCGATCATTCTTGCTAGTTCAAGATTGGTTACAACATCTGGGTATTCACCATAGTGGTACTCCTTTATGGCGCTTGAGTTGAACTCTTTGAAGCCTGTAGCAACTATGATGCTGCCCACGCTCATAGTCACCTTTTCGCTTCTTTGATCTAGGTCTACAGCTTTCGTTGGGCAAATGTCAACGCATTTTGCACAGTCGTGGAATTTGCAGACACTACCGTCGATGACGTAGGTGGGTGGATGAACATGAGGGACGTTTATGTAGATTGCTTTACGAGTTCTTAGTCTTGCATTGTGCTCATCTGGGACTTCTACAGGGCAGACAGCGGTGCAGAGATCACATTGCACGCATTTATCCTCGTCTACGTATCGAGGTGTCTTCTCAACTGTAACTTTGTAGTTTCCAGGAACACCCTCAACAGCTACAACTCGTGAGTTTGTCAGTATGTTCAAGTTTGGGATCTCGGTGAATCCTGAGCGGTAGACACATTTTCGTGACGTGTGAGTGATTGTTTTAATGTCAGATGAAGGTGACTGTATGCAGATAGCGCAATCGTCTGTTGGGAAGAAACGTCCCGCTTGAGCTGCCAACCCTCCAAGAAAAGGTTCTTTCTCAATCAAGCTTACTTCGAATCCGAAATCTGCTAGGTCTATTGCTGTCTGCATACCAGCAATACCCCCGCCTACAACCAGCGATGATTTGAGAGCGGGGAACTCAAGCTTCTCTAGAGGTTCAAGAAGTTTGGCTCGCTCAATGGCGCCAAGAAGCATGGCTTTTGCTTTCTCAGTGGCTTCAGATGGAGTTTTCTGATGGGGCGATGCACAGTGATCCTTAAGGTCTATGAACTCCATTAGGTAATGATTAAGTCCAGCATCTTCTATTGCATTGGCGATCTTCACTTCGCTCAGTTTAGGTAGAGTTTCAGCCACCACAACGCGGTTTACCTTTCCTTCTCTTATAGCGTCTACCATAGTCTGTAAGCCTTGACCGCGCCAAAATTCGCTGCCTCTAGCAACAAAGACCACACCTGCTACTTTCTTGACGAATTCAGTTATCGCGTTATAATCTAAGATTTTGGTTAGTTGGTTTCCGCCGTCAGAGAGAAATACTCCAACCTGTACCTGATCCATTCAAAAACCCTCTCTTCTTCTCAGCGTTTTCACGAGTCGTTTTTGGTCGTTGTAGATCTTGACTTCTAAGGGCATCTGACCGACTGCGAAGTGGGTGGCACATGCTAAGCATGGATCATAGGCTCGGAAAGCCATCTCTACCATATTCAACAATCCATCAGTGACCTTGCCGTCGTGAATGAGACCTTTCGCAGCATTCTTTATGGACATGCAGATTCCTGGCGCGTTATGGGTCGTAGCTACTATCAAGTTGACCTTCGTAGCTAAGGCTTTCTCATCTAATGTGTAATGGTGGATCAGCGTACCTCTGGCGGCCTCAACTATTCCAACTCCTTCACCAGGCTTACCTGGCTTGTTTCGTATGTCTTTGCGTGTAATGTCCTTGTCTAAAACTAGTTCTAAAGCTCGTTCAGTGGCGTACATTAGTTCGATGAGTCGAGCCCAGTGGAAAGCCAACGTGGCGTGAACGGGCTTACCACCGAGGGTGCTGTACATCTTCTCGTACTCTTCCTGTGCTATGGGAGTTGCCATGCCTTCTGCTACGTTCAGTCTTCCAAGAGGCCCAACTCGGTAGATACCGCTGTCTGATCCAGGTACTAAGCCCTTCCAACCAATCTTCTTCAAGTAGGGCAGTTTAACGTAAGTCCAAGGTTCAACATGTTCTTCAATGATGTCCAAGTATTCTGGAGGGGCGAACTTGACGAATTCTTTTCCTTCAGGATCAACAACTCGGACATCACCATCGTAGAAGTTCACTTTGTTGTTCTTGTCCACTGTTCCCATGTAGTAGGTTTTAAGTTGATATGGATCGCTCTTGATAAGATTCACATAGTCAACGTTTTTGAGGACGACATCTTCAAAGATTTTTAGTGAAAACTTTGCGAACTCAACACAGCTCCTCACCATCTTTTCAATCTCCTGTCGTTCCTCTTCAGATAATGCCTTGGATATGCCTCCAGGCAGAGCGGTCACGGGGTGAGTAGGTCTTCCCCCTAAGATGCCGGTTATCTTCTGTCCATAGGCTCGATGTTTAATCACTTCTTTAGCTATGTCCAAGCCAACCTTCTCTATTACTCCTAGAATGTTTCTCTTTTCTGGAGGAGCATCTGGACCTACTATGAAATCTGGGCCTCCCAAAAAGTAGAAGTGTAGTATGTGATCATAGATAATGTAGCCAGCGTACTCAAGTTCTCTCAGTTTTTTTGCAGTCTCTGGTGGTTCCACATTGAAGGCTGCATCGCAGGCTTTTGCGCCCGCCATGTGGTGGGCAACGGGGCAGACTCCGCATATCCTTGTAGTTATAATGGGTAAGTCTTCAGCCTTTCTGCCTTCGCAGAAACGCTCAAACCCTCTGAGTTCTGGAACTTGGAAGTATGCGTTTTCAACGTTTCCCTCATCGTTTAGGAAGATTGTGATCTTACCGTGGCCTTCTAGACGGGTAATTGGGTCTATTACTATCTCTCTCATTTTTTCATCACCTTTCTGCGCAGGATTGAGTTAGCTAACGAATATTTGTAGAAGGTTCCTATGGGGTCTACTACTTGGTTTATGACTTCTGGGTTTGTTGCTATGGAAGCGATGGCGCTTAATGCTGCTGCGCCTTGATCTGTGACTCGTGGTCCTGGACCGTTGCATCCGGTGCAGGGCATATTTACGTTGGGGCATTGGGCTCCACAACCGGCTCTTGTGGCAGGGCCCATGCAGATGACCCCTTGGTCCAATAAGCACGTTTTGAAGTCGTCGTCGATTTCGTAGATCCGTTTAATCTCTGAAAGCTGTTTGTCTTTCTTCTCTCTGGGGCATTCGTCGCAGATAGATTTGTTTGGCAGGAAGCTTGATCCTTTGGGTGGGAGATTGTTGGTAAGTATTGCTTGGAAAGTTTGGATTATGCAGGGTATTGGTGGGGGACACCCTGAGATGAAATAGTCAACATCAACGGTTTGGCTTAAGGTCTTGACTGTGTCGTAGAATTCTGGTAGTTTCAATTTTCCCTCTTTGACTTCTAGCAGGGTCTTAGGTGTTGTTCCTTCCGGGTTGTTGGTTGACGGGGTTTCAGAGTAGGCTCTCTCAAAGACTGTTTCTCTGTCCCAGAGATTAGCGAGCCCTACTACGCAACCGTCACAAGCGCAGGATCCAAAAGCTACAAGGATCTTCGATTTTCTCCTTAGAAGTTTTGCTATGTGTTCGTTTTCCTCGGTTCTTATTGCGCCATTGAAAAAGCAAGCGTCTATGCTCTTGTCCGGCATAGCTTCAACATCCTTGTATTTGAAGTCCAGGGCTACGGGCCAGAACACAATATCCGCCGCTGCTACAACGTCTAGGATCTTCTCGTTAATGTCTAGCACGGCAATCTCGCAGCCACCGCAACTAGCAGCCCAGTAGAATGCTATCTTCAGTTTCTCTTTTTCCATGCTCTCACCGAATCAATTGACCTAAGTTTGAGAGCATAAGAACTGTTGCATGACTAATTTAAATTTAACCATTCAAATAAATACATAGACGCAACAGCTTAAAGACCGGAGTAGCTGCTTGCTCTCAAGTTTTGCAAGAGTTTCTCAGCTCTCCTCAGGTCGTCTTGTACATTGATGTTGAAGAATGTCATCAGATCTGGGTCTATCTTCTTGATAGTGTCTACATTTATGTAGCGTATGTCATCCAAGGTTTTGATCATTGATCGCATATTCAATTGCTCTTTCTCTAGCGCCATTCTCGCCGCAGTGAGGGCTGACTTCGTGCTGTAGGCAGCATGGAGGGGTTCTAGATAGCTGTTTGGCCACCTTGGAATGGCTGCATCTCTATCAATGCAGAGTTGAAGTAGTAGTACTGCGACACTTCTTGAAACAAATGGTGTGTCACAGGGAAGCAACAGTGTATATTTTCCTTTTGCGCGTTTGAACCCTGTCATGGCTCCCACGAGGGGAGTTCGGATTTTATATTCGTCCACCACGATTTCCACGGTTGTGGGCAGAATCTTAGAGTAGTGTTCTACTTGATTCTTTGAGCTAACTACAACTAATGCTTCGTCTGTTATTGTGATTATTCGATCTAGAATATGTAGAATAAGAGGTTTCCTTGCAAGTTTTAGGAGAGCCTTGTCCTCTCCAAAGCGTTTGGAGAATCCTCCGGCGAGTATTACTACGGATGTTCTTGGTGAGATTTGGGTCAACCTCAACAATGGCTAATCAATGTGTTTAGATCCTAGAGCTTGATTCTCCTTGGAAATGTGTAAACGTTCATTCTGTTTCCACGTGCAAATCCAATCAAGGTTATACCAGTCTTCCTAGCTACTTCCAATCCTGAATCTACAGCTGCCGCGAGAGATGCAACAATTGGCACTCCCACGCGAGCTGCTTTCAATACAATATCCCCTGTCATCCGTCCGCTCAAAGCCAAGAAGCAAACATTCATATCCTCACTTCTTAATGCCGCCTCGCCAATGACCTTATCAACAGCGTTGTGGCGACCAACATCCTCAGCCAATGTAACTAGCTCTCCATCACGGTGGAACAATGCTGCAACATGGACGCCTCCTGTCTGTTTGAAAATTTCACCCAGCGAGTTTAGTTTCTTTATGCAATGTAGGATCGTGTCTGCTTTCATCTGCCAACGAGCCAGAGATTTCAACTCGATCTGATCGAGCAATTCGGAAAGCGATCTGTATCCAACGGTACCGCATGATGAAACTATCAATCTTGAGAAAGATCGGGATACTATCGTGTGTTCTGCAGTGTCAGTCTTGCGCAATGTTACGTAGCATCGATTCTCTTCAAAGGCGATTTCGGCAATGTCATCTACTGAATTGACCAGCCCTTCCCCCAGTAAGTGTCCCACAACTAATTCTTTCAGTTTAGCAGGTGAGGAGAGGATGGAAACCAAATGAATTGAACCTAGAAACAGGTGCACGGGAGTTTCCCTTGCCACAAGATCTTTTTTCTCTTCTATCCGTGAAGCTGCGACATCAATTCGGGAAATGAAAATGCTCTTTGTCTCATTATCCATCTATCTTCTAGACCATCCTCGCTATGTGCGCTTCTTGAAGTAGTCTTGAAGTTTCATAAGGGTTTGCTCATGCGTACTTCCTTGTGTGTCTGAGGGCTTTCTCGAGAGCGCTGGTTGCTGATTGAATGTCTTCTTTTGTGGAGCCTATTGCTGCATTTACTGTTATGTATGGAGAATGGTATCTTCTGCAGCAGATACCGAAATCTGTCTCTTCCAGAACTCGGGGGCCTGTAACTCTCAGAGTGTACATGTAATGACCTACCTTCTTAGCCTCATGTTGATTCAGAGTCATGGCAACAGCTATTGGATTGAAAACGTCGAGTAAACGTTCGCCATGCTTATCAGCAACCCTCTTTACATGCTCCTCCAACATTTGACGATTGATTTCTTGTTCATTCCTCAACCGTTCATACCCATCCAGACCTAGTGATAAGAGCGCCGCTAGGAATTGAATAATCGGGGCAGCTGATCCTCTGCCCGCGTACGCCTGCGAAACTTTCTCGATTAGCCTTGGGCTTGGTGAAGCAAGAATGGTGCCTCCGACTGGTGTGAGGAAGTTCTTGTCTGTGCTCTGAATGATTAGGTCAACTCTTCCTGCGTCAATAGCTCCTTGAATAAGTTTCATTATTTGTCTGCTTTGCACTCCATAAGCATTGTTAATAATGTGAAAGATCCCTTCTTCCGCTGCTAATTTTGCTATGGCTTTGACATCATCTGGCTCTCGTGGAGGGAAAAATGTGGTTGTGGAGACTATTGCAGCTGTCTTTGCGTCGATTGCCTTTCGCACCTTCTTCATTGAGGTCCGTACAGCGTCACCATCTACCTCTGGCTCAACCGTCTTAACGTTCATACCTGCAAGTTGCATTCCTTTTAATGGAGACTTGTGATCCACACGAGGATAGATCACTACATGTTTCTTCGATTCGCTCCTAGCAACGCTTACGGAAAGCCCAATTGCCATGCCCGTAGCTAAAGGGAGCACACATGTAGAATTCAAATTTGGGGCTCCACATCTTTGAAGCATGTCCAAGGCAAGTCTGTTCGTCAACAAGTAGGCTAATGATGAGCCGACTGCCTTTGGTTGAGGAGCCGTAAGGTTTCCAGATCTGCCAACTCCGTGGCAAAAACCGTGGGCAAGATTGTAGACGAGTTGTGAGGCTACTCTAGCTTCTCGTTCACCAACTTGTGCGCCTTCGGGATCTTTGTCGGTGTCCATCCAAGATAGGAGTGTTAGGAAGAATTCGATGACGTCGTCATCCCACCCTTTTTCTGGAACTCTTCTATGCTCGATTAAAAGGCGGATTGGCTTCAGCTTTGCACGCAGAGTGACTGATGCACGTTTCAACATGTGCTTGGGAATCTCATTCTTCAACAGTTCCTCTATATCAATCAACTTTCACCCTCCTCAGTCGGTAATAGTATACATCTTCTGACAAGATAGGTGAGGTTTCGAAACTCGCGATAACGTCACCTTCGTCACCATGGTTCCTCACGACAGTTGCCTTGGCTTTTGATTCTGCTGCGAAGAGCTTCCTGCGTTTTTCAGCAACGTGTTGAGCAGCTTCCTTTGTTTTGAATAACCCAGAAACTACATAGAGACCGTCATGAGTCTTCTTCTGAACGATTCCCTTCTTGATTTTGGCAGCGTAGATCTCAGGCTGTCTAGGCAAAGCTGCAATCTTGGCGACACCTACTATTCTGGAACGTTCATGAGGTAGATCGAGCTTGACAAGTAATACTTTGTCTCCAACCTCCACAGGTAAAGCTTGTTGCATATTGATAAGGGCCATGCATCTGCTTCCAGGAGAGACGCTTTTCCTCAATATCTTCATGGATTGATGGGTCGTGTAAGGATAGATCTGCCCTAGAACCGTCTTTAAGCCGATGTTAATATGGACAGTATCTCTTTGGCGGAGACTGCCCCCATACCGGGTCATCACCTCCACCTCCACATCCAGCAAGTCTCTTA
Organism: Candidatus Bathyarchaeota archaeon; assembly: GCA_004376645.1. Taxonomy (GTDB): domain Archaea; phylum Thermoproteota; class Bathyarchaeia; order Bathyarchaeales; family SOJC01; genus SOJC01. The sequence continues at coordinate 14,247 of SOJC01000023.1, forward strand.
CACCCATTGCACCAGGGGTCACGACTATGTCTCCTCTTGAGAGATCTTTTGATCGGACCTTAAGGAGAGTCATGCCTACCCGGTCACCAGCAGATGCTTCCTTCACGTCTTTGCCGAAGATCTGTATGCTTCTTACTCTGCATTCCTTCCTGTGGGGCAGAATCTCGACGCTGTCTCCAACCCTCACTTTACCTCGCAAGATTGTTCCTGTAACAACGGTGCCTATTCCTGAGATATGAAATGAGTGGCTAATGGGTATCTTCAGACTGCCAGACCAGTGCCTGACTGGCAAGCTCAAGCTTTCAACCAAGGTCTCCTTTAACTCTTGGATGCCTTCACATTTTATGGCTGAGATGAGCACTATCGGAGAGTTCTCGAAGGGTGTTTTCTTAAGAAGATTCTCAACTTTCTCTCTTATTTGATCTAGTTCTTTATCCTCGATGAGATCAATTTTGTTGATTGCCACGATCAGTCTCTCTATGCCTAAAGACGTGAGAATTTGAAGGTGTTCAAGGGTCTGAACCTTGGGGCCTTCATTGGCGGCGACTACAAGTATGCCCTGATCAATTATGTTTGCGCCGGCCACAACATGCCTAATCAGGGAGTGATGTCCCGGAAGATCAACGAGGGTAACAACATGTTTGCCGAGGTTGAAGGCTGAGAAACCCATATCGATACTCATACCCCGCTCCTGAGCTTGGGGATGTTTATCAAGGCCTGCAGTTGAAGGTATATCAGTTAGGCAACGGGCAAGTTGAGTTTTGCCGTGGTCTACGTGGCCAAAGAGGCCGACATGCAGCATGGTTTCTCCTTCAAACTTACGTTTGTTACTTTTCAAAATCAACTCAGCACGTTCGTAGAACAGACCAGTTGTTTCAACAACAGAGAGCCCCCTCTTCACAGCTTCATCTATTGTCTTCTTCCTTAAATCTGAGATTTCTCTAGCCAAGTCGAGATTCCCATATCTTTTCATAACCTCCCCCATGGCCTGGCGAGTTTCCCTATCTAGATCCATTCTGATGGATTGGAGTTTCGTAAGCCTCTTCTCAGCTGGCGCATCTTCTTCTTCCCGTACTTTTTGGGCAACCTTCGAAGCTACAAGCTGAGTAAGTTCCTCAAGTTTGCTTCTACTTGGGTCTACTGTGAGGAGGGGTGTATCCCACATATACTTCTCCCCAGGTCTGTCTAGCTTATGATGCATCTCCTCTATCACAGTGTTCGGAACTGGTTCGCCTCTCTCTCCATTCCATCTTAGTGCGACTTCCAAAGGCGTGTCAACGTAAACTATTGCGAAGCTGGCTCCAGCCCGCTCAGCAATCCTCTTAAGTTGTCTCCTAATCGACCTGTAATAGTTCACGTCATCGCTGATTACGAGAAGCTTTCGTCTCAGTGCTTCCTCTACAGTTCGATAAGTGGCTTCTCTGACAAAGTGTTCCAACTCTGGCTCGAATATGCGACTGTACGTAGGCACCATGTGTCTGAAAGCATCTGAAGTCACAGCAACTGTGAAGAAACCGTATTCTTTCTCTAACCTACTGGCGACTCCTCTTGCCAAGGTTGATTTGCCTGACGACGGGATGCCGCAGAGAATCAATAGAAAGGGCTTCTGCATCAAGATCCGCCTGCACAGTTTTATTAGGGAAGCACGAATTATCTCTTTTTGTTCATTCCAGCTGGAGATGTGTAATCCTGAGGAGATACAAGGACCTTCCTTATCGCCTTACGACGATGTCCCAACTGTTTGGATGAAGCTGCAAGCTTCCTAGGCGAGAGCTCAGGGAGCTTCTTCTAGATTCCAACGCCGGACAAATTAGGGACGATAGAGTAGTTGCCTCCATCGGTGAGGACTCTGCGATAACTCGCATCTCAGACAACCGAGTGATTATAACAACAACTGACTTCTTCACACCAATCATAGACGACCCCTACGTTCAAGGTCAAATTGCAGCCTGTAACGCTACGAATGATGTATATGCGAAGGGTGGACTCACTATCCTCTCAGTACTCGCCTTGATGGGCATGCCTGAAAGCATGCCTTTAGGAGTTCAGAAGGAAGTTTTAAAGGGGTTTTGCGATTTCTGCAGATCTTTAGACGCGCCAGTCTTGGGTGGACATACCATAATCTGCCCTTGGCCTATTATGGGAGGGGCTGTAACAGCGATAGCAGAAATGGATGAAATAGTCTTAATCTCAAAAGCCCAGCTGGGAGATAAAGTAATACTCACCAAGCCCTTAGGGATTCAGCCAGTAATGAGGTTGCTGAGGCTCTCAGACAGCGAGCAGAAGGAGATTGCCAGTATTGTGTCCGAAGATGAGTTATCAAATGCAATCGATTTGGCGATTCGTGTTATGACTACTTCAAACCGAGATGCAGCTTTTGCAATGCTGGAAACCGGAGTGAATGCTGCAACAGATGTCACTGGCTTTGGACTATTGGGACACGCTTCAAATATGGCTGAACAGAGCAGTGTCTCGATTCGCATCAACACTTTACCGGTGATCAGAGGGGCACCACAAGTTGCTAATGCCCTCGGTTATCCCCTGCTTCAGGGAAAGGCGTCTGAGACAGCTGGAGGCCTATTGATTTCATTGCCAAAGGAACGGGTTGACCAACTGTTAGGAGCCCTTAAGGAGAGAGGCGTCATAGGATACGTGATAGGTGATGTACAAAAAGGGCAACGTAAAGCGTTCTTAGATGAAGATTCAGAAGTCTTAGAAGTGCCAAGCTGAAACCTGCTTATATCCAATGTTATATCTCAAAAACCTAGATAACGCCATCCTTAAACGATTCGCACTATATTATAATTGATGAACAAAGATGCAAAAAGCTCACAAGTTTGCGATAGCATTGTTGGCGCTTATGACTCTATTCTCTTTTGCAGGATCCTTCACAAGAAGCGTTTATGGCGAGTTGCAGGAACCAGAGGTAAGTGTGATCCCTTCCGAACCTCAAGTTGGCCAGCAAGCTACTGTAAAAGCAATAATACAGATTGAGCTTTGCTGAGGTGCATACGGCGTCAGCGAGACGCGGGCGTCGTTATCCCTTCCTCCGCAGGCAAATCTAATTTCCGGAAGCAATCCAGTATACCTTGGAGACATGAATATCGGCGAAATGAGAACACTGAATTGGACAATTGTCTTCACAGCTGAAGGACTTTTCTATCTAAGCGTAAAAGCTTACGGCTATAGGATGGACACTGGAGATTATGTAGAGAAGACGGGGTACAAATCTGTCAGTGTGACAGACCCGCCCCCCGTAATATCCATTCTCAGCCCTGAGAACACTACCTACACAAACAGCAGAGTGGCCTTAAGCTTTACATTGAATGAAGCGACAGATTGGATTGGCTACAGCCTAGACGACCAAACAAACGCAACAATCACAGGCAATACAACCATCAGCTACATCGCAGACGGTACCCATTCAATAGTGGTATATGCAAACGACACGTCCGGCAACGTGGGAAGATCAAACACGGTTAACTTCACTGTCCAAGATGTCACCTCCCCAACGATTTCAGTTCTGTCGCCAATGAACAAAACCTACGGAGTCACCGCTATCCCGTTAATTTTCACCGTTGATGAATCAGTTTCATGGATGGCTTACAGCTTAGATGAACAATCTAATGCAACGCTTAGTGGCAACACAACTTTGCTGGGACTAGGCGAAGGATCCCACAACGTGGTAATCTACGCAAGGGATATGGCAGACAACACTGGAGTCTCAAGTGCAGTCTATTTCTCGTTCATGTTGATGCATGATGTAACTGTCTTAGACGTTTCAACTTCAAAGAGTGGCTGCCTACCCTTGGAAACTGTGGGTCAAGGGTATAACATAGCTGTCTTTGTGAGTGTCAAAAACATAGGCAGCTATACGGAAACTTTCAATGTCACAGCCTATTCAGAATCCTCACAACTAGGACAAGTGGGGGTCACATTAGTTTCAGGTCAGAGTGAGATCATAACTTTTGTGTGGAACACTACAGGATTTGCGAAAGGGAACTACAAGATAAGTGGAGTTGCTTCACTTGTCCTCGATGAATACAACACGTCAGACAACATGAAATATGCTGCTGGTGATGTTCTCGTGACTGTTCCAGGAGACGTAGATGGAGATAGGGATGTAGACATCTTCGATATTGTTCGTATGGCGGCTGCTTATGGCGCATCTATAGGAGACTCTACGTATGAACCGAATAGCGATATAGACGATGATGGAAAAGTGGACATCTTTGACATTGTTAGAGCTGCAGGACGCTACGGGCAGAGCTGGTAGCAGTAGCCTTTGTTGTAATCCAAAGTTTAAGGAGTTGGGTGGATTTAGTTTTTTCTACTTTCACCGACTTACTGCACGCCATTAATGTATTTGAGAACGTCATTGGGGTTTTTGGTGTCAACCCACATCTGAAGGAAATGGAGTTGACCAACCTCGCTCAACGTTTTAGTCAGGTGTAGTTTTCGATCATCGACGTACAGGATCTCTTCAGTTCTCAGTTTTACTCCTTTTCTCGATAGATCAGAGAGCATTTCCTTGATTAGCAGGTGTTTGTTGGGATGAGATTCCGCTTTTATGATCGAAAAGAACTTGGCAATAGCAAATAGCTGCAAAGCATTCTCGACAGGTTCTGGTTTGTTCCACGAGGCTAACGCAATCAGGATGCCCTTCTGTTGCAATTCGCTCAGCAGCTCCCTGATGCCTTCAAAGAGGTGACATGTTTGTTTCCTTGCGTCTGATATGGTATTCCTATCCAAAAGCTTGAAGGGAAAAGTAAGAGCTGAGATATTAGGGTGTGACCATAAAGTCTTGTCGGCATCGAAGATTACGAGTTTGATCATCATTGATCTTGCCGCAGGAAAAAACCACTACTCATTCATGAGATAATCGTGTATGCTTCTTGCAGCCCTCTTCCCCGCGCCCATGGCGCTTATCACCGTGGCTTCCCCAGTTACAATATCTCCTCCAGCATACACACCTTCAAGACTAGTCTGCCCAGTCTCTTCATCAACAATTATTGTGCCCCGCTTTGTTGTCTGCAATCCTTCAGTTGTACGTTGAATGATAGGGTTTGGAGTTCTCCCGATTGCGATGACTACAGTGTCTACGTTCATGATGAATTCTGAGCTTTCGATTGGAATCGGGCGTCTACGTCCAGACTGATCTGGTTCACCAAGCCTCATCTTGATGCACTCCATTTGTTTCACCCAACCTTGTTCATCACCAAAGAACTTCGTGGGATTTGTGAGAAGTTTCAAAATTATGCCTTCTTCTTCGGCGTTCTCTATCTCCTCTGCTCTAGCAGGCATCTCATTCCTCGACCTTCGATACACAATGTAAACCTCTTTGGCACCTAGCCTCAAAGCACAACGAGCGGAGTCCATAGCCACGTTGCCGGCCCCGATCACAGCCACTTTCTCGCCAACTCTGATAGGCGTATCATAGTCTGGAAAAGCATACGATTTCATCAAATTCACACGAATTAAGAACTCGTTTGCCGAGTATATCCCTCCCAAGCTTTCGTTAGGAAGTCCCAGGAACGTGGGAAGCCCTGCGCCTGTTCCGATGAAAACTGCGGTAAATCCATTCTTCAGAAGCTCAGGGATCGTGTGTAGTCGACCAATCAGAGCATTTAGTTTGATTTCTACGCCAAGCTTTCTAACATAGTCTGCTTCAGCTTGCACAATTTCTTTGGGCATCCTAAACGCGGGTATTCCATACGTGAGCACGCCACCTAGTTTGTGAAGGGCCTCAAAAACTACAACTTCGTGCCCGAGTTTAGCGAGATCTGCTGCGGTAATAAGCCCTGCAGGCCCAGAGCCGATCACTGCCACTCTTTTTCCAGTAGGTGCCTGCTTTCTCGGAGTTTCTGCGCCTTTTTTCATCTCATAGTCCGCCACAAATCTTTCCAGTCTTCCTATGTTGACTGGATCACCAACCTTGCCCATCACGCAAGCGTTTTGACATTGTTCTTCTTGAGGGCAGACTCGTCCGCAAATGGCTGGGAGACTGTTTTTTTCCTTAACTTTCGCTATGGCTTCGTCAAATTTGCGTTCTGCAATCAACTTAATGAAAGCCTGAATGTCTATATCCACTGGACATCCCTCTGCGCATTTTGGTTCGGGGCATTGTAGACACCTTTTCGCTTCGGCAACCGCTTGTTCTTCGGTGTAGCCAAGCGCCACTTCGTTGAAATTGTGTATCCTTTCTTCAAGTTTCTGCTTAGGCATTGGAACGCTTTCTTTGCAGATCTTCGACTTGGGCTTCTTTTCCATCTTAGTTGCCTCTGCATTTTTCCCAGTGTTCTAGGGCAGTTCTCTCTTCAGCGAGAAAGGCTCGTTGGCGCTTTATCAACTGGTCGAAATCTACTTGGTGGGCGTCAAACTCGGGACCGTCAACACATGCGAACTTGACTTTGCCACCAACTGAAACTCGACAGGCACCGCACATTCCCATTCCATCTACCATTATTGGATTCAAGCTAACGACTGTCTTTATTTTGTGCGGGCGTGTGGTCTCAGCGATTGCCCTCATCATCACAGAGGGCCCTATAGCATATACGATATCTATAGAATACCCTTTCTTGATCAGAATGTTGAGTACGTCGCTGACGAACCCTTTGTGTCCTTTAGAACCATCATCTGTTGAAATGTGAACTTCGTCGCAAATACATCTCATCTCCCTTTCCAATATAAGCAGCTTCTCGTTTCGTGCGCCAATTATTGAGATTACTCTGCTTCCTGTCTTCTTGAACGCTTTAGTTATGGGTAGACAAGGTGCTATGCCAACGCCACCGCCGACAATGACTACTGTTCCATAGTTTCTGACGTCAGTTGGATTTCCCAAAGGACCGACTACATCACATAGTTCTTCATTTACATTGAGGGAGCCTAGTTTTATGGTTGAGACACCGACTTCTTGGAAAATCAGAGTGATCGTGTTGGCTTCGGGTTTCCAGTCAGCCAATGTCAATGGAATTCTCTCGCCTTCTTCGTCTACTCTTAGTATAACGAACTGTCCCGCATGAGCTTTTGCAACAATCTCGGGGGCGTAGATTTCAATCAACTTTGTCTGAGGAGCCAATGTTTGCATGGCGACAATTCTGTACATACCGACACATCCAAGGAGTCTTTCATGCATGTAAGAATAGCTTACTACATAAGGCGAACTAATAAATCAATTGTCGAAAATCCTTTAGAGAAAGATTTATGTTTCAAGAAAGCGCAAATCAAAACCTCTGGAAGAGCCTGAGATGGTCAAGGACAACTTGAGAACGATTCTTGAAGGGGCGATCAAGATTGAAGAACAATCATACGCGTTGTACAAGATGGCTCAAGGAAAAGTGAAGTATCAGTCATCAAAAAAGTTCCTTGAGGAGTTGGCGCAAGAAGAAGTGATGCACAAGGAGAAGCTCATATCCATAATGGACAATGAGAAGAAGATTTCAGAATTAAGCCTCCAGGCGAGTAAGACTCAGGACTTGAAGATAGTTGATGTCATGAGAGAAACCACCATATCCGATGACGCTGATTATCAAAGAATATTGATCTATGCTGCGAAACGAGAGAAGAGCACCTATGACTACTATAAATCATTGGCGCTGGGGCTCGAGGGAACAGAAGTCGGCACCTTATTCAGCAAGCTGGCACAGGAAGAACTAAGCCACAAGAATAAGCTGGAACGAGAATACGACGAGTACATATTAAAGGAAAACTGATTTCAAGAACTGCCCGCAAACCTTTTCTACGAGTAGATGCATAATAATTTATTAGGAACGTTTTTCTGGCATCACAAATTGTGGGAAGAGAGTTCGAAAAGCCTTGAGTCACCAGCGCACATGCGTAACGCCCTTGGGTCTAGATGTTGACTCGGCTGAGAAAATAACTCTCTCCTACAAAATATTGATCGCAAACCTTAGCCCTTATAGAAGTAAGGCCGTTTTGCATAGCCAAAAGCTTCAGTTGCAGCAATTATAG
>SOJC01000063.1 GCA_004376645.1 Candidatus Bathyarchaeota archaeon
CGCCACTTTGTCGCGTTTTCCATGCACAAAGAGTTTTGAACAATCAAAGTCCAAATTAGCCTTTAAATCATCTACTTTCTTCAGGATTGACAATGCAACAAAACCATTAATTTCAGTTTGAACTGCTACATTGGACGCGACTACAGCGCCAAAAGAATATCCCAGCAAACCTAAAGAATCAACTCTTTCTTGCATGAAGGAAATGGCGTCTAACACATTCTGAACTTCCTTAACCCCTTTACCATAACTACCATAATCCAAGCATAAAGCAGAGATATCATTCGAAGCAAGTTCTCTGGCAACCCTTACGATTCTGGTATCATTTCTACTGCCGCCATACAAAGGATGTGGTGGGCAAAGAACAACTCCTTTGGATGAATTCGCATATAGTGTTGCAAGCAATGTCTCATCTTTGCTTTTGAAACTTATCTGCATATACGCCGTCCTCTCCCTAATTTCTACATTTTCACCCTTTTAGATTTATCATATTGCGTGAGTTTGGGAGGACAAATGGGGAGTTATGGAGACAGGTCCACTATACGTGGGTTTGATTTCCATTCTCAGCTTCAAACTTAGCTCAAGTTCATCAGGGGATTTCCACTGACTTGAGCCACCGTGCATGTTTTTTGTACTAAGAAATAAAAGCCAGACGCTCTTAGACCCTAATATCGAAGTGGAAAGTATGGGTTCAATAGTTCGTGTTGGCGTCACTTTTCCATCTGAACTTCTCTCAGACTTTGACAGGGTTATCACTAGTATGGGTTACATGAGTCGATCCAAGGCAATTCAGGATACAGTTCGTGCTTTTGTCAATAGACAAAAGTGGCTTGCGTCTGTGAAGGGGAAGAAGGCGGGTTCAATTACTATGATTTATAACCATGAGAGGAGAGAGTTAGAGTCTGATCTAACTGTCACTCAACATCATTTTGGATCAGTAATCTGTGCTACACTGCACGTGCATCTAAGCAAGGATAGATGTTTAGAAACGATAGCTGTGAGAGGTGATGCGGAGAAAATAAAGCGATTAGTGGAGAAGCTGAAAGCCAGAAGAGGAGTAGAAGAAGTTAGGTTGAATATCTTTTCTATCTGAATTCCTGCCTCATAAGACCTGTTATGTTGTGCGCGAAGCTTTAAATATAGAGACACGTGTTACGTTTTTCTACAAAAGTGTTACGTGAAGGTGATTCGTTAGTGTATTTCCAAACGCGAGATCTAGCTGGAATAGTAATCTTCGCCGCTTTATGGGGTGTACTAAACGTCACAATATCTCCTGCTTTCTTTCAGATGTTCCACCTGCCCTTCGCCTGTGATCTCATAGGTTTCTCAGCCTTAATACTTGCAACATGGTGGACAAGAAAACTTGGAACCGCTACATTCGTCGGCCTCATCGCACTGATAATTAACATGATGGTTAGACCCACAGCTCTTCATTTCTTCGGTTTCTTCGCCGCATCCATCGTATTTGATCTTCTCACTTTCTTCAGTGGATACAAACGGATATTTAGAAAAAGGCTTGCAGGCTCAATAACTCTATTTGCAATCTCTGTGTTCTCCGCAGCTGTTGCAGGCTTAATCATAGGATCATTCTTCATGCCACCCCAAGCCCTAACAAGTTGGGGGGGAATGGCAGGTTGGGCAGGATTGCACGCTGTAGGTGGTATCATTGGAGGCGCTGTTGGCGTGACCTTAATGAACGCTCTAACCGTCAGAGGCTTAACTCCAAAAGTTGAGTCACCAGACGAATCTAGGATTTGAAAGGAAGATCTCAACCATGACTATTGTACAAAAACCACCACCAGAGCTTACATCCACTTTGGAGAAGGCTGCCGAGTTTCATGGTCATCTAGGACCATTCTTGGTCATTGGCGTTAGAATGGGGGTAATCGGGCTGGAACGAGTAGGTAGGCCAAGATGGGATTCATTGACAGTTACTGCCTCAGTGCCGCTTCGCGTTCCCTTCTCCTGTATCATAGACGGACTCCAAGTTAGTACCAATTGCACTGTTGGAAACCGAAAACTTGCTGTAAGGGACTTTCCTGTAATCCAAGCAAGATTTAAAAGAGATGATAATGGACACGAAATAACTGTTACCCTAAGAAAGTCGATTCTGGAAAAGCTGGGATCTCAGCTGTTACAGAAGGGGCTATCGGATGACGAAATTCGCAGATTGGCTTGGAAAATCGCGATTATATCTGAAGAAGAACTCTTCGATGTTACTACCGTCTAACAAGGCCTAAGCAGGCTATCTTTCTATCTGCGTGATTACAAGCAGTTCAATCCCGAATGGGAAATAGACTATTGAGAGATAGGTGAAGTTTTGCTGAGGATACCTACTTGAAGATC
>SOJC01000002.1 GCA_004376645.1 Candidatus Bathyarchaeota archaeon
CAAAAGAAGCTAGGAAAGGCTTAAAAGACCCCGACGATTGTTTTCTCTTGAAGGTAAAAAAGAGGTCAAAGGAATGCCAACCCACGGATCACTCTCAAAAGCTGGTAAAGTGCGAAGCCAAACCCCAAAAATAGAAGGTACACCGAGAAAAAACCCGACTCCAAGAAGACGGTCGAGAAGAAACTATGAAAAACGAGTAATCTTACAGCGAGACGTCGGCCAAAATTGGGGTAGACGACGCTAGGCGCTACTTAAACCAAACATTTTAACTGCACAATCTAGTATTTTTCCGTTTATGTCCTACGCTGATATAGTTCTAATAAACGCCACCGTTATCAATCCTGGCTCCGAACAGTCACCAGCTCAAGCGATAGCGATAAAACACGGGAAGATCATGGCGGTTGGCACAAGCAAACAGATTCTATCTCTTGTAGGACAGAGCACTAAGAAGATTGACATTGACGGAAGAACAATTCTTCCTGGATTTATTGAATGCCATGCACATGGAGTAGGGTTGGGGCAGAGCTTCTCCGAGACAAATCTACGACGAGTGAAATCGATCAGAGAGATTCAAGATAAGATTAAGGAGTGGACTAAGAAAACCTCCTCTGGATGTTGGATAGTTGGACGAGGATGGGATCAAGACAAACTATCGGAGCATCGGTATCCCACCTGGAAAGATCTAGATGAAGTATCTCCCAATCATCCCGTTCTTTTGATACGTGTATGTGGGCATCTCGGTGTGATCAATTCTGAAGCCATGAGACAAGCTGGCATAACAAAGGAGACACAACCCCCTGAGGGTGGCCGGATTGACATAGATCATGGGACGAAGATGCCAAACGGCATTCTTCGAGAGAACGCTTTAGATCTCGTCTTCAAAGTCTTGCCTGAACGCTCAAGAGAAAATCTCACGGAAACAATCCTGCAAGCCAGTCAAAAGATGATAGAGGAGGGCATAACCACCGTTCATTGGATTATCAGCTCAGGAAAAGAGTTGCGAACTCTTCAGAGACTCATCGACCAGAACAAATTACCAATACGTATCTACGCGATGATACCCGTTGAATATCTCGATAATCTAGTCGAGTTGGGTATAACAACAGGATTTGGCGATGACAGAATCCGGATAGGTAGCGTTAAAATCCTAGCTGACGGATCACTTGGCGCAAGAACAGCTGCCCTAAAAGACCCTTACACTGACTCTCCAAAAACCAAGGGGATGCTATTGTATTCAGAAAGACAGCTCAAGAAGTTTATCGAGAAAGCTCACAACGCAAATCTACAGCTAGCCATCCACGCGATAGGAGATAAAACCATTGAGATCATCCTCCACACCTTGAAGAAGATACTGCAAAAAAACCCGAACCTCAATCACCGCCATCGACTGGAGCATGCATCAGTTCTCAACCCGAACCTTATCCAAGAAATGAAAGAGATTAATATGATAGCATCTGTTCAACCCCACTTCATAATTTCTGACTTCTGGGTTGCAGACCGTTTGGGAGAAAGTAGGGCAAGGTGGACATACGCCTTAAAAAGTATGTTCAAAGAGGGTATTGTTATGATCGGAGGCTCAGATGCTCCCGTAGAACCCGTCAGTCCAATACTAGGCATGTACGCCGCAACAGCAAGGAAAACTTTTCCGCAAGAACGGTTAACAATCACTGAAGCTTTACGTCTGTACACGTCTAACGCTGCATACGCTTCCTTCGAAGAAGACACCAAAGGATCCATAGAGAAGGGAAAACTTGCAGATTTAGTAGTGCTTTCCGAGAATCCCTTCCAAACCCCACATGAACAACTTAAACAGATAAAAGTAGTGATGACGATTGTAGCTGGCAAAATCGTCTACGAAAGAAGACCAGAGTGAAGACTACACCTTGAGTGAACAAGCCTGTCGTGAGATCATCGAAATTCTGATGCAAATACCCAAACCCACAAGGGAAAACCTCAACAAGATTAAGATAGAAGTTGCACGCCGGCAAATCCTTGGATATGTCATCCCCAACTCCAAGCTAATAGCGCACCTTCATCCCTCTGAAAGAAGAAGACTCTTGCCATTGCTCCGAAGAAAGGCCACCCGAGCCATCTCCGGCGTAACTATAATCGCTGTGATGACAAAACCTCACCCTTGTCCCCACAGCACCCCGTGCGCCTACTGTCCAGGAGGTCCTTCCAAAGGCGTTCCCCAAAGCTACACGGGCCACGAACCGGCAGCAATGAGAGGGATGCAGAACCAATACGATCCAAACAGACAGGTGAGAAACCGCATTGCACAACTGAGAGCAATTGGTCACACGGTTGACAAAGTAGAACTCATAATTATGGGAGGAACTTTCCCAAGCACACCCGTAGAATACCAAGAGAACTTTGTGAAAGGCTGTCTGGACGCCCTAATCGGGACTAACACGCGAGATCTCAAAGAAGCCCACAAGCTGGCAGAAACAAGCAAGATCCACAACGTAGGCATCACAGCCGAGACCAGACCAGACTGGGCAAAAGTAACGCAGACAGATCAGATGCTGTCACTAGGAATAACTCGAGTAGAACTTGGAGTGCAAAACGTCTACGATGACATTTATGAACTTGTTGAAAGAGGCCACACAGTCAAGGATGTGGTCGAAGCCACCCGCATTTTGAAGGACTCCGGATTAAAGATAGTCTATCATCTTATGCCCGGGTTGCCAGGGGCCAACTTCGAAAGGGACATTGAAGGCTTTAAAAGAGTGTTCTCTGACCCAAGTTTCAAGCCTGACATGATTAAAATCTATCCCTGCCTCGTGCTCAAAGGCACAAAAGTGTATAGGTGGTGGAAAAGCGGGAAATACACCCCTTACTCCACACAAGAGGCAGTAAAACTCATCGCTGAAATGAAGAAGTTTATACCACCATGGATTCGCATAATGCGTGTTCAACGAGACATACCTGCCAACCTAGTTCAAGCAGGAGTCAAGAAGAGCAACCTGAGACAGCTTATCTTAAAAAAGCTGAAGCGAGAAGGAACACGATGTAAGTGCATAAGATGCCGCGAGGTCGGGTACAGGTGGCTGAACGACAAAGTTGAGCCCAACAGCGAAAAAATACGAATTCTCTCTGCAAAAGAAGAAGCTTCAGGAGGAACCGACATCTTCATATCCGCAGAAGATACTGACAACGATGTTTTAGTCGGATATCTCCGATTGCGAATCCCCTCTGAAAACGCCCACCGACCAGAAATTGCAACAATTCCCTCCTCGATCGTTCGTGAACTCCATGTTTGCGGATTTCTTGTTCCAGTTGGAGAGTACTCCTCAGAAGCGTGGCAGCACAAGGGCTATGGAAATCTCTTGCTTTCGGAAGCTGAGCGGATATCAAAGAGAGAATACGACAGACGGAAGGTTGTAGTTATAAGCGCATTGGGGACAAAAAGATACTATATGCGCTTTGGTTACATGTATGACGGACCTTACATGTCAAAGATGTTGGAGAAGTAAGAATTGACGGAGAAACTCCTTGGCTACAAAGGAAAAGCTCTGCACTTCTTGAAAGAGGTAGAAGCAGAAGTTGGAGACACAATCCGAGTATCGAAGGGAAAAGGCACATATGAAGGAGTGCTAATCCCACGATCCGAATTCAGCGATGGCAACCATGTAGTAATAAAGCTGAAGAACGGCTACAACATTGGAATATTAGTGACTCAAGAGACGAAGATTGAGCGAGTTGGAGCTGGGCAAAAACCCACATTCTCAACGTCACCTCTTCCCAAACAACAAGAAGAACTCCCCGAAGTCACTATCTTGAGCACAGGAGGTACAATCGCAAGCAGAGTTGACTACAGAACCGGCGGTGTAAGGCCTGCTCTCAACGCCAACGACCTTTACAGCATCGTTCCAGAACTCTCTGAAATCGCAACCATCAAAGCCGAAATTCTCTACACAGTATTCAGCGAAAACATCACGCCCAAACACTGGATCAAACTCGCGAAAGAAATCGCCAAAAACATTAAGGAAGGCGTCGCTGGTATTGTAGTTGCCCACGGAACAGACACTATCGGTTATACGGCAGCTGCTCTGAGCTTCGCGCTGCAAAATATACCTGTACCAATAGTCCTAGTAGGATCTCAACGTTCAGCCGATAGGCCAAGCTCAGACGCCGCAACGAACCTCATCGGAGCCGTAACAGTTGCCTCAAAGGCACCCTTCGCTGAAGTCGTCGTTGCGATGCACAGAACCACCTCTGACAAGGCAATTGCTCTCCACAGAGGGACAAAAGTGCGAAAATGCCACACAAGCCGCCGAGACGCATTCAAATCCATAAACACTCTACCACTAGCTATTCTTGAAGACGGAGAGCTCAGGATGCTGACACAAGACTATCAAAGACGGAACCCGAAAAGAGAGGTAATCGTAAAGCCATCCTTCAACGAGAAAGTCGCTCTCGTGAAATTCCATCCTGGCCTCAACAGGGGAGTTATCGATTGGTATCTTGACCAAGGCTACGAAGGCATAGTCCTCGAAGGAACAGGTCTAGGACATGTGAGTAGCCAATGCTTTGCTACGCTGAGAAGAGCAATTGCAGAGAATTGTCTAGTTGCCATGACTTCTCAATGTATATGGGGACGAGTAAACATGAACGTATACGACACTGGTAGGGATCTGATCAAGATCGGCGTGATCCCACTTGGAGACATGCTTTCCGAGACAGCTCTCGTGAAGATTATGTGGGTATTAGCCCAGACAAAAAGCGTTGACGAGGCAAAGAAACTCCTAGCCAAGAACGTCACTCACGAAGTTTCCGATCGAACAGTGTATCAAGACTATGAGAGATGATGTGCAAGTGGTTGTAATCAACTACGACAAGATCGGCTTAAAAGTGGGCTTAGAAATACATCAACAGCTAAGCTCCGAGAAGAAACTCTTCTGCAACTGCAAAACGGAACTCTTTAAAGGAGAACCAGAAACAACATTCCTGCGCAGACTACGACCGACACAAAGCGAGCTTGGACAGATCGACCCAGCTGCATTCTTCGAATTCCAGAAAGGCACACAAGTTCTATACGAAATAGAAAGAGAAACATCCTGCCTTGTAGAGATGGATGAAGAACCCCCTCACAATCTAAACCCAGAAGCTTTGAAAGCAGCCCTAACGATCTCCCTCATGTTAAACGCAGAACCTGTCGACGAGATACACATCATGAGAAAGATAGTTATCGACGGTTCAAACACCACTGGATTTCAACGCACATCCATAGTATCCCTCGGTGGCGTAGCTGAAATCCTTGGAAAGAGCGTTTCAATCCAACATGTGGGCCTCGAAGAGGACGCAGCTCGAAAGATGGGAGAAGATTCTCGAGTTCTCAAATATCGCATTGACCGACTGTGCATACCCCTAGTTGAAATCGCAACCTCACCAGTTATCAAGACGCCTCAACAAGCCCAAGAGGTAGCCTTTGCTGTCGGTCGAATCTTGAGAGCAACAAACATGGTGAAGAGAGGCTTGGGTACAATACGTCAAGACCTCAACATATCAATTCGTGACGGCGCCCTCGTAGAAATCAAAGGCGTGCAAGAACTTGAATTAATCTCGCTTGTAATCGAGAATGAGGCTCAACGACAACTTAGTCTCCTCAGAATACGAGACGAGTTGAGACGGCGCAATGTCAAAGAGAACGAAATCGGAGACGACTTCGTTGATGTCACCTCAGTCTTCGATAATACGAAGTGCAAAGTTGTCAAAGCTGCAATAAAAGACGGCAAAAAAGTCTACGCTGTCCGATTACCCAAGTTCAGCGGTTTCCTGAAGGAGGAATTGACTCCTGGTCTGAGGCTGGGCACAGAGATGGCTGATAGAGCGCGCTTCTGGGGACATTGCGGCGGCATCTTTCACACAGATGAACTGCCTGCTTATAGCATCACCAAAGAAGAGGTTGAATCTCTCAGACTCATCATGGACGCAAAGGAAGACGACGCCGTAGTCTTTGTTGCAGAAGAGACAGAAAACGCATGGGACGCGTTAAAAGCAGTAACCTTGAGAGCAAGGGAGGCTCTGGCAAAGGTGCCAGAAGAAACCCGCACTGCAAAACCAGACGGGACAACTCGCTATATGAGACCTAGACCCGGTGCTGCGCGCATGTACCCCGAAACAGACATACCTCCAATCCAGATCTCAGCAGAATATCTCAGAAACCTGCGCAAGAACCTCCCGGAACTCCCTGAAAAGAAGATGCAGCGCCTAACACGAGATTATAAACTAAACAGAAAATTAGCAAGGGAGATCCTGGATTCCGAGTTCATTAAGCTCTTTGAAGAAATCGTCAATCAAAGCAAAGTTTCACCAACATTTGCTATAGTATTCCTAACTGAGACACTGAAGGCTTTGAAGCGTGATGGCATAGAAGTCGAGAAGGTGTCCAACCAACAGCTCTCTGAACTCCTCCGCCAAGTTGGTGCTGGAAGAATTGCGAAAGAGGCAACATCAGACATAATTGTTTGGCTGTCAAAACACAAAGAAGCCGATGTAACCGAATCAATCGATGCTCTTGGACTGGGGATGCTCTCTTTAACTGAGCTCCAAGTGATCATTGACAACACCATAAGAGAGAATCACAGCCTTCTAGCAGCGAGAGGAGATAAAGCCTTTGGGATTCTCATGGGCATATTGATGAAGCAGCTGCGAGGAAGAGTCGAAGCAAAGCGCTTAAGCGAGATCGTGAAGAAGAAACTCAGCAAACTTAAGTAACTTCATGGCAACCCTGCTGAACTTCTCTGACAGAAGGGCTCTCGATGTTACGTTCTTTATAGGTTTTGGGTCAATCACCTTTCAACTTTCATTCTTTGTCACAAGCAAAAGCATAGCTCAGCTATTTTTGGAGATGCAGCTGATTCGAAAGAGTTTTGAAGTGATCACGGTATCTCATATGCAAGACTGAGGATTTAAGATGGCAAAGATCAAGATCGCTCTCGTTGGCATAGGAAATTGTGCTTCAGGCCTTATTCAAGGTCTACATTACTACAACAGTCTTAGCAGTGAAGAAGCTGTTGGGTTACGGCGTCTAGAGATAGCTGGTTATCACCTCCAAGATGTTGAGATCACAGCAGCCTTCGACATAGATGCAAGAAAAGTGGGTAAAGATCTTTCAGGCGCCATCTTCGCTGAGCCCAACAATACGTTGAGATTTTCTAAGGTTCCAGAACTAGGAGTAACAGTGCAAAGAGGCCGACTCTTGGACGGTGTAGGAAGTTATCTTCGAGAGATCGTGAAAATTGATTCTTCCTCTGAAGCAGACATAGTCAAAGCCTTGAAGCAAACCAGCTCAGAAATACTGATAAATCTCTTACCAAGCGGTGCAGAGAAAGCCTCAGAATGGTATGCTGAACAAGCCCTCAAAGCTGGCTGCGCCTTCATAAACGTAGTACCAGTAAGCATCGCTAGCGACTTAATGTGGAACAAACGTTTCAGGGACGCTGGACTGCCTTTGGTGGGTGACGATTTAATCGATCAAGTTGGCGCCACCTCCCTCCACAAAGCCTTGATGACGCTGCTCTGCGAACAAGGTGTTCTCATATCGAAGACGTACCAACTTGACGTCGGAGGTGGAACAGAGTCTCTAGACACTCTTGAGAGAACCCGTGAAACCAAACGCATCATAAAAACAAAGACAGTGGAGTCAACCTTACCTTACAAAGCTTCTGTGGTAGCTGGCACAACAGATTACGTAGATTTCCTGCAAAACAGACGAGACAGCTACTTATGGATAGAAGGATATTACTTTGGAAGAGCACCCATGCAGATCGACATGCGACTGAGCACAGTTGACGGACCAAATGCTGGTTCTGTCCTGCTAGATGTAATACGAGGAGTGAAGGTCGCCCTCGATATGGGTAAGGCAGGAGCGATACAAGATATCTGCGCTTATGCCTTTAAGAAACCACCTAAAATTTTGCCCTATGCTGAAGCTGAGCGATTGTTTGAAGATTTCATACAACAAAGAAGCTAACAACTTTGTGTAGCTAGCAATTTGCAGAAAAGAACTCCAAAGTGGCTACCTATCTCGTCTTCCAGCGATGAAATCCTCAACCCATCTCCGAGCCATGTCATCAGGAACCTGCTTGGGTGGGTGCTTGAAAGCATATGAAGAGATGCTCACTAGGGGTCCTGCAATGTTCCTGTCTCTAGCTAGCTTTACAGCTCTGATAACATCTATAGCTACTCCGGCACTGTTAGGTGAATCTTCAACTTCCAACTTCACCCTCACAGTAACTGGCTGGTTCCCGAATTTCCTCCCCTTGATAGACAGATAGCATATCTTCTTGTCTTTGAGGAATGGTATGTAATCAGATGGACCGATGCGTGTTGGGACGTCATATGGCACAAGACTCGTAACTGCCTCTGTCTTGCTGATCCGTTTTGTCTTCAACCTATCTTCAACTGTCATGTTCAAGAAATCGGTGTTGCCTCCAAGATTCAGTTGGTAAGTTTCTTCGATCTGGATTCCTCTATCGACACATAGCCTCGCCAAGTTACGGTGAAGAATAGTGGCGCCAAGCTGGCTCTTAATATCATCCCCTGCGACAGGCAAGCCCTTTTCCTTGAACTTGCTCCCCCATCTTTCGTCAGAGGCGATAAACTCGGGAATACAATTGACTAAAGCACATCTAGCGTCGAGGCATGCTTGAGCATAAGCCAAGGTGGCGTCGTGACTTCCTACGGGTAGAAAGTTGATTAACATATCAGCGTTCCCTTCATCAAGAACTCTGGCAACTTCAGAGACATTGACTCCCTCAGAGCCCCCATAGCTAAAGGCTTCCTTCATATGGGGAGCAACGCCATCAAGGGCAGGGCCTTTCATTACTTCCACCCCTAACTTCGGAACATCAGCAAATTTCGCGCAAATATTCGGCTCTATCCATATAGCGTCAGCTAAGTCCTTTCCTATTTTGTTTTGGTTTACTTCAAATGCAGCAACGAATTTTATGTCTCGAATGTGATAGCCTCCAAAGTTGACGTGCATTAAACCAGAAACCTTGCTGTCTTCCTCAGCATCTTTATAGTATTCAACACCTTGAACGAGAGCTGAGGCACAATTTCCAACTCCTGCTATGGCAACATTAACATCCATGACAAGTATCTCCGACAAGATTGCGCGCGTGACTGCATATATAAGATTAATGATTGCATATTGTGAAACTCCCTTATTCAAATCAGTAGAATTCATCCAAAGGAGATCAATTCATGGGTTTACGCAACAAAGAGACCGCGCAACAAAAGAGTGAAATCCCCCAGATTAATCAAACTAGAGTCGAAGACCCCACTTACGTTATTGACCCCTCTAAGCTCCGACGCTTCAACCCGAGAAATAATATCTTCCAAAGAGTAATGTGGGACTCTTCGTGGGAAGGCTATCAAAGAAAGTATGACGAGAAAGCACAGGATTTGGTTGCAAATGAAACTCTTGGGTATTCAAGAGTGGACTTCGCCATGGCTTACGCGTCTTGGATAGTGCATGATGCTTTCAAAGGAGGATTCTCTTGGACTAGGATCAAATCTTATAGAACTCAAGCAGACACGGCGGGAATCGATTGGAAAGCGACAAAGTATCATGTTCAGAATCCTTATAGGATGAGTACCCAAGTCAAGCATGCAGCAAGGCTTTTCGGGGCTTCACTTGTTGGAATCTGCAAACTGAATAGAGATTGGGTATACGCGGGCATTGAGATTCCGGAGACTCTTGAAAACGTCATCGTTATAGCGGTTGAGATGGATGCAAACGGAATCGCGGCTTCTCCTGCGGTTCCCGCGGCAACTGCGACTGGTGTAGGATATTCAAAAATGGCCTTTACAGCAGCATGTACAGGCGAGTTCATTCGGAATCTCGGCTACCAAGCAATCCAATGTGGGAATGACACGGCTCTAAGTATTCCTCTCGCAATTGACGCAGGACTAGGGGAGCTAGGTCGAAACGGCTTATTGATAACTCCACAATATGGCCCAAGAGTTAGAATCTGCAAGGTCATCACAGACCTCCCAATAGGACCAGATAAACCTGTAGATTTTGGCGTGAAGGAATTCTGCAGAACGTGCAAGATGTGTAGTAAGCACTGTAAGGCTGAAGCAATCTCCTCTGATGACGAACCAAGTTTCAAGACTGTAAGCAAATCTAACAATCCAGGTGCATTGAAGTGGTATGTCGACGTTGACAAATGCTATCTTTTCTGGTGTGAGAATAGCGTAGACTGTTCAACATGCATAAAGGTCTGTCCCTACAACATCGCATCAACAAAAAGTAGTTCTCACGCGAATCTTACGCAAAGCATAGCGCCCCATTTCCAGCAGTAGCGCTAGCTACTTTATCCTATAGTGAGGATTCCTTCAAAGATCTGTTGTTCATCTACTTCTAATTCGCTAGCAAGCCAAACTTTGAGCAGTTTCAAATCCTTCGGCAGATCACCGCTGTACGTTAGTACTCGACCATTTTTGAGGGCATCTGCTTGGAAGCTCTTCTCCGTCTCCTTGAATAGAAAGGAGACAGTATCTGAGCCTCTAGCTAGTGTCTTGAAGTCATCCCACTGTTTACATCGAACTATCACTGATGGACCTCTTGAAGTCGCCGGTGTAGTTGGAGGTTTGCGTGGAGAGGAAAGATTGTCCACAAGGCTTGTAAGTTCTGTTTGAAGCGTGGAGAGTCGTTCTTCAACTCTGTCAATTTTATCCGCTATTTCTCCAGTTTCACCCACAGACGAAGTTATGCTGCCTAACTCGCCTACTAGGCGGTCAAGGTCCTTCTCATGTTCCTTAAGGACATTAATCACGAAATCCAACGCTTCTAACGCTTCGTCTTTCGAGGGCATCTTTCTTACCATAGGGCTCAGGATTCTCCGCGACAGTCTTCGAGAATTACTAAAGGTTTGCATTGTACATAAACCTAATGCATTGGAAAACAATATCCATGTGAATGCCCAACTATCCGTATTATGAATATCGAGCTCCATGACTGTGCATCATTTGCAAAATATCCGACTAGCTCTGGCTCCCTTTCATAAAAAATAACTGCTCCACCTGTGAAGCGTCACAACATTGGATCCCCATTTCAAGAGTATTCATGCGTCACAGTTTTAACCTCAGACGCATCAGAGACAATTCAAAACCACCTAGACACCAAATCTTAGCGGAGATATGACACTTAAATATCAGAAATGGTTTATCGTAGCGAGAGGACTCAAAATATGGGCTCAAAGTCCCCAACAGGCGAATTCGCTGCAAGACAACTAATTAAAAAAAGAAAAAAATTCAGATGGAGCGATCGGTACTATAAAAGACGGACACTGAGACTTGACGTAAAATCCGATCCCCTCCGAGGTGCACCTTTAGCGAGAGGCATTGTTCTAGAAAAAGTAGGTATCGAGAGCAAACAGCCCAACAGCGCTATCAGAAAATGTGTGAGAACCCAGCTCATTAAAAACGGAAGATTGATCACAGCATTTCTACCTGGTGATGGAGCCCTAAACATGGTTGATGAACACGATGAAGTCTTAGTCGGCGGCATCGGTGGCTCAAGAGGAGGCGCCATGGGAGACATCCCTGGAGTCAGGTGGCAAGTTATTACAGTTAACGGCGTATCATTGAAAGAACTCGTCTACGGCAGAAAACAGAAACCGATGCGTTGAAGAGGAACTTGGAAATGGCCAAACAAACACAGGAAATACGACTTTTCGGGAAATGGAGCTTTCAAGGTGTTCAGATAGTAGATCCAGGATTGAAGGAGTACATCTCTCTCTCACCAGTTTATGTCCCTCACAGCATGGGTAGACATGAACATCACAGGTTCCATAAAGCAGACGTGAACATCGTCGAGAGGTTCACCAACAACTTGATGAGACCTGGAAAGAGCGCGGGTAGAAAAGCTCGCGTAGTAAACGTTGTAGAGAACGCTTTCGAGATCATCCACCTTAAAACTGGAAGAAACCCCATTGAAGTCCTCGTAAAGGCCATAGAAAACTCAGCTCCTTGCGAAGACACAACAAGATTAAGTTATGGTGGGGCAGTCTATCGCATGGCTGTCGACATCTCCCCTCAGAGAAGAGTAGATCTTGCACTCCGCCTTCTTTCAGAAGGAATCCGCAAAACAACTTTTGGCACGCCTTGCACCATGGAAGAATGCGTAGCGGAAGAGCTCATTCTAGCCGCAAAGAAAGACATAAAAAGCCACGCAGTTTCCAAGCGCAACGAAACGGAACGAATCGCCAGGGCTTCAAGATAAGCATTTAGCGCACACGCATCTCCACAACATCTTTGTCTTCCAGCACAAAGGAAAGCCCTACCTTTCTTGGAGAATATGGAAGCCGCTCAGCCCATACTCGTGCGAAAGAGAAACGTTCGTAGAAGTCGCTGTGAATATTCTTGGCCAAATCTGCAATCGTTGAACCCCTCTTCAAAACAAATGGTGCTGCTGAGGGATCCTTGCTGTTTGGCTCCTTGGTGTAAACTCTGACTATCTCAAGACATCTGAAAAGTTGCGGACCCAATTCTTCAATTCCAAAACCAGTCTTACATGACACTGGAACCACTGTGAGACGTTTCCCAATAAATTCTTTGAGTTTTCTCAAGTTTTCCTGAGCCTCTTCGAAATCAGATTTATTTGCCACTATAATTGCCGGACGATACACGACACTCTCAAAAATCGAATCCTCAACATCATCAAGAGTGGCGTTACCATATATCTTTACGATGGCGTTGGATATTCCGTAGCTTTTCAACAAAGCTTCAACATCCTTGAGGGTATCCTTGACGAGTCTTCCTATTATGAAAATCCTCAAGCCAACCCCCATGTGTTTCCTTTCTATCTCCACCTTGGCTTTGGGCTTCTTGATAAGAACACGAGCAATCTCAAGTTCGTTCAATATAAGAGAAAGTTGCTTGTTCGGATCTTTTGACAAGTCAACCATTAAAACTAAACTATCAGCGTTTCGAGCTAAAGCCAAGATTTGTTGCCCCCCTCCTTTACCTTCTGCAGTTCCTCTCACTAAGGCTGGGGCTTCAACGATTTGGAATTGAAGGTCTTGAAACTGAAACATGCCTGGGACAGGTTCACGTGTGGCAAAAGGATAGTTCGAGGCTTCGATCTTTGCGTTTGTGATAGCAGCTAAGAGACTACTTCGACCAACCTTCGTCTGACCTAATATTACAATCTGTGCAGCCCCCTCCTTCTCAATAAAAAATTTTGAAGCACGAACACTTGGCTTTCTACGTTTCTCCTCCTCCAGTTCTCTCCGCAACGAAGCCATCTTAGTTTTGATCTGTGCCCGAAGTTTTTCCGTACCTTTATGTTTAGGGATCAAGCTGTGAAACTCCTGCAGGAGTTCCAGTTTTTCCTTCGGATTTCGAGCCCTCGTGGCTTCGCTCCACTTCTTCCTAGCCTCCCCCGTCAAATTAGTAGGCATATCACAGACACCTCTCAGCTGCACTCATATCTCTACTCTACACAATAAGAAGACGGACTAGTCTTGTAAAATCTTTTTCATGCTCAACAAGAAACCCAAACCACCAAAACATATAATGCTCTGAGAACCTTACCCTAACACAAATCTGATCGAGACAACAAGTTATTACGTCAATTGCTGAGTAAGCTTAATATTGTTGGAAGAACAGTGGTGTAAACCGAATTTCACTAATAACCTAGAAGAAGAAACAGAAAAATGGAGGAAGAAAAGTGAGCAAAGAAAAGAAACCACACCTGAACTTAATAATCATCGGCCACGTGGATCACGGAAAATCCACAACAACTGGACATCTGCTCTATAAAGCCGGAGCCATCGACGATCGAGTAATGAAGTCTTACGAGGAAGAGGCGAAAAAGTTAGGCAAAGAAACCTTCAAGTACGCTTGGGTCCTCGACAACCTTAAAGAGGAGCGTGAACGAGGCTTAACCATCGACCTCCGATTCCTCAAATTTGAAACGTCAAAATACTTTTTCACCGTTATCGATGCCCCAGGACACAGAGATTTCGTTAAGAACATGATTACAGGAGTAAGCCAAGCAGACGCTGCAATCCTATTTGTTTCCGCCAAGAGAGGCGAATTCGAAGCAGGCATTGGTCCCGGTGGACAGACACGAGAACATGGCTTCCTAGCATTCACACTGGGTTGTCATCAGCTAATAGTAGCTGTCAACAAAATGGACGACCCCACTGTTAAATGGAGCCAAGAACGATATGAGGAGCTAAAGGCAGAAATTGGCCGTATGCTTAAGATAGTTGGCTTCAAAGTGGAGAAAGTGCCTTTCGTGCCAACTTCAGGTTGGACAGGAGATAACTTGGTAGAGAAAGGTGACAATATGCCTTGGTATAAGGGGCCAACACTGTTCGAAGCTCTTGACGACTTTGAAGTTCCACCAAAACCTCTTACCAAGCCCCTACGCCTACCCGTGCAAGACATTTACACGATCACAGGGATCGGTACAGTACCTGTAGGTCGCGTTGAAACAGGCGTCATAAAGGAGGGAGACTCCCTTATCTTTATGCCATCAGGCGCTAAAGGTGAAGTCAAATCCCTCGAAACACATCACACAAGAGTTCCCAAGGCTGAACCAGGAGACAACATAGGCTTCAACGTAAGAGGTATATCAAAAGGAGACGTGCACCGAGGAGATGTGTGTGGACATCCAGACAACCCACCAACAGTTGCCAAAGAATTTATCGGACAGATAATTGTGATCTACCATCCAACAGCTGTCGCAGCAGGATATACGCCAGTTCTCCACTTCCACACTGGACAAGTAGCATGTCGATTTACTGAACTCATCAAGAAGATTGATCCTAGAACCGGTCAAACAGTCGAGGAAAAACCAGCGTTCTTGAAAACTGGGGACGGTGCCTCTGTTCGAATGGAACCCCTGAGTCCAATCTCAGTAGAAATCTACACGGAATTCCCTGAACTAGGACGATTCGCAGTGAGAGATATGGGCACTACAGTGGCTGCGGGCATAATAAAAGAGATTACAAAGAAAGGTCCATGAAAGTCCGAATCTATAGTTTCTCTATTTCTCCCCACTCTTTTTGTTAAAGCCCTTCATGAACTGTCAAGGTTTTATACAAGGGAACGTAATTGGTTCTTGAATGGTGAGTTGAGAGTATGTGCGGGGCAGAATCGCTAATCCCCTACATCAGGGAGCCGGAAAAAGACTCACAACCGACAATAATTATAGATAGTCACGAAGCTAGTAGCGCAAAGAAAATCGTTAAGGGATTGATAGAGCGGGGGGCAAATGTTAGAACTCAACCCTTGCCAAAAGGCGATTACGTCATTTCAGACTTCTGCGCTATTGAACGAAAGACAGTTCAGGACTTTGCCTACACACTCACACGTCGCTACCTTTTCGATCAAGTTTTCGGTTTGAAAGAGCTCTACCAGACACCTATAGTCTTACTCGAAGGTTACCTACCGATAATCTACAAGTTTAGCAATATTAATCCATCAGCCATCTGGGGCGCCCTCTTCGCCTTGGCAAGGCAGGGAATAGCGCTGATTCACACTACAAATCAAAAAGAAACAGTTGATTTCCTCTACACCTCTGCCCGACAAGCACAAATAGTGGAGAAACGGCTTCCAGTTGTACATGCCGTTAAAAAGACGGAGACATTGGCAGACGCTCAAATCTACTTTGTAGCAAGTCTCCCTAAGATCGGACGTGCGAAAGCTCTAGCTATTCTCGAATCATATCAAACACCAATCAAAGCGTTAATTAACGTTGATAGCTGGGCAAAAGAAGTGCATGGGCTCGGACCAATAATTAGCAGGAAGGTAAGTAACGTTTTGAACACCCCATTTAAGAAGTAGAAAAGTTTCCCCAAAACAATTAGACCTCCAGAGAAAGTAGGAATACCAAAAATCTTAACCAATATTATATACACGCCAAATCATTAAACCTTATAAATAGGAGTGTTTGAATAAACACTACCACATTAAAAGGGTGAAGGCTAATGTCTAAACCATTCTATATGAAATTCGAAACTCCAACAGAAGTCGCAGATGCAGCCTGTGAAGCCCTGCAAATCGCATCTCAAACTGGTCGAGTTAGAAAAGGAACTAATGAGACAACAAAGGCAATAGAACGGGGCATAGCAAAGTTAGTCATCATCGCGGAGGATGTAGAGCCACCAGAAGTTGTTGCTCATCTCCCCATCTTATGTGACGAAAGAAAAGCTCCCTACGTCTTCGTTTCAACGAAAAAGAAGATCGGCTCAGCTGTTGGCATAGATGTCCCGGCTGCTGCAGTATCCATAGTTGAAGAAGGCGACGCTGCAAATCTCATTAAGGAGATAAGCAAACGGATCGATGCAATTCGACGAGGCAAGTAAGAAGATGAGCAAAAAGGAAACGAGAGGAGAAAGAAAACCAGATGGGATGGAACATATTCCCGCTGAAGTAATTCAGGTGATAGGACGTACAAGCGCCACAGGTGAAATCAGTCAGGTTCGAGTGCGGGTACTTGAGGGCAAAGATAAGGGACGTATAATAACTCGAAACGTAAAAGGCCCAGTCAGAGTCGAAGATGTACTGATGCTGAGGGAAACTGAACGAGAAGCAAGAAAGATGCGCTGACAAAGAAGAGACGAAACAGGAAGAGTGGTAGATGCCAAGATCACGGTTATGTTCATTCTGCGGGCATGAGTTCCAGCAAGGCTCTGGTCAAATGTACGTTAGAAATGACGGCGCTATTCTATGGTTTTGCTCAAGCAAATGTCGGAAAAACAGCCTAAAACTCGGTCGAGACTCTCGGAAACTCAGATGGACAAAATACTTCGGGAAAGAAGAAAAAGGCAAAGCGTAGACTTACACCTTTTTTTATACACTTTATCAGCGAGTGCTCACTGCGCTTGAGAACAAAAGATTCTCACTGAGTCCACCTCCTCCTCATCTCCCAAAAAACCGAAGTTCCAATTTTTTCCTTAGAGAATTGTCTTCAAAAACTGTTCCTAGATGTTAGCTTTTGTCGTATTTACGACAGAAGTTGTCTTTGATATAGAAACCACTGATTTAGTCCCAGCGTTTTTGCAAGGAAAACAGTTTATATCAAGGATCAGGCATTCTAATGAGGCTTTCACACTCGATCCTAAAACCAGAAAGGCAGGAGTTGCTATGTCAATCAGACAACCTATCGTCTGCGTGCTTGGACATGTTGACACTGGAAAGACTCTTCTATTAGATAACATCAGAAAAAGCAGCGTACAAGCACGTGAAGTAGGTGGAATCACCCAACACATCGGAGCAAGTTTCTTTCCTATAGATACACTGGTAGAAATCTGCGGTCCCTTGTTAAGTCAGCTAAAAGGAAAAATCAAGATTCCTGGTCTCTTGATAATTGATACACCTGGACATGAGGCTTTCGCTAATCTCAGAAAACGAGGTGGAGGCGCAGCAGACATCGCCATACTAATAATTGATGTGTTAAAGGGTTTTGAAGCCCAAACCTACGAATCTTTAGAGATTCTAAGAGCCAGAAAGACTCCTTTCCTAGTTGGAGTTAACAAGATCGACCGTATAACTGGCTGGAAATTCAAATCCGGGAGATTATTTCTGGAATCGTATCAATCCCAAGACGGATCTGTGCAGGAAGAGCTAGACAATAGACTCTATACAATTATGGGAGTATTCTCAAATCATAACCTTCAATCAGAACGCTTTGACAGAGTAAAAAACTTCACAAAGTCAATTGCCCTTGTACCCGTGAGCGCGAAGACTGGAGAAGGAATACCCGAACTATTGTCAGTTCTTGTAGGTTTAACTCAACAATACCTAAAGAAACAGCTGTTAGTAACGAAAGGTCCAGGAAAAGGAACTATTTTAGAAGTGAAGGAAGAACCAGGGTTAGGAATCACTATCAATGCAATTATCTATGACGGCGTTCTTCGGAGAGGAGACACAATTGTTGTTGGCGGGAAAGAAAAGCCCATCGTAACGAAAGTTCGAGCTGCTCTTTTACCTAAGCCCTTAGATGAAATAAGGGATCCCCGCGACAAGTTCTCATCAATAAATATGATTTCAGCTGCTTCAGGAATCAAGATAGCTGCTCCAAATCTAGATATGGCATTAGCTGGAGCACCCTTGTACGTTGTTCCTTCAGAGGAAGAAACTGAAAGCTACATAGATCGAGTATCAGAAGAAGTCGAAAAGGTGAAGATCACCACAGACATAGATGGTGTAATCTTGAAAACTGATGCGTTAGGCAGCTTGGAAGCAATAGCTGAAAATCTGAAACGATTAGATGTCCCCATACGACTAGCCGATGTCGGCGACGTATCAAAACGCGATATCGTTGAGGCCGAAGTTGTGAAGGATCATGAGCCGCTGTATGGCGTGGTTCTAGCATTCAATGTCAAGGTGCTGCCTGATGCAGAAATAGAAGCCAGAGACCACAGAGTGAAGATATTTCAACATGGCATAATTTATCACCTAATAGATAATTTTATTGAGTGGGTGAGAAGTGAGAGGGAGAAAGTGATTCAACATGAGTTAGAATACATGATCCGACCCGGAAAAATTCAGATAATGCAAGGATATATCTTCAGAAAGGCGAAACCTGCAATCGTAGGGGTAAAAGTCTTGGCAGGTCAAATAAAGCCCCGGCTTGTCCTCATCAAAGTTGACGGAACGGATGTTGGTGAGATAAAGCAGATCCAAGATCGAGGTAAAGCCGTTTCAGAAGCCAAGGCTGAGATGGAAGTCGCTATTTCTCTAGACAAGCCGGTTATAGGTCGTCACATCAACGAAAAAGACACCCTTTATGTACGAGTTCCCGAAGCACACGCAAGAGCCTTACTGACAAGGCTAAAACACCAACTGACTACTGAGGAAGTCGAAACGCTAGAAGAATACGTGGAATTGATGAGGAAGATAACAACCCCTTTCTGGGCAGCATAAGTGTCAACTACGGATTCACGTCACCAACTATTTCTTGAATTGTAGGGTGTAATCGATTTCGCGTTTGCTCCCGAACTTTTTAGTAAGAAATGTCGGAGGATAATTTACAGTATTGTTCATATTCCACATACATTGTCGGATTCTTTTCTAGTGCGAGCGTTGATCCGACAATATTAAATACTAGTTTGCTCTAGGTTACTCCTCGAGTGTGGAATAGTGTCGGAGGTCTCCTCTGTCAAAAAGCCAGCAAGTAAGGAAGAGCTAATCCGACATATGAAGACGGCTGTTACTAGGCAACTCGACGGAAAGGCGAGAGGAAAACCGACAGTAGCTGGCACCGCAAAACTCCTAGGCATTCACAGGGACACACTGTATGAGTGGATGAAAGAGTTTGGTGTAAAATTTAGTGAAGTTAAGAAAGAGATGGTTATAGATATGAAAACTAAAGTCGCTATTGAGAAACCTACATATCTTATTAGCGAAGCCTTGGTCGGGAAGGGAGATGAAGTTGCTCACATCGATTTGCTGATTGGAGATAAGGAAGGTCCTGTCGGAGAAGCTTTTGCTTCTGGCATGTCACATCTATCAGCAGGGCATACTCCTCTTCTTGCCGTGATTCGACCAAACCTTCCCCCAAAACCTCACACTCTCATAATTCCAAAAGTGACTGTCAAAAATCTCGATGAGGTTGGGAAAATCTTCGGACCCGCTCAAGCAGCAGTAGCCAAAGCTGTTGCTGACTCCGTAGAAGACGGTGTCATCCCTAAAGACAAGGTTGAAGACTGGGTTATTGTGTGTAGCGTGTTCATCCATCCTAATGCGAAGGACTACCGTAAAATATACCACTACAACTATGGCGCCACAAAGTTGGCTCTGAAGAGAGCGTTGACTGGATATCCATCACTTGACAAAATTATGTACGACAAAGACAGAGCCAGACATCCTATAATGGGATTCAAAGTACCTCGTCTATGGCGCCCACCTTATTTGCAAATCGCATTAGACATACCACACCTCGAAAAAATTAAGAGAATAATACAGGAATTACCTGAGAGCGACAGGATAATATTGGAAGTGGGTACTCCTCTTCTAAAAAAATACGGCGTAAGAGTCATAAGGGATCTAAGAGCTATTACAAGAGACGTATTCATCATCGCAGATTTGAAGACTTTGGATGTCGGAAAGGTAGAAGTAGATCTGGCTTTCGAAGAAACTGCTGATGCAGTGGTGGCCGCTGGGGTGGCAGCAAAGGAAACCTTGAATCACTTCATCTATGAAGCAAAAAAACTAGGCATTTATGCTATAGTTGATATGATGAATGTCGACGACCCCGTCAAAAAGCTCCGAACATTGAAGGAGTTACCCGCCGTAATAATCCTACATCGTGGCATCGACGCAGAGACTGGAAGAGTTCACGGTTTAGAACATATACAAGAGCTAAAGCAAGCCT
Organism: Candidatus Bathyarchaeota archaeon; assembly: GCA_004376645.1. Classification (GTDB taxonomy): domain Archaea; phylum Thermoproteota; class Bathyarchaeia; order Bathyarchaeales; family SOJC01; genus SOJC01. Next base: position 20,348 of record SOJC01000002.1, read on the forward strand.
TCGCAGGCCATAAGTTTCTAGTTGCCGTTGCCGGTGGCATAAGACCTGATACTGCAAAAGAAGCTTTAGAGAAAGGGGCTGACATTCTGATAGTTGGACGATATGTGACTCAATCCAAAGATGTAAAGCGTTCAGCAAGGGAATTTTTGGAGCTGACTAGGGCAATGGGAGAAGACGTAGATCTCTATAGAGTTCATGTAGAATAGATAGGCCCTCTGGAAAGTAGCATCCGCCACCATATAGCGCTTCAGGAGTGAACCTACGCTCGCGCGCTTGTTTATGCTTGCGTTTAAGCTAACAACACTTAAGAATATGCGATAAGGAACGGTGGGAATATGGACTTTATTATTTTGGGTTCCGGGGGATCGACAACGATTCCTAGACCTGGATGCCAGTGTAAAGTCTGCATAGAAGGTAGAGTCAAAGGAATCCCGTACACCCGTTCCGGGTCTTCAATGTTCATTCCGGACATAAACCTGCTTTTTGACACACCCGAGGAAATTGCTTCTCAACTGAACAGAGAACAAATCAACCAAATCGACTTCATCTTCTACACACATTGGCATCCAGACCATACATTTGGCATGAGAATAGTGGAGAGAATGTACAAATTTTGGCTCGACATGTTCGTGAGAGGAAAAAAGCCAAGAAACAGAGTTAAAGTATGTGCCATAGGCAAAGTCATGGAAGACCTGAAATCCATGGGGTACAAAGGTGGAGCGTTCTTCAAATATTATGAAAAGTCGGATTTAATCGAAACAATAGAACTGAAAGACGGCAAACCTTTCAAAATCAGAAACTTCACAATAACGCCCTTCGAAGTCCAAACCACCTACAACTTCTCCACAGTATTTCTCATCCAAGAAGATGACAAGAGAGTTGTATACGCTCCCTGTGATGTGAAACCTTTCCCTGAAAGCCCGAAACTGGAAAATATAGACATGTTGATAATTGGCTCTTTCCACCCAGAGGGTCCACTGAAGGAGGGAATAGTCATCCCTCCAGACAACGAGCTTAGACAGGAATTGTTCTCATTGGAGGAAATTCAAGAACTTGCTCGGAAATTAGACGCAAAAAAGACGTTAGTGACTCACATAGAAGAAGAATGGGGTAAAACCTATGATGACTACAGACAATTGGAAAAAGAATACAACTTGGAATTCTCTCATGACGGAATGAGAATACAAATCTAGGGCTTAAGTGAAACCTTCACAATACGGCGCAAAACGCAGGGGGTTGTGTCAAAACGATGATGATAGAGGAAGCAAAGTCCAAGGAAGTCTACATAAAGGCATGGATAGAAGGCATGAGACATCTGCACTGGTTTAACGAGCCTAGGCTTTTTGATTATAACCCTGATAAAATAATGGAAGCGCTTCAAAGAAACTTTGGCAAGCCTGGAAGCGTTTTTCTCAAAGCTGTAACAGGACGGAGCAAAAAGACCATTGGTATTCTAAGAATAAGGCTCAAGGGCGAGGGTGACGTGCTGAGAAGGTGGGAGGCTGCTGTCTCTCTAAGGAATAGAGAGAGCAGGGCAGGTGAAGCCCTTATCGAAAAGGGATTGGAATGGTTGCGACATGAAGGAGCGGAGAAAGCAGTCTGCATGCTCAAGTACCCATACAGTTCCTCGGAAACTGGAG
>SOJC01000058.1 GCA_004376645.1 Candidatus Bathyarchaeota archaeon
TGGCTCCCATTCTATCAAAGCTTGGCATAAAACCAGTAGAAGCGGGCTTAACGTTAAAGACAGTCTATGACGAAGGAACCATATTAATCGAGGAACAACTTCACGTAGATGTGGAAGGAACTAGAAAGACCGTTGAAGAAGCTCACAGGTTCGCCTTCTATCTCTCAGTGAACAACGCATACACAACAGCTGAGACCATCAACTTTATACTTCAGAAAGCCCACCAAGACGCTTGCATACTCAGCATTAACGAGGAGATACCTACAAAGGAAACAATAGCTGACATACTCAGAAAGGCGCACATGGAAACGCTAAGCTTAAAAACATGGCTTGACACGATAAAAGCGAAATCACAGAAAGATTCAAAAGAAAGCACAATGAACAACAAAGAGGTGTAAAAGATGGAATATGTTTATGCTGCATTACTCCTACATAAAGCTGGAAAACCAGTCAATGAAAAAAATATATCCCAAGTCATAAACGCCACTGGAATCAAGCTTGACCCAGTTAAAGTGAAAGCCTTAGTTGCCTCTTTAGAAGAGGTCGATATTGAGGAAGCCTTGAAGGCTACACCGACACTAATGGCAGCAGCACCTGCAACTGTAGCACCAACATCCGAAGAGCCAAAAGCTGAAGCCAAAGAAAAGAAGAAAGACAAAGAGGAAGAGAAAAAGAAAGAAGAAGCAGCATTAGAGGGTCTCGGAGCCCTTTTTGGATAGCAACCTCTCATTCCTGCTTTTGTCGTGCCTATACTAAACAAGGCTTGCCCGCAAAAGCCAAATATAACTTTAATTGTCCTCGAAACCTCATGTGGATATTGCCAAGTACTGGTCTGACTGAGGGATAATAGTGCGTAAGCGATTTCCAAAAGAAGAGTATCATATTCCTTTTTTCGACGAGGAAGACTTTACGAGGAAACTATGTCCGAAATGCAACGAATACTATTGGACACTTAATCCTGATATGGAAACATGCGGTGAAGCTACGCCTCAGGGATGTGCCCTGTCAACATTTATCAACGACCCGCCAACCAAACGAGCATATACTTTGAAAGAGATGCGAGAGACCTTTCTATCCTTCTTTGAAGAACGTGATCATAAAAGAATGAAACCTTACCCAGTGGTAGCGAGGTGGCGGGACGACTTGTACCTCACAAGTGCCAGTATAGTTGACTTTCAACCATATGTTACGAATGGGATAGTTCCACCCCCAGCTAACCCTCTCGTAATAAGTCAACCCTGCATACGCCTAGTTGACGTTGACAACGTAGGTCCTACGTTTGGTCGCCACCTTACAATTTTTGAGATGGGAGGACATCACGCTTTTAACTACCCAAACAAGGATGTCTATTGGAAAGATAAAACGGTTAGATATCACCATGAATTCGTTACGGAAGAACTGGGGATCTCCGCTGACAAAGTAGTATACAAAGAAGATGTTTGGATTGGAGGCGGAAACGCAGGTCCTGACTTGGAAACAATCGTGCTAGGACTTGAGCTGGCTACTCTTGTATTTATGAAATTCAAAGTTGTTAATGGTAAGTTTGTGGAATTGCCAATTCGAACGGTCGATACAGGCTATGGAATTGAACGGTATACTTGGATGTCACAAGGTGCTGTAAGTGGTTTCCATGCAGTGTACGGCGAGGTGCTGGAAGCTATTTTCGAGATGGCAGGCATTGAAGATGTGGATCAGAAGTTGCTGGCTAAAGTGGCAAGGTTCTCTGGAGGCATCAGCCTTGAACAACCCACCAAGAGGAGAGACTCTTGGCACAGAGCAGCAGAGCAAGTTGGAGTTGACATTTCCGAACTAGCTAGAATTCTCCAACCTATAGAGAACGTCTTTGCAGTTGCTGATCACACCAAAAGCTTAGCGTTTCTGTTAGCTGAAGGAGTGGTGCCTTCGAACAGCAAAGAAGGATACCTAACTAGATTGCTAATCCGCCGCACATATCGACTACTAAAAGCCTTAGACATTGAAGACAAGCTAGACTCTATAATGGAGTCACAAATCAACAAATGGTCCTCAGATTTTCCCCACCTTCACGAGATGCGCCCTGGAATCTTGAAGATGCTCTCAGTAGAGAAGCAGAAGTTCAAGCAAACATTGAAGAGAGGCAAATCATTGGTTACACGAATCGCGCAGGATTTAAAGTTGAAGAAGAAAGGGGAAATCCCGATAGAAACTTTGATAGAACTTTACGACTCCCATGGTCTTCCACCAGAAGCAGTCCAAGAAACCGCTGCCAACGAAGGAGTCGACGTCAAGACACCTGAGAACTTCTACAAGATGGTTGCTGAAAGACACCTTCAAGCGGATTCCAGAGACCTTACAACTACTGACGAAAGACTTGCCTTAATAGCTGATCTAGCCGAGACACGCCCTCTCTATTACGAAGACCCATACCAAAAGGAGTTCGAATCCCGAGTGATTCGAATCCTAAACGATAACCAAGTAATTTTAGAACAGACCGTCTTCTATCCAGAAGGAGGGGGACAACCGGCTGACAAGGGTTTTCTAAAGTTTGATGGGAAAATTGTAGAAATTATAGACGTTCAGAAAGTTGGAAAGATTATTATCCACATAGCAAAGGACTCGGTCCCAAAAGATTGTGAAATGGTTTCTGGAGAAATTGATTGGGATAGACGAATCTATCACATGAGAGCCCACACAGCAACCCACCTCATTATGGGAGCAGCACGAAGAGTACTAGGTGATCACGTCTGGCAAACAGGAACCCAAAAGAACATAGACCGTTCAAGATTAGATATCTCTCACTTTCAACGCTTAACAACAGCTGAGATTAACAAGATCGAAACCTTGGCAAACCAAGCAATAATTGACACAATACCAGTTGAAGCCAAACTGCTACCAAGAGACAAAGCAGAGGCAAAACACGGTTTTAGACTATATCAAGGCGGCGCAGTACCTGGAAAAGAGATACGAGTCGTCAAAGTAGGGAACTGGGAAGTAGAAGCATGCGCAGGAACCCACGTGGAGAACACCGGTGAGATTGGATTCGTCAAGATCCTCCACACTGAACGAGTCCAAGACGGGGTGGAACGGATTAATTATGCCACTGGAAAGTACGCTGTTGAAGAAAGCCAAAAACGAGAAGCCCTCCTTAGAAAGCTCTCTGAAACACTAAATGCCCCACAAGACAAGCTTCTCCCAACCGCCAAACGACTTCTAAAGGAATGGAAAGAGACGCGTCGAGAGAATGAACGCCTACAAAAATCCCTTGCAAAAGGAGGAGCAAAATCACTGCAACCACGCAAAATCTCCAAGTACAACGTTCTAATCAGCAAGATCGACTGGGCTACAGATGAGCAAGGTCTCGTCTCAACAAGCAACGAATTCGTGAAGACTACATCAAACAGCATCGCCGTGATAGGCGGACTCATTAACAACAATGCCAGAATAGTGATCTCAATCAGCCCTGAAGCAGCTGACCTAGACATAAATGCGAGAGACCTCGCATCAAAAATTGGCGCAATATTAGGAGGAGGAGGAAGTGGAACTAAAGACTTCGCACAAGCGGGCGGACCATTAAAAAAGGGATTAGGCGCCGCCTTAAATGAAGCTCTCAAAATCATCGAAGAAAAAGCGACGAAGAATACGTAACAGATAAAAGCCACACACCACACACAATTGTGTTGGTGCTAAGAATGAGGGATCGATACCTCAATAGAAACTGACGAAACCTTTAATATACCTCTACCCAATCCAAGAAACTTCATGGTACTTTTGCACCGGATCGAAGCTAAATGGCGAAAAGCTTGGGAAACAGCCAAAATATTCGAGGCAGACCCAGATCCCAAGCGAAAGAAGTGTTTCGTCACTTTTCCATACTCATACGCAAACGGGCCACTACATGTTGGACACGCTTTTACAGCCACACGAGTAGACGCCTATGCACGCTACAAACGGATGCAAGGCTACAACGTCCTGTTTCCGTGGGCATGGCACTGGACTGGACAAAGCATTGCAGGCGCAAGCGAACGTGTGAAGTCCGGAGACAAAGCATTTATCAAAGCATTGAGAGAAATCGACGGTGTACCAGAACAAGAGCTAAGAAAGCTGGTTGACCCCACCTACATGGCTTCTTACTATACCAACGAAAATCGAGAAACAACCCGTCGCGCTGGTTTCTCTATAGATTGGCGAAGGGAATTCAACACAACTTCTCCCATATTCAGCAAGTTCATCGAATGGCAATACAAAAAATTACGAGAAAAAGGTTATGTCGTCAAAGGAACACACCCTGTAGTCTGGTGCTCCAAATGTAAAAGCCCCACTGGCGATCACGATCGCCAAGAAGGGGAAGGAGTCACCCCAGAAGAATACGTTTTAATCAAATTCAAGTACGAAGGCAAGTACTTACCCGCAGCCACATTTCGACCTGAAACAATCTACGGAGCAACGAATATCTGGGTACATCCAAACGCAGACTACGCAGAAGTAGAAGTGGACGGAGAAAGATGGATAGTCAGTGAAAAAGCAGCAAAGAAGTTAGAAGAACAAAAGCGAAAAGTCAAAACAGTCCGCAGTCTCAAAGGAAAAGTGCTCATAGGCAAGGAAGTCACAAACCCCGTCACAGAAGAAAAACATATGATCTTTCCAGCGTGGTTCGTCGACGTAGCTCACGCAACTGGAGTTGTATACAGTGTTCCAGCTCACGCACCACTAGACTGGTTAGCACTGAGAGACCTCAAGCAGTCTCCAACTTCAATGAAAAAATTTGGGATCAAACCTCAAGAAGTGGAAAAGATCCAGCCAGTTTCAATGATTAGCGTTGAAGGGTTTGGCGAATTTCCAGCTCTGGAAATCATTGACAGACTAGGAGTGAAAGATCAATGTGACCCAAGGGCAGATGAGGCAACTAAGCTTTTATACAAGAAGGAGTTTCATGGCGGAGTTTTGAAGGATATCTGCGGAAAATACGCTGGAAAGAGAGTTCAAGGAGTAAAAGAGGTTCTGATCAACGATTTCAAGGAAGGTAACATTGCAGACACCATGTACGACCTACCGGAACCGGTCGTCTGCAGATGTCTAACTCCTTGCATTGTTAAAGTATTGGAAGAACAATGGTTCCTGAAATATAGTGATCTAAAATGGAAAGAAAAAGTCAAAGAGGCTCTACAAAACGCTAATGTATATCCTGAGACTGCTGTGCCTTGGTTCCTGAGCACTATAGATTGGCTAAAAGAACGGCCATGCGCTCGAAAAAGCGGATTGGGAACACCACTACCTTGGAACAAAGAGTGGATCATTGATACCCTCAGCGACTCCACAATCTATATGGCTTTCTACACAATCATCAAACAGATTAGACAACGCCGAATAACTCCTGAACAATTGACACCCGCAATATTTGATTACATCTTCTATGGAAAAGGCGAAACTGAGGCCATAGCCAGCATTTCAAAGCTGGACAGACGCATCCTTGAATCAATACGAAATGAGTTCCTTTACTGGTATCCGGTTGATATGCGCAACTCCGGAAAGGAGCTCATACCAAACCATCTCACCTTCTTCCTCTTTCACCACGCAGCCCTTTTTCCCCGGAAACTCTGGCCTCAAATAATAGGAGCCAACGGCATGCTGATGATCGAAGGAAAGAAAATGTCCAAGTCCAAGGGTAATTGGATCACATTCCGCAACGTCATCGAAGAATTTGGAGCCGACTCCACTCGCTGTGCACTATTGCTGGGGGCAGAAGGAATGGACGATCCTGACTGGAGGAGCGAAAGTGTTCGAGATATCAAAGACAAGCTTGAATCTTTCTATCGATTAGCTGAAATTATAATCGGAGAGGCTGAGAATGAAGAATTTGGGTGGATCGAGAAGTGGCTGTTCAGTGTGCTACAGAAAAAAGCGAAGATTGTCACTGACAGCATAGAATCGTTGAAGACCCGCACCGCTTTGGAGACAGCCCTCTTCGAAGTTTGGAATGACTTCAGGTGGTATACCCGACGAAAAGGTGATTTGAAAGCTAAGGCTCTACGAGAAGCTCTGAATGTTTGGATTCGACTACTGTCACCCTTTGCACCGCACATCTGCGAAGAATTATGGGAGAAAGTTGAGGGGAAAGGGTTTGTCTCCCTGGCTGAATGGCCAGAATATGATGTGAACCTGATTAATCCCCTCGCAGAAGAGAGTGAAAATCTGGTTAAGTCTATCCTAGAAGACACTCTGAGTATAATTCGAGCGACAAAACTAACACCGACAAAAATTTATCTCTACACAGCGACCGAATGGAAATGGGAAGTGTACCAAAAAGCATTATCGACATCTGGAGAAGGCATGCCTATATCTCAAAGCGATCTAATGAAAACCTTGATGAAGAGGGAAGAGATGAAGAAGAAAGCCAGCAAAGTTGCACGATTCAGTGGCCAAATTGTTAATGAGATTAACCGGATGGGAAAAAATAGAAGAGAAGAACTGCACTCAATAGGACCGTTAGATGAGGCTGCACTGCTTTTGGAAGCAAAGAGTTTTCTGGAGCGAGAACTCAAGGCGGAGATAGTAGTTTTCAAGGAAGATGATGATCACAAATTCGATCCTGAAAACCGCGCCAGACTAGCGAAACCTTTCAGACCCGCAATATATGTAAAATAGCAGGCTACCTTCTTCCATATTTTGGATATGCGGCTTAAATCTTTAGAGATGCATCCGTAGCAACGACAAGTTGGATTTGGTTATCTTTACGTGATAGTTCTTGCGTCCACCAGAACTTGTGGTTACGTAGTAGTCATCGCCCTTTCGAAGCTCGCTTCCATAGAGGAGTGCTAAAATCGTACGGCTGATGTTTATTGGTGTTAGCTTTTTGTCTGGGATCTTCTCCTGAATTTCTTCCTTCAATTGTCTCGGATTTATCGTGTAGATGATTCCGTGATTCAAGTTGGCTTTTTTGAGGTTCCTTTCCATGTCCGATATAATGTACAAAAGGAGGTCATAGTATGGACTTTCCTTTCTTTCGATAAGGTGAATATAGTTAATTATGGGGATGGGAATTTGATGAACTTCAGACATGGCCTTCCCCTACATATGATTGTTGAGGATGCAAGATTTAAGTCTTGACTATATATAAATGGTTATGGAATATTGTTCCATTGTTCCTCTTAATGAGAATTTAACGATTTCTAGTAATGTTTTCTTTGAAGTCTTGCGTGCTCGTCACAAACCTAGAAGCTGTAAAATTGATTAAAGAATTATATTTCGGTCCATTCAACTGTATATGTTCTTGGGCCCGTGGCGTAGCTTGGATACAATCTCTTGCCAAAAAGCGCGTCGGCCCTCTAAGCCGGAGACCCTGGGTTCGAATCCCAGCGGGCCCG
>SOJC01000076.1 GCA_004376645.1 Candidatus Bathyarchaeota archaeon
AGTTGAAGAAATTTGGAAGTGGTATGACTCCTCGGAAAGGAGAGGAGTAAACTTCGGGTAGGACTCACTCAAGAAGTTGCAGTTGAGTCCATTTCTCAGGCGTTTCAGTATGCCCTAAAGAGTCTAGTGTCCCACGTTGTGTTTTGCCCAAATGCGACAGGTTCCCTCTGATGAAACCATACAAGGCCCTTTCGGAGATTCAGGAGTGCAACTGACGTTGAATAAGGAGCATTCACTTGGCTTGATTTTGCCGATCATCACAAGGTGACATTGGCATCCAGGCATAATGTCCCTGCCCTTCTCTATTCTCACACCATGTTTCTCTCGAGCGTCCCACTCTTCGAATTCCTTCTTGAGGGCAAACGCTGATAAGGGCAAACGACCTAGGCCACGCCATCTGCCATCAACAATATTGAACACTCTGCGTAGAAGATTCAGTGCTTTTGTGTTGCCTTCCTGCTTTACGACTCGGCTGTACTCATTCTCAAGTTTAGCCACACCATCTTTTATCTGTCTCAGGAGCGCGTTGAGTCCGAATAAAAGGTCAAGGGGTTCGAAGCCTGCAACCACTACAGGCATGTAATAAGCACTAGGGAATACTTCGTAGGGTTTCAACCCGATAATTGTGGAAACATGACCGGGCGCAATGAATCCATCGATATGCAAGTCTCCGATTCCCAACAACAACTCCATAGCTGGAGGTATCAAACGGTGAGAAATAAGAAAGCTGAGATTTTCTGGTGGCTCATTCAAGACTTCGTTTGCAGTTGTGGGTGATGTTGTCTCGAAGCCGATAGCGAAGAAGACGAACTCCTTCTCAGGTTCTGCCTTAGCTAATCTCACAGCATCGCTGACTCCGTAGACAACACGGATGTCTCCACCTTCAGCCTTCGCTTTTGCCAGAGACAGGTTTGAACCTGGAACTCGCAGAACATCTCCAAAAGTAGCTATGGTCACTCCTTCTAAGGCTAGTTTGACGGCTTCGTCGATCTCAGCTGCGGGTAGAACGCAGACTGGACATCCAGGCCCAGCTATAATTTCAACTGTTTCTGGCAGTAGACTGCGTAGTCCGAAGTGTGTAACTGTCCACTCATGAGTTCCGCAAATATGGCAGAACTTGACTGTGTAGCTTGGCGCAAGTCCTTGAAGGCGCTCTGTGACTTGTTTTGCCAGACTTGGATTCCGGAAGGCAGCTAATTCCTTCAAGCTGATCACTTAGATTATCATCTTGATACTTCTGATTATGCAGTTTTTTCCCCAGATGATTCCAAATGGATTGTCACATTTTGGGCATTGAAGAGTAGGCATCGACGTGTACAAGGCAGCCTTGCCAACAAATTTAAAGCCGTCTTCATAGCTACATTTTGAGCATCGGACTTTTTCTTTATGTTCTTTGATGGTCAACTTTGGATCCTCCATAATAGTGTCTTTGGTTAGCATGTCATACCAGAACTTGACTTGTTCGGGATTAAGGAAAGTGAACTCGCCTATGTATGCATTCTATGTCGAAGACCTCACCCTCATCGACCTTAACTACATCTCATAAGGATTTCGATAATTGCCAAACACTTTCTTATCTAAGTGTTTGACTCTTCCATACTTAAGAGTTCGTTCCACAATCTAAGTGTCTCAGCAGCGTCTTCTCTGTCGACAACTTGGATGGCGTAGCCTGCGTGAACCAGAACATATTCATCAACCTTTGCCTCCACCAACGCAACGTTCACTTCTCGAAGAACCCCTTCACCAAAATCTACCTTTGCTATGTTATCTTGAATCTCTACGACTCTTGCTGGAATGGCCAAACACATAGTTGATCACTTACCGTTGTCGCTGTCCGGCATAAAGCGCTTTCGATTTCAGAGCTCAAGCAGCGCTCAGATATAAACGCGGAAGCTAAGAACCATCAACAAAAGATATTTCGTGACCTACGATTTTCTCCCTCGGAATGCACACATGAGAAGCAAATGCTGATGGAGCACTTTCCTTGGTTCAGACGGCTAATGGAGGTTTCACATTAATGGGTAAGACATGTTCTTTTGGTGCTGGAAGCTCCGATGTTTGGCTAGCAAAGATCGGCATTGAGCTTGGCTTAGCTTGGACAGATTCCACAGCCAACACAATTACTCTGCCCAGAGGTGAAACGGATACCTATTGGGATCATGTGCGGGTGCGCATCTGGAAAATCAAAGAAAACCTATGACTCCCTATCTTTCGTGCAAGCATAGGATTTGTCAAAATAGACTTCCAAGAGTGGACATGTTTCGAAGTACTACAAACAGATAGAATATATCAGCGAGGAAAAAAGATACATACATTAGCCCAACTACAGATTCTAGAAACCTAGAAAAATCTCCTTCTTCCCTTCTGTCCAAGTACACATCTAACTTATACAAACCAATAGGAAATCCAATTGTGAGAATGAATTTGAATGGAAACCACAAATGAGGATAGAAAACAACATAGGGATTTGACTCTAGCCCAAGCCGCAAAAGTGACACAGCTTGAACCATGTCTATAATATTGAGAAGCAAAAATGTCAGAAGTAGGATTACCTTCAACACATTTACGATTTGCCCTACTGACATGTATGCATGCACCCCCTACGACGCTTTGGTAATCGCTACCATCAATTTACGCGCCCATAATGTATTGGTGGCGCAAAACAAGTATGTTCTAGAAAGTTGGCGGATTTGTCCTACTTCAGTGGTATCTATGGATGTATCCTGTTTGCTGAAGACCCCTTTAAGATCAAACTCCAGCATCGTCTTTAAGAATTTCTGCTCTGTCGGTTCTTTCCCATGTGAAGTTTGGATCATCTCTCCCAAAATGCCCAAACACAGCTGCTTTTCCGTATATTGGCCTGAGCAAATCTAGATGATTGATAATTGCTTTAGGTCTCATATCAAAATGGCGTTTCACCAATTCAAGAATTTTTTCATCAGGTATCTTTCCCGTACCGAATGTGTTCACCATTACAGAAACTGGTTGTGCTACACCGATTGCATACGATAGTTGAACCTCGCATTGATCTGCCAAACCCGCCGCAACAACGTTTTTAGCAATATACCTTGCCATATAAGAGCCAGATCTATCAACTTTTGAGGCGTCTTTCCCAGAAAGACACCCACCACCGTGACTGCCAACGCCACCATAAGTATCGACAATAATTTTTCTACCTGTTAAACCTGAATCTGCCAATGTTCCTCCGACAACGAACCTTCCTGTCTCATTAATGTGATATTTTGTTCCTTTGTCTAACATACTCGAAGGTATGACCTTTTTTATGACCTGACTCATTATGTCTTCCCTCATCTTTTCTGTGTCAATATTCTCAACGTGTTGAGCAGCTATTACAACAGCTTCCACTCTTTCTGGTTTTCCATCAACATATTCAACTGTGACCTGTGATTTACCATCTGGCCTTAGATATGGCAAAATTCCGCGTTTTCTGCATTCAGAAAGTCTTCTCACTAATTTATGTGCAAGCATTATTGGTAGAGGCATCAATTCTTTTGTCTCATTTGTTGCATAGCCAAACATCATTCCTTGGTCGCCAGCGCCTTGTTCACGAGTTTCGGTCTCATTAACTCCCTTTGCAATATCTGGGGACTGCTCTGTTATAGAAACTAACACACCACACGTTTTCCAATCCAGTCCATCTCTGGCGTTATCGAAACCTATTTCCTTCAATGTTTTTCTGACAATGTGAGGTATTTCTACGTAGCAGGAGGTTGTGATTTGACCAGTGACTATTACGTTTCCTTGCATTACTAATGTTTCACAGGCAACTCTGGCTTTAGGATCTTTAGCTAAGATAGCATCCAGCACAGCATCTGATATTTGGTCTGCGACTTTATCCGGATGCCCTTCTGCTACGGACTCTGAAGTAAATAGATATCTTCCATTGTTTATCATGCGAATCCTTCAGTTAGATTTGTCGTATAGGTTCTTAATGATTTCGCAGCTTCTCGGTGTCAAAAACGCGAGCATCAAGGCATGTGCATACGTGCAACTTTTTTGCTAATTCACCCGTATTTAAATAAAACAGGAAGAGTGGTAAATTGTGAGGATTGTGATAGGTTATGAAGGGTAAGTGGAGGGAAAAAGTGGACATGATAATCAATGACGTATCTGAAAAGGAAGGGGTAAATCGGAGTGAAGGTGGGACCATGGTTCACAAATACGTCTGCGGCGGGAAATGTGGTTGGTATAAAACAGACAGCAGGACAGCAGGCTTCAACAGGCACGATCTATCGGAGAAGCAGAAAAAACTGGTAGAAGAAGCAGTCAAACAGATCATGAAAGATTTAACGGTTGAAGAAGCAAAATGGCAGATACATGAAATTCTATGTCCTGGTCATCCTAGACCTCGTCCAGAACGAAACAGTAGCCGGTTAACTTAGATCTCAATCGTGAGAAGACTCCCAAGTATACGTGCATGCGCATTGCCTTCTTCCTCACCCTAAGCTATCCAGTCAAAGCTAATATTCACATGTGGGATCCTGTCAAGTGTTGAATATTGCATATGCTCGAAAGTTCAGCGTTCATACCCGTTGTGACAGAAATTGTCACCTAGAATGCATGTGTCTTATGTGCGCGCATAACTTGTTCGGGTAGTCCAAACGTGGTTTTGTATGCTTGTCCAAAAGAGATGCCTCCGTCTCCGGCTGGTATGATTTCGTGAACGTAGAACTCAACGCCTTCTTCTCTTACTCGCTTCATTATTGTTGATGTAATATGCCTGTTGTAGGCTACGCCTCCAGAGAACCCTATTACGTTTATCCCGGTGTCTTTTGCTGCTTCGAGGGCGAGTTTGGCTAGTCCTTTCCCTAGATAAGATTGGGCTGAATATGCCAAGTCAGCTGGAGACTCTGCCTCCCTTGCAGCGTAGACTGCTTCCACTAGTCCTGTAGTCCCTAGAATTCCTCCATTGATCTCTGGTTCCAGTTTCAATATGTCTTGCCCTTTTGTCGCCACTGACTCTAGCTTCATCGCTGGCTCACCTTGATAGGTTCTCTCATAACAGATCCCTAGAATTGCTGAGATAGCATCCAAGATGCGCCCACAACTCGTAGTCGTTGGGAGCACACGGTCACTGTTTAGTTGGTGCATGATGGTGTGTGCTTCCTCCTTTCCATGAGGGAGGAACCTGCTTTTTGATAGGATCCAATCTTCAATTCCATCAATGTTCTGTAAGATTCCTGTTGCCATTCTAACGGGAAATCGGCTGGCTAAGTCACCTCCAACTAGAGGCTGTTCTTCAAGGTGACCCAGACGGTTAAAACCGTCCTTGGTGCAACGAAGAATCTCACCTCCCCACGCTTTCCCATCACTTCCATAACCATATCCATCACAGACGATCCCTATCATTTCCTTGAGGCCATGTTCTCCCATCAGCGAAAGGATGTGAGCATAATGATGCTGCACAGGATGTATCGGGCAGCCCTTATCTTCTGACAATTCCTTGGCCAGTGTGGATGTGGCGAATTTCGGATGCAAATCGCAAGTCACTGCATCAATCTTCGCGTTCGTCAACTTAAGCAGGTGATGGATAGTCTCCTTCAAGAAAGTGAAAGTTTCAAGGTTCTCAACATCGCCAATGTATTGGGATACGAAAGCCTTCTCGCCCACAATGATGCATCCTGTCACATTCTCTTCTGCCCCTACACCCAATACGCACTTACTTGAGGAATGCTTCAGGTGGACAGGTGCCGGAGCGTATCCACGAGATCGCCTGACAAAGCAATGCTTCCTATTATGCAATCTCACTACGGAGTCATCACATCTTTGGGCGATCTCTCGGTTATGCAGTAGGAAGTAGTCGACTGTTGACCCTAACATCTTCAAGGCTTCACCGTTTTGAGTAACTATTGGTTCACTAGGTGGATTTGCACTAGTCATCACGAAAGAAGGCTCTTCGACCTGATCAAACAGCATTACATGCATTCCGGTGTAGGGCAACATCACACCAACGTTATGCAGCCCAGGTGCAATCAGTTCTGAGAGATAGTAGTCTCTGGATTTGTCGAGGAGCACGATAGGTCTTTGAAGGGAAGACAACATCTCTCCTTCTTCAGGACTGACTTCTGCAAAGGTGCGAATGGTTTTCAAGTCTCGTGCCATGACAGCGAAGGGTTTCTGAGCTCTATGTTTAGTCTTCCGGAGCTTCTGGATGGGTGGATCTCTTGTAGTGGAGGTTGCAACATGAAATCCACCGTAGCCTTTGATGGCTAAAATATAGCCCTCTTCAATTAGGCGACCAGCTTCTCGTATTGGATCCTTGTGTGGAACTGGCTGCCCTCGGTTTGTTGTAAGATATGCTTTTGGTCCACATTTCGGGCAGGCCACTGTTTGAGCGTGAAACCTTCTGTTATTGGGGTTTTTATATTCGTCTCGGCAGAACTTGCACATCTCGAAATCCTGCATCGTTGTATTTTTTCTGTCATAGGGAAGCTTGAGTATTGTAGTGTAGCGGGGTCCGCAATTGGTGCATGTGATGAAGAAGTAGTCATGTCTGGGATTTGTGGGAGAACGAAGCTCTCTTAAGCATTCTCCGCAAATGGCGATGTCCGGTGGAACAACCGACCCTGCCAGTTCCTTAGTTTCTGAACTGTTGAGAATGGCAAACTCTGAAAACCCTTTTTTCTCTTCGTAGTAGTTCATTAGGATCTTATGTATTTGGGCTATAGGGGGTTTCTTCTCTTTCAGATCCTTTAGAAATAGGGTTATTTCATGTTCTTTGCCTTCTACGACGATTTCTACTACTGCGTCGCCTCGATTTCTAACGTAGCCTTTAAGGTTGTTTGCTGTAGCTATTCGGTAGATGAAGGGGCGAAATCCGACACCCTGCACGATGCCAGTTACTTTAATTTTTGCTTGCACCAGTTTCCGCACCTTTGTGGAATGCAGCTTCTGAAAGCCAGAAATACTCTGCACTTCTAATGCTCTGGTCTCGTAGTTGAATGCTTTAATGTGTTGTGGAGTTGCTTAATTTGGGAGTAAGCAGTATTAGGGTTCGAAGTGTCTCCGACGAGTTTCTCAAAAGGGCATTGCCCAGTCTTCTTCATATTTAAAATCATGGGAATCAAAGTTTCAAATTCGAACGGTATGTTGTTTTCCTTCAACACTTTCAAGCCGCTTTCACTCAGTGTGATGGCGTAGGCAGCCACGACATTTGAGTGGACGCAGAGGAGTGCTGCAGCTTTCCCGACAACCCTATCTGCAACAGAGGCTCCCGAGAGCTGGTTTCCAAGCTCATCTATCGCTTTCAAGAATCCTCCAAGTCCTCCGATATCTGTCTCGTAGATTGGAATAGAGTA
>SOJC01000140.1 GCA_004376645.1 Candidatus Bathyarchaeota archaeon
CATGTACCTAAAATAAATTCGCATTTAAATTCTAAGCTGTAAACCAAATGTTACGACCCTTCGCGATTTTAATCCATCAGAAATATAGGGGGGTATTTTGACTACATGTCTAAGTATCTAAACGGAAAAAAGAGAGATAACTATGACCAAGCATGATGCAGCGATAGAAACCTGAGATGAGTGAATTATGGAGAAGGTGAAGTTTGTCATTGATTTCGAGAAGGGCGATAGCAAGAATAAGCAACTTCTCGGGGGGAAAGGAGCTAACCTGGCTGGGATGACCCAGATCGGACTTCCAGTTCCTCCAGGGTTCATCATTACAATTGATGCCTGTCGCCAGTACCATGCTAACCACAGGCAACTCCCAGACAGCCTCATGGCTGAAGTGATGGAGCATATGAAACATCTTGAGAACAAGACCAAAAAGGGCTTCGGCAGAGCTGAAAATCCACTGCTTGTGTCTGTTCGATCTGGAGCAGCCATGTCGATGCCCGGTATGATGGACACTATACTCAATCTTGGACTCAATGATCAAGTCGTAGAGGGACTCGGAAAGGCAACAAAAAACCGCCGTTTTGCTTATGACGCCTACCGCAGGTTCATACAACTCTTCAGCAAGATTGCACTCGGGATAAACGACAATCATTTCGATGAAATCCTAGCGAAAACCAAAAAACAACTCGGCGCAAAATTTGACACGGATCTGGACACAGAAGGACTCATCAGGATCTGCAAAGAGTTTAAGAAAGTCATCAAAAAGGAGTTTGGCCATGAATTCCCTCAAGACTCTTGGAAACAACTTCAAATGGCAATCGAAGCAGTTTTTAGTTCATGGATGGGGAAACGTGCTGGCGCCTATCGCAAAGAATTTAAGATCACCCCCCAAATGGCCAATGGTACTGCAGTCAATATCTGTACCATGGTTTTCGGTAACATGGGTAATGACTCAGCAACTGGCGTCGGCTTCACTAGAGATCCTGGAACCGGTGAGAATGTTCTCTTCGGAGAATACCTGACCAATGCCCAAGGTGAAGATGTGGTCGCAGGGATAAGAACACCTAAACCCATAGCTCAATTGAAAAAGGAGATGCCCAAACAGTACGAAGAACTTGAGAGAATCCGATGCATCCTAGAGCAGCACTACCGCGAGGTACAAGACTTCGAATTCACTATCGAACAAGGAAAGTTCTATGTGCTCCAGACTAGAAATGGGAAGATGAACGCCACAGCTCTAGTTAAGACATCATGTGATATGGTGACGGAGAAATTCCTCACCAAAGAAGAAGCCCTTCTCCGCATCAACCCCGAACACCTTGAGCAGCTCTTGCACCGTCAGATCGACCCAAAGGCTAATCCAGAGGTGATTGCCCAAGGCATCCCTGCCTCTCCCGGAGCCGCTCAAGGAAAAGTTGTCTTTGACGCTGATGAGGCTGAACGGCTTGGTCAATTGGGCGAAGCAGTCATACTCGTGAGGGAAGAAACGAAGCCAGAAGACATCCATGGCTTCTTTCAAGCGAACGGAATACTAACCAGCCGAGGTGGCAAGACCTCACACGCGGCCGTGGTCGCCCGCGGGATGGGAAAGCCATGTATTGTAGGCTGTGAGGACATCCAGATCGACGACCGAAATAAGGTGGCTGTCATCAAAAACCACAAAATTTCGGTGGGCGATATCATCACGATCGATGGAGCCACTGGATCGATCTATCTAGGCGAGATCCCTACTGCAGATCCAGAGATTGGTCCAGAATTTAAAACGGTTCTCAAATGGGCCGATGAGATAAAAACTCTAGGGGTACGGGCTAATGCCGAAACCCCGGAAGATGTTGCTAGGGCGAAAAAGCTCGGAGCAGAAGGAATTGGTCTCTGTCGCACGGAAAGAATGTTCAACGCTACTGACCGTTTACCCATTGTCCGCGAGATGATTCTTGCTGAAACAGCTAAAGAGAGACAGGAAGCCCTTGATAAACTTCTACCCCTGCAGAGAGCCGATTTCAAGATGATCCTCAAGAGAATGGAAGGGCTTCCAGTGACGATCCGTCTTCTCGACCTACCGCTTCATGAGTTCCTACCCTCAGTAGAGTTACTTGTGTGGGAAATCGAACGATTGAAAGATGTGCAGCGGGGTCTATGGCAGATAGAGATGATACCCGAATCTGTCAAGGGCATTCTGGAACCCTCACTCCAGAAACACCTCCTCAAAGTTGAGAATGTCATGATCGCGCTCTCAGAGATCAGGGAAGAACACGTCCTTGACGAATTGATCAAGAAGAAGGAAGAGATTCTGCAAAGGGTTCGTGAAACCACTGAGATAAATCCTATGCTAGGAAACCGAGGTGTAAGGCTGGCTATCAAATACCCTGAGATCTATAAAATGCAGATTCGAGCAATTCTGGAAGCTTCCGCGGAACTGATCAAGGAAGATGTGGATGTTCGACCTGAGATCATGGTTCCCCAAGTAGTCACATCAGAGGAGCTCAAGGAGGTTCACAGATGGCTAGAGACAATCAAGAGAGACATCGAGAAAAAATATAATGTTCAACTTCCCATTCTATTTGGTACCATGATAGAAACTGTGAGGGCTTGTATGCGAGCCGGTCGTCTAGTAGACGTGACCGACTTCTTTTCATTTGGCACAAACGACTTAACTCAAGCCACCTTCTCTTTCTCGAGGGAGGATGCGGAGAACAAGTTTCTCCCTCTCTACAACGAGATGCAGATTCTCATGGATAACCCCTTTGAAGTTCTCGACATCAAAGGAGTAGGTAGACTCATGAAAATCACCATTGACTGGGGCAGGAAAAACAAGCCCACCCTCAAGGTAGGCATCTGTGGTGAACATGGCGGTAATCCTCGCAGCGTTGAGTTCTGCCATTCCCTTAGCCTAACCTATGTAAGCTGCTCCCCATACCGTGTTCCCATCGCTAGACTCGTGGCAGCTCAAGCCAGATTAAGAGAAATAAAGCGGGATCCAGCTGAACTGAAAGATCCAGACTACCCCTTCAACATTTTCTCCTGAATGCATGCGATGCGCACGCTATTCTACTTCCACCACATCTTCTCCATCCTTCAGCCGTTGCAATACTTTGCCAAGAACGTTTTGTTAGAAATTCCGTAGTCATGAACTCTATCTTCTTCATAGTATCCATTAGAGAAGCAGGAAATCGAGGAGACGGGTTGAGTTTACTTAAGACTCTGAGGACCCTGAAACATAGGCCCAAACTGTCACCATTAGGACTGTCAGGAAAGCCCCAGCGAAGCCGGATAGGAACCATTCGAGAGCCATCTGTGGGAAGACCACTAACGAAAGCCATGGAATGACATATTTCGCTGTGAAGTTGGCAATTATCCCTGCGACGAAGCCAAGTAACCCGAATATGAGGGATATTCGAACTCTATCATTCATGATAATCACTTTGACTTAACATACTACTAGGCAGCCCCTTTTTAGGCTGACTGACACGAAACTGTCTACAATGGCAAACAAGCTTCAGTTCTCTTTTAATGCAGGGTTTAAAGGCTAAAACGCTTCTGAACTCCTCAATACTGCCACATATATACGTAAGTGTTTAGCGCATAATAACAACGTAATAATAGATTTTTAACCTCCTCCATTTCTAGGAGGTAAACTAAATTATGACAGAGAGATTTGCTAAGGGATGGGAAGAAGGCCAAAGCAAGCAGCCATTTTCAACCAGAATTAAGGAATCCTTGAAACCGCCAGGCCCTTTAAAGCCCCGAATGAACATTGCAATAAGACGAATTGAACTGCAAGTTCAAAGACTTGACCAAGCAACTGATCGATTCTCAGACCGCGACAAGAAAATCTTCGCCAGAATCGTAGATGCTTACACAAAACATGATATGGCACGCGCAAACGTCTTTGCAAATGAGCTCGCTGAAATAAGAAAGATGGAAAAGATGATAATGCATGGGAGACTCGCTCTCGAGCAGATCGTACTTAGGCTGAGAACTGTCTCCGAACTTGGCGACATCGTAACAACTCTAGCTCCAGCAGTCGGCGTACTACGCACAGTGAAGCATGGCATGTCAGCAATTTTCCCAGAAGCAGAGAGAGAACTTGGACAAATAGGAAATCTGCTGAACGGGATAATAATCGACGCAGGTCAGAGCTCAGGCTTGACAATAAACTTCGACACAGCAAATGAAGACGCCCAAAACATTCTTGCTGAAGCATCTTCAGTAGCAGAGACTAAAATCAAAGATAAATTCCCCGAGCTACCAGCAGGCATGCCGGATATTGGACAAGGATCAACTTCCAGCACAACCACCTAGATTTCAAGGTGAACACGGTGACCTACTATGTCTGAATCGACGTCTAATATCGTCACATATCTCGGGAAACCAGTCAAGGATGAACACGGACATGTCATTGGCACTATGGCGTCATTTCTCGCCACTCCTGGAGGAAGAATCGATGGAGTATTCATAGAACACGGTGATGGCAGCATCAAAAGATATTCAAGTGATCAAATAAAGACAGAGAACAACGAAATCGTACTATACTCAATCCTCAAAATGAAAGCTAACAACTTCTGCAATCAAATACCCCTCTTATGGCGAAAAACCCAAGCGCTAAAAGACTTGAACGAGAAGAGGAAAATCCCAGAAAACATGTACGACGATCTATATGCTAGCTTCGAAGGTGCCCTTAACCAGCTAAAGACAGAGGCAGAAGACGTCATAGGAGACATTGACAGTGAACTCCAAAAATGCACTCAACGAGTCAAAGAACTAAACTCAGCCTTGATTAACCTAGAGCTTGAGAAAGAGATTGGACAAATCGACGAAGAATCTTACCTAACCGCTATCGAGTTGATTAGAGAAGGACTAAAGCGAGTCAACGCAGAAAAGAACGACCTCGACACGCTAAAAAGTAGACTGGACAACATCCTTCTGGGAGAAGCTAAAGTCCCAGAAGAAGAACAACAGATTGAGAATGAAACGGATTCCACTCCAACCCCTGAGCCTTTGAGCACTTCGCTTCCAGAACCCCCCGAGTCTTCGGGGGAATCCCCCGTTGTAGTTTACGTGAAAAACGTAGATAACCCAAACCCTTAAAGGCTGAAACTGTGGGCGGAGGGAGAAAACCATTCGAAATTTCTTCAGTTCAGAACCTCCTCCCCTCGATAGAGTCATATTGAAATCTATACGAAAACTCAAAATCCAACATTCAAAACTGGAACAAGCACGACTCAGACTTCAAGAGAGAGACAGAACGCTTTTCGGAGCATGCACCTTCGCCCTACAGAATAAAAACAAAGCACGCGCTACAATGTGCGCCAACGAACTAGCAGAGGTAAGAAAACTAGTAATAACCCTGTCTCAAATCCAGATCGCCATCGAACGAATAATCCTCAGACTAGAAACTGTCAAAGAACTCAGCACTATAATGATCGACCTCAAACCAGCTTTAAGCACCCTGAAAAAGATCACAACCAACATCGTCAATGTAATGCCAGACATCGCCTCGGAACTAGACAACGTGAATAATAGCATACAAGAAACTCTCAACGTGACGAAACTCTCCTCTGAACCACCAACAATACTGACAAACCCGAAAACTCCAGAAGGTCAGGAAATCCTCAAAGAAGTCAACACATACTTAGAGCAGAAGGTAAATGAGCAACTCCCAGAACCCCCAATGCCAGAAACCCCGCAACAGACAGCGCAACCTGAAGAGAAACTCAGAGAGATGGTTGCATTAGTAGTTGGAGGTCCGGAATCACAGGAGAGTAACCTAGATGAAACTTCTGAATCCATACGCGCCGCCAAAGACTTCAAAGTCCAGAGTGTCCCTTTTGAAGAGACAGACTCAAAACATTTCGAAGACAAGGTGTTTGAGTACATCAAAGAACGCAAAGGTCTAATTCACGTAACCGACTGCGCCTTGAAACTAAAGATTCCACCAAAGCAAGTGGAAAAGATATTGGAAGAACTCTACGTAAAGGGCAGAATAGTCCCGGGAACGTGATCCAAATGAGTGCTTCTCAAGAACTTGAACAAGCAGCCACAAATTATGCAATAGAAGCAGTTAGACTCGACAAACAAGGCTCAAAAGGAATGGCGATTACGATGTATCAGAAAACCATAGAGACTCTGCTGCGGATAGCACACCTATACCCCGACTACAGCTTGAACAAAGTCTACATTCAACGGGCGATGGCTTATCAAGAAAGAGTAAAGGTTCTCCAAGGCGGAATTCCTCTAAGACCTGAAGCCTACCAGCCTGACGCAGAGTCCCCCTCACATCAGAAAGATGAGAAAGCAAGCTACGACGAACTCATAATGAAAGAGAAACCAAACGTGAGATGGTCGGAAGTCATCGGCTTAGAAGCTGGAAAGAAAGCTATCAAAGAAGCAATCGTCTATCCCGTCCAGAGACCAGACTTGTTCCCCCTGGGATGGCCTAGAGGCATACTGCTGTTTGGTCCTCCAGGATGCGGAAAGACCTTACTCGCCGCCGCAGTGGCAACAGAGATCGATGGCAATTTCATATCAGTAGACGCAGCCTCGATAATGTCCAAGTGGCTTGGCGAAGGTGAGAAGAATGTCGCAAGACTTTTTGAATCCGCGAGGAAATCAGCTAACAACGGAAAACCTGCCATCGTATTCATTGACGAACTAGACTCTCTAATGGGGAGACATTCAAATGAAGTGGGCGGCGAAGTCCGAGTGAGAAACCAATTCCTGAAAGAGATGGATGGCATAATAGACAAGGGTAAGAACCTTCACGCATACGTTATAGGAGCCACTAACAGGCCTTGGGATTTAGATTGGCCATTCATCAGGAGATTTCAGAAGAGAATAATTGTACCTCTACCGGATCATCACTCACGCTTACAGATGTTTAAGCTCTACACCAACAGCCTAAACCTAGACTCAAACCTGAGCCTTCATGAACTCGCCAGACTCTCAGAAGGATTCTCGGGTAGTGACATAAAAGACTCCTGCCAATCATCGTACCTAAGAGTAATCGGAGAATTCTTCGAATCAGGACGAGCAGAAGACTGCGACGCCAAACCCAGAGCAGTCAACATGGAGGATTTTCACCAGATACTTGAAAACCGGAAACCAAGCGTCTCACTCGACATGGTTGCATCCTACGCAAAATGGTTTGACACATTCAAAGCCCTCTAACTTGAAAAAATGGCTTTACAGAGGTCTCGGAGAGATATGAAGAATTTGCAGCTTAATTGTTTAACAATAAGCGGAAACCTCCTTTCTCCCTTCCGCAAATGTCTTCACATCCCGAAAAAACCTCTCAAAGCCTA
>SOJC01000106.1 GCA_004376645.1 Candidatus Bathyarchaeota archaeon
GTGAAAAGATTCTTGATGGCGCGGTGGAAGCTGGAAAGCTTAGGACCAGAGCGGTAGATGAAGAGCCCTTTGCGCTAACTCTCTTGACTAAGCTTTCAAAAAAGAAGCGGCGAAATTCTCTAAGGAGCTAACGTTTTCCTCCTTGTTTTTAGCCTGTTTAATAGCATGAACTTTCGGGAGAAAAGCTTCAGCTTACATTCTTGATTCTTTTAGCCGATTTTCGGCTCTAAGCATTTTTCTTCGGCCATGGTTTTTTGGATTCAACATGTCTTCCACAAGTTTGAATTGTCTCTTGTAGATATGGCAGTTTTTGGAGTGAAAAATCAGTTTGCCAGATTTGAGGTTGAGGTTCCCCTGTCTGTTGATTTCCGAGACGAAAGCTTCATTAAACAATTGAATTCCAGCTACGTTGGCTGGCAATCCAGCATAAGCATCCCATGATCTGAAGTAACATGTCAAATGAAGCTTTTCTTCGAGGATCTCTGTGTCGATGAGACTTAAACATGGTGGCTCATGCTTTCTGCCATTGACACGTTTCATTATATCTTCCGGTAATCGTACCGCAAATGTTATTTGTCTGTCGGCAGGTTCTTCGAGATATCGCTTAATTGCTGCTTCTATTTGGTCTATGGGCTTCCTCAGTCTGCTACCGTAGGTGTATGTTTCATCTTCAATTATGCCTGACCACAAATATTTCAGTGCGTACCACTGCACATACTTCATGTCGCATGGTGCCTTGTCATCAACGAGCGGTCTAGTTTCCGGCTTAGCGACTTCTATAGAAAGATTGAGTTTCTTAGTTTTGGCGTATTCAGAGCCGTAGCATACTTCAAAAATGTCGCCTTCATTCCATATAGCCCCCAAGGTCTTGTACCACGCATCTGGACAATCAAAAGCACTAATCTTAACATGCTTCATTGCTGTACCTCTTCAAGTTGACTTTAACTAGTGAACAAATCAATCTATAAAATTTTTGAAATCGAGAACTATGCATGTGCATCTTTTTGAGCCCGTTTTACAGCGTCTTTCACTGCCTTTCTAATGGCGTAGCCAGCTATATGAAGAATTGGCTCATTAATTTCTGGGTCGATATCCATGCTTGCTGTGCAGGGAAAGGCATGATGTGCTACTGCTACGGTGTCTTCTATGTCGGAGATTTTTGTCCATTTAATTTGTTGAGCCACATACCAAGTTGAGCCACATGGTGCACTCCTCAAGACTTGGGCGTCAGTAATCATACCTCCTGCAACTTTCACTTCGACAAGAGGATTCCCTATCTGATATCGCCGAACAAAATTATCTATGGCGGATTTCCCAGTTTCTTCTAGCGTGCAGAAAGGTTTTGGAAACGCGTATTCGACTTCTATTTCGCTTAGTGACTTTTCAAGCTGTCTTTGCAAGCCGCGGTGACACCAGTTTCGATTTTCCAAAGGAACGATGACAGCCTTCGCTTTTGCTTTCTCTGCGAGAGTTGATATTGCCACGAGTAGGTCTGGATGTAATCCAATGGCAAGTATGATGTCGCAGTTGGGTAAATCATGGGGTAAGTATTTTTCCGGCTCATCAATAAAAGCGGGTAGATTTGGTCGAGTCTTGTAGATCGCTTGAATGTCTGCTGCGAAGGAGCTGTAGAGCTGTCTGCAGTAGTTGCATGTAAACCCGCATGATAAGCAGTAGTTTGACGCGTTAATTAGATTCCCCATAACGCGTTCAGCAAACTCGTCGTTGTAGATTACACAGAGCTGCATAATTTTTGTCATCTTTCCGTTTTGTCTATACTGTTAGAGCTTTAATCTAAAATAAATAGGTGTCATTCATCATTCTATTATACGACAAAAAACAATCGGCTAGCAGGAAAATGCAGGAGGGAGCTGGACTAAGTGGCAAGAAAGAAGGAATCTTCTAAGGGAGACATATTTCAGCTTCTTCTTGAATCATCGGAACAACGGAAAAAAAGCAAGAGAAAACAGCTTCTCGAATCATTAAATGTCAAGGAGTTCTTTGAAGAGGGAAGCATAAGCATCAATGAGAGAACGTGCCAGGGGCTTGAATGTGAGCTCTGCATCAAAGCCTGCCCTTCAAAGGCTTTGTATTGGCGGGATGGAAATGTAGGCATCATTGAGGACTTGTGTGTGTATTGTGGTGCTTGCGTTCTCTGCTGCATTGTGGATGACTGCGTTAAAGTGAGTAGAAGACGATTCGATGGGAAGGTAGAGAGCTTCAGTAGACCCAGGGCAGTTGTCTTGCTTTTCAATAGCATCAATTCGCAAAGGAGACACAGCAGAGTTGAAACTCTTTTTCCAGATGATGATGCATACTTGAAACGATATAGAAAACTCGGATAGCGCGTGCAATAGAGCGAGTGAAAGAAGAATTATATTTGACTTTAGGGTTTTCCCCATTTTTCCTGTAGGAATTTTGGGATATCGGAGGAATCTCTGGGGCCCACCATTATCTCCCAGCCACTCGCTTCTTCTATCTCGCCGCTAAGGCGCGCCGCTTTCCCGGGAATAATTAGCTTTCGATGTTTCACCTTCTCTTCCATCTTAGCCTCCTTAATGGCTTCAGCCACCTTATCCGCCGTCAGCTTTCGCCCCGCAACCGCGCAATCTACAGCAATTCCTTCCGAGTCAACTACCAAGAGATAAGAATCTATGCCAGCCGACTCTATGTCTGAAGCCACAGTATAAAAGGTGAGGGCAAAGTTTGTCGTGAACATCACCGGCGAGCTTTCACCGGGCGTTCCAAGCGTTCGTAGTCCAGGCTCAACGGCTACTGGTTTCCGCGGATCGGTGTAAATGTTTTCTCTAAGAATCACATTAGGCAATAGCACCCATCCTTCAGTGCTGTGTAGAATCAATATGTCAGCATAACGATTGATCAGTATCGCTGCTAAATACGCCTCGTTCCATTCTGCAACCTCCACAGGAGCATCTGCATTCTCTATCCACGCTGTTATAGGAGTGCCGATCAGTGGAAAGCCCAAAAGCTCATCGCCTTTCTTTGTTGCTGCACGCCGAATCATAGTAAAATTGCTAATCATGTCTCCAAGTCCTTCACCAGACAATGTTCCAGGGTCCAATACCAAATCTTTCACGCCATATTCCGTTAAAGTCTTAGACAGCGATCGAAGAAGCTTAAGGTTGTTCGGAGCAAAGACTGCGAGAGGACAATTATACATAAGGGCAAGTTCAGCCATGTCTTTCCAGTTTTCTTTTGTAGCCGCGTAAAGAAGAGGTCTGGCTTTGGACGCAACCATCAAGCCTGCCTTTAAAACCTTCGAGTCAAATGAGCATAGAATAAGGGGCAACGTAGTGTTTTCTAACACTTTCTTTACTGCTACCTTGAATTTTTCCGGGTCGTTGGAGGTGGAGCGGACAGCGATCATGTTGAGTTTTAATGTTGTACCTATGTACTCGTAATTGAACTGCTGTGTTTTATTAACTCTGTCGAGCAATTCTTCATCGGACATCTCATCGGTGACGTCAATGGCAACAGCTGTCGGGTTAGTGTAGGTGAATTCGTGGCGGTACATAACATATTTGCCGCCGACCTTTATCGAATGTTCCTTTGGGCCGATGGTGACTTCTCTTATTGGGGGTTTTAGCATTTCCCAGAGTTGCTTGTAGACCTTTTCATGTTCTTTCTTCAATAAGGGTAAACATTGCTCTAAGGTTACTTCGCGGTTTACAAGTTTAGCAGCAAATGCCATACAGGCTTCTTCGCCACATTCTTTACAGTTTGTTTTCGGCAGCAACATGTAAACGTCGATGGGACTGATTTCCCTTATACTAGTTTTTTTTATTTCCCTCTCAGACACTCTTTTGCATCTCCTCTAGATATTGGCGGTTACCCAGCCTACAATTTTCTCCGTGTTGCCCGACTTGCCGCTCATGAGTTCTTTTATCGTGTCTCTCAGAGTTTTTACGGCAGCTGGATGCATCATCATAAACAAATCAACGCCCGCCAGCAAAAGAGTAAGCGCTGTTACAGTTTCCCATATTGGTCCTCTAAACTCACGCGGTCCCCATTCAGGGGCCATTTTCTTCCATGCCTCTCTGGCCGCC
This sequence comes from Candidatus Bathyarchaeota archaeon, assembly GCA_004376645.1. Classification (GTDB taxonomy): domain Archaea; phylum Thermoproteota; class Bathyarchaeia; order Bathyarchaeales; family SOJC01; genus SOJC01. The sequence goes on from SOJC01000106.1 coordinate 4,068, forward strand.
CAAGCGTTTGTGGTACCTGAAGACAGAGGATGTTGAAGTTCAGGGTCACCCATCAAAGCAGACAATCTGGCTCGTTCCATTATTGTGAAAGCATAATCTAAGCCGTATCCTAAAGCAGCTGTAGTAGTGTCCATTACAATTTGTTCTTTAGGTAAGAAATCGTAGAGTTGACGGTTCAGCTGCCTTGCTTGATTCAAATCCATAGGAGTAAACGAAAGTACCACGTGACCATACTTCTTCGCGACGGCACATGTTCGCTCGATATCCATGTCTTGTGTAACCGAGCTAAGCATAAACCGCTCACCAGCCCCGATTTCAGCTACTTTCTCAAAGACTTCAAGGTCTTTCTTCGGATCGCCACAGCCTCCGATTATCAAAGGTACATCTACGGCTTGTAGCACGGCTTCAACTGTTTTTGCAGCTTCATTTGGCGATGTATCCTTAAGTAATGGATCGATGCTGATGAGATGCAGCGTTATCATGTCTGCACCATATTTGTCAACAGCTAACTTCGCCCATGCAACTGGATCCTCCAAGACTTCTTTGAAATGCGTTTTTACGGGTTTTGCTAACGGAATCGTCATATCGAAAACGTCCAGAGAGATTATCGGTGGGTTGGGAGGAGGGGTTTCGAAGAGGTAGAATGCGGGAGATTTTTCTCCGCCGATAGTTATTGATTTTCCACGGGTTCCTCCTTGACTTTTAGTGGCTCCAAGCGTCACTTCGGTAATTTGTCCAGGATATTCCTCTACTGGGGGGATAAAATCTGCCTGCAAAATGGCAGTTGGTTTTGCCTTTAAAGATGGAGCAACTTTTAGAGCTTTCGGAAAAATTTCTGGAGCTGTAACGCCCGGTTGAAGCCATAGTTCCAAATCTCCGATTTCCATCTCTACGTCTTCAAGTTCTATCTCTTGAAATCGATTCAAGATGTCTAGAAGGTTTTGGAAGTCTTCTTTACTTTCTTTTTTCGCCAATCTTTTCACCTTTCATGGATCGGATAATCACTTTCTTTGCGTAGATTTTGGCGTCTTTCAGGATTATTTTGTATCCTCCTGTGGTGATTGGCAAAGTGGGGATGGTAGCCACTGGCATTCCGGATGGGATCTCTCTTTCAAGTTCGGTGGGCACCGCTTCTTCTACAGCGACTGGCTCTTCTTTCCATGTTTCAACAATCGGGTGGCCACTGTTTTTCAGGAATGTTTTGAGTTCGTCGGTTGTTTTCACGTCGCTTTCGGTTGCAATTTTGTCCACAATTTCTTTCGGTATGAATTCCATGACCCGTTCTTTCACAGAAGCGGGCATCCATACCACTCGGTTCCATCCGCCGTCTGCTTTAAGGAACTTTGGCGACCGCATGTATTCAATGGAGATGCCGTGAAAGCCATCAACTTGTCTGCCGCCTGCAGTTGAGTCTGCTATGGTTGAGAAAGGAAGCCCGTTTATTGTGACTTCTTTGAAGCCTCGGTGAACTAGCCCGAAACCGTCGACTTCTGGAATGTAGAAGGCGGTACCTTCAAAACAGCCGCAGGAGGTGTGAGGATAACCGAAAGAAGTGTAGAGCCAAACTTTTGTAACTTCTCCTAGCGATTTCTGTTTGACAACTTCGTTAACTCCTGAAAATTCTCCTTTCTCCGCATCGATTAATTCGCCTTTGTCTATTTCGAAAATTGGTCCTTTTGGGTCTATTCTTGCGGATGCTCTTCCGTCAAACCAGCTGATGGAGCCGCAGTTTGAGTATCGTTGCGGTGTGATTACACATACATGAGTGGGGGCGAAGGATTGGCACAGGGTGCAGCCGTAGAATTTGTCGACTTCTTGGTCTTTTAATCCTCGGGCTCTGGCGTCCCTGGCCTCGTATATGTCTAAAGCTTCTTTCCAATGTTCTTTGATTTTTTCAGGGTTGGTGATGAATATTATCTGTATCTTCTCAATGATGGGTAACTCGCTTTTGAACAGTCTCTGTAAAACTTTTCCAATGTATTCGAACGAGTTTAGACCTTTCTGGAAGGATTTTTTGTCTAGTCTGAGCCAGATATCGTATCGTTGGTTCAGGTGCATGAAACCTTCGATGAAGTTGGAGTATTCATGGATGCGCCGTTCAATTACCCCTTCGAGCTCTGGCTCAAGCTTTTCGCCTGATACTTCGATGACTATGCCTAACGGGTAGCTACTTCCTTCACTCATGTCTTTTATGTCGGGTCCAATCACGGAAATTTTTCCATCTTCTATTTCTTCTGGTTTCCTAACGCGTGTCAGCTCGAATTTGTGTTCTTGTTTTGGTCCACCTAGCTCTATGTGCATGTTTTTTCGTCTAATTCGCTCTCCTTCGTAGATGATGCCTACGTCAACTGGGATGTCTTCAAACATTGACATTTTTTATTCTCCTCCTAATTTGCTCAATATTATTTCAAAACTTTCATTCCAATCCTTGACTGAAAGGTTTGGGAATGACCATGTTGCGTGGGGATTATAGAATCTGTCAAGGCTTATGGTCTTAAGGTTAGTTGAAAAATGTTTCAGCCCGGCTAGTATTACGAATTGCATATAGTAGGGGAGTCCCATGAATAATGCAAGGTCATATGGACCCTTTCCGTCTAGACCTTTCCATTCTGGGTCCTTAAGCCTGTTGCCAATATCCATTGCAGACATCCAACCTGCAGGCTGAAACCCCTTCTTAATAAATTCAGCTGTTATGTGAGCTGTAGCAACCGTTGGAATCCCTGCAGTCTTACTCATACGGATTGCATAATCGATCATTTTGACGTCGTCTGAATAATCCTCAGCGGCTTGATGTCCAACGACGAGAATTGAGCGCTCCGCTCTTTTCACCATTGCAACAACTACTTCTGGCTTCAGAATGAGTAGGGCTTTCTTTGGACCTGCGATTTCGGCTCTTTGCCACGGTTCTGCTTTCACACCCATGTCATTCACCTTTCCTCTTTCTAATGAGCCTAGGCAGCAACGTTGGGTCTGGGATTCTCATCTCTTTCCATCCCTTCTCCTCTAGAATTTTGAGGAATTCCTCTTTCATGGTGATAGGTATATCAGCCTTGTTTCGGACGAAGAGGTGTATATCGTCAGGCATGAGGCCGTAGAGACGCTTGTGCAAATCAACATAATGGGTTAACTTTATAGCGCGACCCTTAGTAGTGTCGTTGGGTCTCATGACAAGCTTGGCTACAAGCACCATCGCTTCCTCTTTGGTTTCAGCCGTAGTAAAGAGATG
>SOJC01000006.1 GCA_004376645.1 Candidatus Bathyarchaeota archaeon
TTTTTCCTGCTGAGTAGCCTAGGGGTGAAATGTGTAGTTTCTTGAGTGTGTTTCTAGAAGGGCTTTTGCTGCGTTATCATATATCTAAGATTACTATATACGCCGATTTAGATGGTAGATTAGGCTTCTTTTCGCTTCGTTATATGGGTTGCAACAAAACTGTACTTTTTTTGTTCTAGGTTAGCTTTTGCTGAAAGAAATCCTTTCCATCCATATTTTTTACACCTATACTCTACTTAATCACTATAATTGAAAATCAGAACCATTTTGAAGGTCTATATTCAAGAAGCGATACTGCTCGACTTTGCGTGAATGCATGCAGCATACATGAAGCGTGCAGATTGGTGGAAGCAGGTTTCAAATATGTGACCAGTAACTATGATGATGGCGGTAAGATCTTCAGGAGGATGAAGTAGCAGATTTAGTATAGTTGAGTAAGAAGTCCGTGAAGATTAAACATGTATAGATAAACAATACGGAATTCTTATTTTCGAGACATTTTTTCATTCACCATGAAAGGTTCATACAGATGGAGACTGCCGAAGCATTCGCTCCCGCTCATATTACTGGGTTCTTTCAAATATGTAACCATACAGCAGATCTCCTCCACAAAGGTTCTAAAGGAGCGGGAGTCTCGATAGAATGCGGAGTAAGGACAAAAGTCTCTATCACGAAGGAATCAGAGGAATCCCTAGAAATCCGGATCAACGGGCGCAAGACTTCTCATGCGCAGGTTTCGGAGATCCTCGCCAAAAATCTTATCTCAAAATATGCCGCGCCAGTAGCGGTGAGAATCAACCACACATCAAGTGTGCCAATAGGCGCGGGATTCGGCTCAAGTGGAGCTGGGGCTCTAAGTCTTGCGCTTGCACTCAACAAAGCCCTAAACTTGAATCTAGACAGGATAGAAGCAGCTCAAACAGCACACAAGGCAGAGATCTACTGTAACACAGGACTAGGAACAGTTATCGCTGAAACCTTTGGTGGGCTAGAACTACGTGTAGAACCTGGAGCACCAGGAATTGGGAAGATTCAGCAAATTCCTGTAACAGAAGATTATGTCGTTGCATGTTTCAGCTTTGGCAGGCTATCAACAAAAAAAGCTCTAGCCAATAGGACTCTAAGCAGACGCATCAACAACTCAACTCAGAATCTAGTCGATGGTCTTGCTGAAGAGCCGACCTTGCACAATTTTCTCACCTTTTCCAGGGAGTTCGCCGAGCAGACAGGGCTCATCACCGGAAGACTCAGAAGACTCCTACGTGAAACTGACAAAGAAGGCTTCGTCTGCAGCATACCCATCTTTGGTGACGGAGTTTTTTCTATAGTCAAGCCGGAAAGCCTCCCAACACTCATCGAAACATTCCAGGAGTACGGCCCTTCAGCTCAAATATTCGTAAGCAAGATCGACTTCAAAGGAGCAAGACTATTGTGAATATCGAAATCCCAAAAGATCATCCACGTGCTAAATCCTTGCGGACTCGTGAGAAACTCATACAAGGGCTTGAAAGCCGAGTTGTGGCTCAAGCTGGGCTGATAGCCCATGGCAGAGGAGAAGCCTTTGACTATCTCCTAGGTGAAAGAACAGTTCCGGCAGCTCTCAACGCGATAAAAGCAGCATCCGCCCTCCTGTTGTCGGCAGAAAATCCTGTGATCTCTGTGAACGGAAACGCAGCCATGCTAACCCCAGAAGCAATTGTTGAACTTGCCGAAACAGTCAATGCGAAAGTGGAAGTGAACCTCTTCTACAGAGACACCTCAAGAGAAGAAGCAATCAAGAATATCCTGAAAAGGGCGGGGGCCAAGTCAATCTATGGAATTGACAGTGAACACTTGGCAAGCCTTTCCGAACTGGGTAGTGAAAGACGAAAAGTTGACACCAAAGGCATACTAATTGCAGACGTCGTTCTTGTTCCACTCGAAGATGGAGATCGAACTGAAGCATTAGTCAAAATGGGAAAGAAAGTCATAGCCATCGACTTGAACCCACTCTCCAGAACATCACAAAAAGCCTCTATCACAATCGTAGACAATATTGAAAGAGCAATGCCACTGCTTGTCAAGAAGGTCAACGCCTTCAGAAGTATGAGGAGACAAGAACTCGAAGAGATCCAACAAGACTTCAGCAACGCTGAAAACCTCAAAAGATGCTTAAAGATGATATTGGAAAGGCTCACGAAACTCGCAATCCAAGGAGAATGCCTTGGCTTCAGGGAAACTGAAGACAATGAAAACTAAGAAGATTATAATTCTGGGCGCTGGTGCAGTAGGAAGTGTCTACGGAGCTCTCCTCTCAAGAGAGAACGAAGTTACTTTGATCGGGAATAAAGCTCACGTAAGGACAATACAAACCAAAGGTCTGGATCTCATCGGCGAGAAAAACCAAAACTTTCGATTGAAGGCAGAGTTGAAAATAGACGAAATTGCACCCAACACTCTAATCTTACTAACCACAAAAGCTGAGGATTCAATCCACGCCATAGAACAGATGAAACTAATCTTGAGAAACGACACAGTTATAATTGTCCTGCAAAACGGGCTGGGCAACGAAAAAGCTGTCAAAAAAGCAGTTGGCGAAGTGGAAGTCTTACGGGGAGTAACGGAGATAGCTGCGGAGTTCTTGGCTCCTGGAAGAGTTCACTTCTGGAAAGGAAAGACAACCATAGCTCAAAGTAAATCAGCCAAAGAGATTGCTGAAACTTTTGCCACCTCCAGCTTAGAGACCTGCATCTCAGAGAACATCACCAACGACGTTTGGAACAAACTTATCCTAAACTGCATCCTGAATCCATTAACCGCTCTCTTCCGAATCAGAAACAACGAAGTCGCATCTGAATCACTCAAGTGGATCAGACATGAGATTATCAGAGAATGCCTAACTATCGGAAAGGCAGAAGGGATAGACTTAAAGTTAGATCCAGCAACGATTGACAACAAAATTTCAAGCTATCGCAATCTTTCATCAATGTGCCAAGATATAATCAAGGGAAAGAAGACAGAGATCGAGTTTCTGAATGGTAAACTCGTAGAACTAGGACAGAAACATGGGATCTCAACCCCAGTCAACCAAACGTTAACCAGCCTAGTGAAATTCTTGGAGGAACGAATCGTTGAAGTTTGAAGACGACATCAGGCAAAAGAAAGGAAAAGAAAAGATCGTGGTGCTAACAGCATATGACTATCAAATCGCCAAGATTCTTGACGACGGACCAATAGACATGATCCTTGTCGGAGATAGTTTGGGAATGGTTTTTCAAGGTCAAAATAACACAAAACAGGTCACAATGAAGAATATGATCTATCATACAAAGGCTGTGGCTCGGGGAGCCCGTCGCATTCCAATAATTACCGACATGCCTGTGGGCAGTTATCACACGCCAGAAAGCGCTGAGGAAAATGCGAGATTGTTCCTTGAAGCAGGAGCCCACGGAGTCAAAGTGGAAGGCAACAAACCTGAAACGATAAAGGGATTAGCAGATTCTGGAATCCCCGTGATGGGACATGTAGGGCTTCTTCCTCAAACAGCGGAAGTCTACAAGGTTCAAGGAAAAGATCCCAAGGAGGCAGAAAGACTACTACAAGGCGCACTGGAGATCGACAGAAGTGGTGTCTTCACCATGGTCTTAGAATGTATACCTGAGAAACTGGCCAAGCGAATTACAGAGAACGTTAATGTACCCACCATAGGTATAGGAGCTGGGAAATTCTGCGACGGACAAGTCCTAGTCATAAATGATATGTTAGGACTTGGTGATGGTTTCACACCGAAATTTCTAAAAAAATATGCAAATCTTAACAAGACTATAAAAGAGGCTTTGGACGAGTTTTCGCATGAAGTGCGGATTGGTGCATACCCAGATGATGAACACACATATCATTAGCAGAAGCATTCCATAGAATGGATAACTGGGAGGACAACTGTTGAAGCGACATCCGTCTAAGGATATAGTTGGTACAAAATCTAAAAGACTGAAAGGAAAACATGTAGTCTTATGCATTACCGGCAGCGTCGCCGCTGTTCGAAGCGTCGACATTGCAAGGGACCTGATGCGAGAAGCCGCTGAAGTATATGTCGTAATGTCAGAGTACGCACAAAAGATCATCCACCCTAACCTAATGGAATGGGCAACCGGAAACCCTGTTGTCACAGAGTTAACAGGAAAAATTGAGCATGTAGCTCTCGTTGGCGAACATGCTGACAAGGCAGATCTCGTACTTATTGCACCTGCCACAGCTAACACCATAAGTAAAATTGCAGCTGGAATAGATGACACACCAGTTACATCAGTTGCTTCCACCGCTCTCGGATCCATGACACCTCTTTTGATAGTTCCCGCCATGCACAAGTCTATGTACAAAAACCCCTTCGTGAGAGAGAGTATTCAAAAGTTGAAAGCCACCAACATAGCCTTTGTCGGACCAATAGTTGAAGATGGAAAAGCAAAGATTGCAAGCGTAATGGAGATCGTAGAAGCAGTGATACGAAGAATTTCAAAAGCGAACGACTTCCAAGGAAAACACTTCTTGATCACAGCTGGACCGACAATTGAGTATATAGATGAAGTACGCATAATCACAAACAAGAGTTCAGGCAAGATGGGTCTGGCCATCGCCGAAGAAGCCCAGATGAGGAATGCAAAAGTCACACTGGTCTATGGTTTAGGAAGCGAGGAACCTCCATCAAACCTCAAAGTTTTACATGTTGAAACGACGGAGGAGATGGAGCAAGCTGTTCTCAGGGAACTAGAAGAAACTGAGTATGATGTCGTAGTTGCCGCCGCCGCAGTTTCAGATTGGACCTTAAAAAAGCGATACAAGGGAAAAGTGCCAACAGAAGAAATCTCTACCCTCAAGCTAGAGCTCAAGCCCACGCCCAAAATCGTAGACGAAATAAAGGATGCAAGCCAAAAAAGTCTTCTCGTAATCTTCAAAGCAGAATATGACGTTTCCAAAGGTAAACTCGTGAAAAACGCCCACAAGCGTCTTAGGAAAGCCAAGGCAGACTTAGTTGTAGCCAATGATGTTTCCAAGAGAGGAATTGGCTTTAGAACCAAGACAAATGAAGTCTACATAGTAGACAAAGAAAAGAAAATAGTCCATGTTCCACTAAGCTCTAAACGTTCAGTCGCAAGGAATATTCTTGATATCGTCAAATTGAAACTTAAATAAAGTATGCGGGAATCGGGTTGACAAGCGGATGAATCAGCCTTTGAGTAAGCTCCCAATCAGGCTTCAAAGCAAGGATAACCCCATTACGATTATTGTCGGTTTTTGAGTTGTTAGTGTTGAATGCGGTCTTTAGCATTGTAGCGGTTGGGGGAACATTCGATGAGTTTCATAAAGGCCATCGAGCCTTACTTGAGAAAGCATTTGAAGTTGGGGAGAATGTTATGATAGGGCTCTGCACCGACGACTTTGTGGAGAAGATGGAAAAGCCCCATGTAATTGCGCCTTTTGCCGTGAGGCTAGAGGAACTCAAGGGATTCCTTAGGAAAAACAGATGGCTTAAACGAGCCGAGATTGTGCCACTCCACGACCCCTATGGACCAGCTTTGACTAACAAAACAATAAAGACACTTGTAGTAAGCAAAGAGACTGAACCAGTAGCTTGTGAAATAAACGAAAGGCGAAAGGCAGATAATCTCCCCCCGCTGGAGATCATTGTAATAGAGATGATAATGGCGGAGAAGCCAGGTCCAATTTCTACCACTCGAATACGCTGTTTAGAGATCGATCATGAAGGAAGATTGTTGAGACAATAAAGCTCCATATGTAATATCGGTATTATAATTGTATTACAGTGATTGTGTTGAGGAAGACTGGCATTGCAAACCTTCCCCTTCATTATGGACGAGCTCCCCACTGGCTCCTTTCACGAATGATCAATTTAGCAGACGCAATTGTAACAATAATAATTGATGAATATGGTCAAGACGAGTTCCTGCAACGCATTTCAGATACGTTCTGGTTTCAAGCATTAGGCTGTGTTCTTGGCTTCGATTGGCACTCGTCAGGGGTAACCACAGTACTAATATATGTGCTGAAAAAAGCTGTCAGATCAGGCATGAACGGAATTGCAGTTTGCGGAGGGAAAGGAAAAGCTGGCGTGTTCAACTTAGAGGCTCTACAATCCTCTCTCTTTTTTGTTCTAGTCGCTGCTGTTTCCGTGCGCTTTGTTCTCGTGCTCAATAACCTTCTTATGATCCTTGTGTTTGAAGCCGCAGTTCCAGCTGCAGATCCATGGTCCATCTAGTTCTTTACGGTACATGAATTTACGCTGCGTCTCTCTCTCCATTTAGGTACTTGCCTAGAACACACGATTAGAGAGGAGAGACGTGGGTGAAATTGTGAGTCGGGTTGGTTTATCGCCATGTTTGATTTTGCCTTATTCTAGCCCCATGCATGCATGTAGCTGTAGGAGCGCATAGGAAGAAAGATTAGTGTGATTTTCCAAAATGGTCTGGGGAGCGGATAGCAATCAACAGGTTGAGGTTGGCTTTTCACAAGTTTCTCAATCTGCATCAATGGGAAGAAAAGGAGAGAAAAACAGTTGAAAGAATGAGTAGCATAAGCACGGCTCATGACGATGTGGATAAGCTTTACCCTTATGTTGTTCGGAAAGTGTATGGTTCGAGGGTCGACAGTGCTCCATACGAGTTGGTATACTCGCAGTGCAATGTATGCGGTGAGACCAAGACCCTCCGCATTCCGTTGGAGAGGCCCAGATGGCCTGGTCTGGAAAAGGTGTTTCCTTTGCTGAGTGCTCTTTTTGGTGCATTGTCTCTCTTCGTCCTAGGACTTCCCTTAGGAGCTGCAGCTATAATCTTTGGTAGTGCATCGCTGGAGAGAGAAGGATGGAATCTTCTGGGAGTAGCTGGTGTTCTTCTGGGGCTGGTTGGGCTACTGTTCGCAGTATTAACTATGCCTGCGCGCGTATAGCTTTGCATGCCCCCAAAAAATGGGGTTGTGCGGAGATATATCAATTGCTTCTGTTTTTAAGTATAAGTAGGTAGTTTTTCGTCGTAAGAGATAGTTTTTTTCCATCGTCAATTACTTGCGTTTGCGGTATACTGCTTCTTGGTTTTAGAACGATATCTTTACAAAACAAATCTTGAAGCACTGGATCTCAGATTCTGTAAACCAAAATTTCGTCGACGAGCCACACAAAG
>SOJC01000086.1 GCA_004376645.1 Candidatus Bathyarchaeota archaeon
TCTTCTTCAAGAAGCGCTCTCAGACTGAACACTCTGAAGTCGACTATAAGTCTCCTGAAACAGTCCTTTCTCACTTGGGTGAAGTAGAAGGAGTATGGATAGTAACCCATAACGTCGAAGGCAAAATCTCCAGCGTATGCGATCCCATGCTTGAAAGTGTGGGGAAACCCAAGGTTGTGTCCAGCTTCGTGAATGAAAACTAGCCCAAGACCTGACTTCGGTGAAACACCGTCATCTTTGAAGTAGCGCCCAACCTCTTTCATCACAAGAATCTGCCCACTTCCACCTAGTCCTGTATACTCCCCACCGTACACCATCATACTCATATTCTTCTCCAAGAACACATAACTAGTTATCACGATGTCTGCGGCGTCAAAGTCAAAGTACAATCCTCTTACAGCATAAAGACCGTCCCACACTTGATATCCATCATAGTAGGTCCACCCGCCTACCTTCTCAATAACTGCACCTTCAAAGATGTCTTTCAATATGGGATAATCTGAGAGATTCCAAAAGTCCACTACTACGCTAGTGTTTATGAAGGGGGCTAGGTCAGCGATTGCTTCTTCTGCGAAAGTCTCATTAATTATCCAACTCATGAACTCGTTCGAGTAACCGAAATCTGAGGCGTTGTTGAGCACCTTGACTTGAATTGACATCGATTGAGCTTCAGATATCTCAGTGCTGACCCAGAGATAGGGTGCAAGCAGATTGCTTAATCCGTCTTCTATCCAGCCTGCAAGATAGTACGCCAACTCTGTTTTACCTTGACTCGTGCCAACGTCATGAGTTGTCAAGAACTCGTCAAGGTCTTCATAGTAGTATTGATACTTTGGACCACTAACAGAGAGACCCCACCAAATCCTCGCCCAAGTGAGGTACCATTGGAAAGCAGAAGGATCGATGAAGAAAACTCTGCTGTTGGAAGTAAAACAGGCATAAGGAAACTTCACGTCAGGGTTTAGAATGTTGTCCTGTTCAAGCCTCCAAAAATCGCGTTGATTATTGGCCTCAAAATCCAGCTCTGTGAGATTATACCAGTGTTCTAAACTATGATCTGGCGAGTCGAACTCCGTGAAGTTCATGACGTAGAACCAGTATGAATTGTTAGAGCCAGCCACGTAAGGGTTGGCTGCAAACCATTCTTCGACCGCTACTGCATCTATCGCCCTGCCGGATTGAGGCAAGAAGATCGACATCTTCTCACCCGTTGCCTTTTGGATCTGCAGTGCAGTCGTATTCACCTTTGACGTAGTATCTGTTCCATTCACAGAATTCTCTAAGATGAGAGTTTGAAGCGCTGTGTAGTATGAAGTATTAGAGAAGTAGTAGCTGACGTCGAAGTTGTGTTCTATTGTGTAATTCTCATAATTATACGGATAGCTCCTCTTGACATTTGATTCGATAACGGCTGTGTCGACTACTTCCTCTTGAAATCCGACAAAAACAACATTCAAAGAAAATGTGTGGGCAACACTATCCGCACTGCGCGGGCGGATTTCGCCAGTTTCTTCTCCACCCCCAGCCAATGTAACCGTGGAAACTAGCAATAGAAATGTAAGCAGTAAATGTGACTTCACTTCACATCAGATAATCCTCTGTCAATGGTCCATTATATTGATTTTGCAGAGAACTCAACCAAACAAGGAGTTTTAGAGCTGTTAAAGAGAATAATTTAAACTATCCCAGTGATATCTCCTATTGGAGTGATCAGCTATTCGAATAGTCTATGCGGATTACGCAGCTACAACCCCGATGGATCCTCGCGTAGTCGAAGCCATGCAACCTTACTTCACAGACTTTTATGGCAATGCCTCCTCATTGAATTCCTTTGGCTTCAAAGCCAAAGAAGCGCTAGAAAAGTCAAGAGAGACCATAGCTGAATTCATGAACGCTGAGGCATCTGAATTAATATTCACAGGAAGCGCGACCGAGGCGAACAACCTAGTCTTGAAAGGACATGCATTCAAGGAGGGAAAATCCAAGTGTCACATCGCTGTCTCCTCCGTCGATCATGACTGCGTACTTCTGTCGGCAAAGTGGCTGAAGAGGCAAGGGTTCAAAATCACAATTTTGCCTGTTGACAAATATGGCTTTCTAGACCTAGACGCCCTTGAAAAAACCCTAGAAGAAAACGTTACATTAGTATCAGTAGTTCATGGAAACAATGAAATCGGAACTATTCAGCCCATCGAAGAGATTACGAGGGTATGTCACGAGCATGGAGCCCTCTTCCACACAGACGCTGTTCAAAGCTTTGGCAAACTAGCGATAGACGTTCGAAAAATAAAAATTGACTTTATGACGATCAATGGGCACAAGCTGTATGGACCTAAAGGAGTCGGTGCCCTTTTCAAACGAAAAGGGCGGGAACTGGATACTTTAATCCACGGTGGCGGGCACGAATTTGGGTTACGGTCTGGAACTGAGAACATACCAGCAATTGTGGGTTTTGCCAAGGCAGTGGAACTTAGAGAGGGAGAGATGGAAGCTGAGGCAAGACACCTTACAAACATGCGCAATAAACTGATTAAAGCTACATTAGAGATTGAAGAAACTTATCTTAATGGCCACCGTACAAAGAGATTAACGAACAACACAAATTTTCGATTCTCATACATTGAGGGAGAAGCTGTAGTCCTCAGCCTTGGCTCAGAAGGAATAGCTGCTTCTTCAGGATCAGCATGCTCATCCAAATCCGCTGAGCCAAGCCACGTACTACTTGCTATAGGACTAAAACCTGAAGAAGCCCGTGGAAGTCTAAGAATTTCCATTGGAAAGTATAACACTGAGGAGGACATAGACTACATAATTCAAGTATTGCCAAAAATCGTCAAACGCCTCAGGGCAATGTCTCCACTCAAAGACTAGGGGAGGAAGCTACTATGGATATCAAAACTGTGAAAATTGAAAGGATAAGTAACTGCAATGTTATCTTGGGCATGGCACATTTCATCAAAACCGTTGAAGATCTTTACGAAGCCTTGGCAGATTCAGCTCCAGACATAAAATTCGGAGTAGGCTTCTGTGAAAGCTCGGGTCCTTGCTTAGTGAGAAGCGAAGGCAATGATGAAGAACTGAAAGATTCCGCTGCCAGAGCTGCTCTTGAACTAGGTTGTGGTCACTGCTTTGTTATCTACATCAAAAACGCCTATCCCGTAAATGTTCTTAGGAGAGTCAAGGAGACCCCTGAAGTTTGCACAATTTATGCCGCCACAGCAAACCCTCTGCAAGTAATCGTTTGTGAAACAGAGCAAGGCCGAGGCATACTTGGCGTCATTGACGGCTCAAGAATTAAGGGAATTGAAACTAAGAGTGATATTAAAGCACGCAAAGAGTTTCTCAGAGAAATTGGCTATAAGCTCTAACCATCGCCTGACAGGGTTGCCTCAAAACTGCATTACGCCGTAGACATGTCTATAACTGAAAAAAATTAGGCTCTCTTGACGAAGCATCGTGTTGAAGAGATCTATCTTACCAATATTTCCTTTGCATTCTTCCATTGATCTCGAAGTATCTCGATGTTGCCTTGCACATTTGCGTGTATCGAATAGAACATGTAACACATGTAGGAGCAACTCTCGCATTTCCGATATATCTCCCTCAATTCTTCAAATCTTTGGCTGTTCCACAGCTTTGGCAACTCATAGATTGTTGCAACAGGCTTTTGAAGATGGCATCCAGCCACATTCCCCAATGGATCTATCACGAAGAAAGATTGAAGAGCCTTACACTTCCACATTCTTTCTTCCTTCAAAGCCAGTACTTTCAACGCGTTTAGCATCTTCCTCGTAATGAGAATACCGTGAAGCCTGCTTTTCTTTTCGATCAACGCATCACATATCTTCGCGAAGGCGACTTTATCTGAAATTTCAAGCTCATCGTCTTTCTCGCCTATGTGAAACATTGGCTGTTTGAGGGAATCATGTTGATATAAGCAAAAAAGTACAGGGATCCCTCGTTCGCAGAAATGCTCTGTGAATTCAGGAATTTCATACATGTTAAGTTGTGAAATTGTAGGGGATACTCCAACTGTTATTCCTTGCTTATGAAGCGTTTCAACTGCGTCCATTGCAGCTTTCCATGCACCGTGAACACCTTTCAAATAGTCATATTTCTTCTCGTCCAAAGTGTCAAGGGATATAGCCACAAAATCAGCTTTGCGGAGAGCCTCAACTCTCTTTGCAGCTTGGCTTCCATTGTCGTAGATTGTTGTGACAAAGAATCGAGAGGCGTAATCAATTATCTCCCCGATATCTTCCCTGAGAAGGGGGTTTCCTCCAGAGAGAACGATCTCCATTACTCCCATTCCCCGAAGAACCTCTAAGCCAGCTATCACTTCGTCGGTTGAAAGTTCTTTCACCGGCTTCTGTCCTCGCCAGACATCACAGCTTCTGCATCGATAGTTGCACCTATAAGTAAGCATCCATTGGACATGGTGAGGTTTGTTGAAGGAAATGGAACGGTTAAGAAGGCCTAGAGCTTTAGAGAGGGAGAGCTTCATTGGGAAAGCCTCATTGGATACTTTTATCCCCTAGGTTGGTGGGCTATTTAAGCATAAACATTATAAGTGTTTTGTCGATTGAAAATATTGGGAGCTATACATAAGAAGTCTTGAAGTTGACTTGCGTCATGAAGGTAGACGTTGTCGTCTTAACAAAAGACAGTGAGAAAACCTTAGCACAATGCCTAGATTCTGTTTACGGAAATATACCAGTCAATCGACTCATCGTGGTAGATGGCTATTCAACGGATCAAACGCTTGAGATTGTGAAGAAGTTTGACAAGAGATTTCACAATGTTGTCATCTTGAAGGAGAAAGGAACAAGAGGCAGAGCTAGACAGAGAGCTATAGAGGTTGTAACCACGGAATGGTTCATGTTCGTTGACAGCGACGTAGTGTTGTGTCACAACTGGTTCGAGAAAGCTAAGAAACTCATGAAAGACAGAGTGGGAGCGATTTGGGGAGTAGAAATCTGGTCTGTCCTCAAGAACATGACAGTCTTAAAACTATTCAAGAGAGTGACTGTGAAAATCTTCGGAAAGAGAGGCGGAACCCACGATTTACTTGTAAGACACACAGCAGTCAAAGACATCCATATTCCATCCAACTTACACGTGTATGAAGATGCCTACATCAAATCTTGGATCGACGGAAAAGACCTAGAAGTGATTTCTACTTACGAGCCCTACTGTATTCATCATAGACCCGCGATTGTCTGGACAATAAAGAAAAGTATTTCATTAATTGCCAACGAGCTCAAGTTTGCGGTACGATGCCCCCAATTAATGCTGTCCTACGCCTTCTACGCGATCATCGTATTGTATCAAAGCCTGATACGAAGCATCAAGCCCAAGAAGTAGCAAGGTTTTCCAATCGCTTCCTACATAGAATCAGTGGAAATGTTGATTGGGAGCACACAATGCAAGGTGCCAGAATGTCTGTTTCAGTCGTAGTTAGATGCGCCACGCGCGAGAAACTGTTTCAAGGCGTTCTCGATCGATTGCTTCATCAAACGGTTGTTCCTTCGGAAATATTGATTGTTATGGATTCTTGGAGTCAAGAAGAGGTGAGGTATGTGAGTAGACGTTTAGAGAGATACTCTAACTGCAGACTCATAACTTTCAAGCATGAAGAGTTCTCACATCCTTTCTCGGCGAATCTTGGGATATCTTATTCTAAGGAAGAACTTGTGTGCATCATTAACGGACACGCGTTGCCAATATCATTGCGTTGGTTAGAAGTTGGATTGAAGCATTTTGAGGATGAAAACGTTGCAGGAGTGGGGGGCTTCTTCTATCCCCTAGCTGAAGGGTTTGCGCGAAGACTCTTCAATCTGGTCGAAGTGCAAATGAAGAGGATAAATTGGATTTCCACAATCAATTGCATAATCCGAAAGTCAAGATGGGAAGAATATCCATTTGATGAGGATCTTCTGGAGATTATCCCAGAGACAAGGAAGCTTGGTGGAGAAGATTATGATTGGACGCTTGAAATGCTGTCAAGAGGCTATAAAATACTCTTAGACCCAGACTTCAGCGTTATTCATGCTCATAGAGAAGACATTGTGTTGGAAATCCTCAGGAATCTAAGAAGCTACTTCATCTACAAGAGGTTGCAAGAGAAGATCAAGAGATTGGAGAGACCACGAGAATCCTCCAGATTCTTTTGGCAAAACCAAGCAGCCTAGCGGGGTATTCATTCTTCTTCTAAAGCGCGCCACAGATGATCTGATGATGGTCTAACCAAATTCTCTGCATTACCCTTCTGATCTACTACATATCGGTTCTTAGGGGACGGCAAGACTTCACCAATAACTGTTGCAGTGATTCGATACCTGCCTAGGATCTCCACGACCTTGCTGCTAAAGGGCTCCTCTACAGCGATCAACAAACTTCCAGAGGCGATAAGTTGCAGAGGATCGATCTTGAAGAACTCACAAACCTTCACCGTTTCCAGAGCTATCGGCATCCTATCTTTGTAGACCCTGAAGCCCACACGTGAAGCGTCAGCCAACTCGTGAATCCCACCCGCAACCCCACCCTCAGTAGGGTCATGCATCGCAGTTACATAACCCGTTTTGAAAGCTAAGAGAGCTTCTCGCACAACACTTATACCTTTAAAGAAGCCCCTCGCCCTTTCGAGCGTCACCTTTCCCAGTTCCTTTCCCAATTGATCAGCTCGATCCGAAGCGAGAATAGCAGCACCTTCCATCCCAACAGTTTTTGTCAGTATCAACAGGTTGCCAGGCTTAGCTCCTTGCGTAGTCACGTATCCTTCTTCACCAGCTATACCCATGCAACAACCGACAACTATTGGAAACCGCAGCTTTGGAGTTATCTCTGAGTGCCCTCCTATCACAGCGATGTCGAGTTCCTTAGCACCCAGATCTATCTGCCTGCAGATGGTTTCCACAGTCTTCTCAGTGGAGTTCTCAGGAAAGAGAATGCAAGAAGAGAAGAATGCTGGTTGTACGCCAAAAGTGGCTACGTCATTGGCGTTTATGTTTATTGCTTCCCACCCTATCCTTTCCATGGCTCCGGTTATTGGATCCATAGAGGTGACGAGGAACCTGCTGCCAATTTTTATCACAGCCCCATCTAAGCCAAGTGATGG
>SOJC01000132.1 GCA_004376645.1 Candidatus Bathyarchaeota archaeon
TTATTTTCGGTTCACAATTCTTATCTGATTCGGAACGCTAGGACATGAGTGACTATGTGATTCAGATGGTCGACTTCGATAACGCTCAATACATAGCTGTCAATTTTGTGAAAGAGAAGAAGAATGTGTCGAATGTAAACGTAGTCATAACAGAAAGCAAAGATGGAGTCTGGGTAGTCAAAGGAACATGCCCGATAGATCTCGACGGTCATCCATGGAGAGAAAGCTTCGAAATAGTGATAGATCAGAAGGGTAAAATAAAGGCCTCAGATTTCAGCCTCATGTAACCTCTTACAGGCTTTCAGCCTCTCAGACAATACACACAACGAGGAACGCTCCCAACAGTCCCAGTAGTACTGAAAAAGGCAAACCTGGAAACATCCCTTTCTTTTCAACCATCTTGAAGGATAGGAAAGATCCAAGCAGCACACCAAAAGTCGCGGCAACGAGAGCTAACCAACCATAGCTCAAGAATATTCGGCTTACAAGCATGGAATAGAAAGTCAGATCGCCAAGTCCTACATGAATGCCCCTAAAAGAGAAACTGATGCCCGGCAATTTATCCAAACTCTTTAATGCAATCTTTCCAACAGGACCACGAAACACCGCGAAAACATCGTAGACTGCTAATAACAGCAGAATCGTGACACCACTGAGAAGGGGAATTGAAGCACCCAGCAATACTCCAGTAGCGCCCCCAAAGGCGAGGATGACAATCTCATAGAGTCGACCCTTCCTGAGAATAACCTCTAGAATCACGTATATAGTGGCTGAAGAAGCCAAGAATAGGATCATAAAAGGGAATTCTACGCCTACAACCTCAAGCAACAGTTCGGAATAGAGAAGTACTAGAGAGAAAGTGAGAACAGAAAATGATACACCTATCAATAGGCGGACGAGAAACTGCAAACTGTATTTCATGAGAAGGTATATTAAAGTAGCACTGACCCCAGCGATGAACACAAAGATAGTTCCGATAAACAGGAAGCCAATTCCAGCCTCAGGGAGATCTAATACAGCTTCCAGTTCCACGCTGGATTCCTGCACCAAAACTGCACACAGAATGCCAAACAATAGACTCGCAAGTATGGGAAAAACGTGAATGAAACTAGCTTGAAACGAATCCTTATCGGCCAACTTTATCCTGCCTATTCCTCACAAATCTGGAGATAAATGGATAACTTTTTCTGCAAAAAAGAGGAGATGAAAGATGAAGGGGTTGAATTGTGCTCTTCTATCTGTGTATGTGCAAGCTGTGATTTCGGATAACGACAGACTTTCCATTGTTTGAAGCGATTACACCTTGAGGACCCTTCAACACAACCTTATCGTCATTTGACACAAAGACAATGTCTGAAGTTTTAAAGATGAGTTTGGGGCCTTTAGCGATTAGTACGTCAAGATTATCTTCACCATTGGGAAAGGCAAAGATGAATCCAAGCCCTTTGCTGAAGGTTTCACCACAATGGAACTTCTTTCTATGCGCGTGCCTAGAAAACTGAGCCAGCAAGTCTTCTGCGTCAGCTTTGAATTCCTGTTGATCATTAAATCCATATTTTGCAAAGTCCTCCTTGTTGGTGGAACTCAGGCTTTCTTGGAGAGCCTCTTGTGTTCCTAACATCAGGAAGGACTTGTTGAGCTCTCTGTCGACTGATTCCCCTATAGCTCCTTCCCCGGTTTCCACTATTGTGTCAAGCAGCAGTCTTCCTTCTCCGCGAAGTACGTATCCCACAAGTTGATCCTTAACATTTATTGGCAGAGCCAATGTGTTTTCGAGAATTTCAAGTATGCCCTTGTCAGTTTTCCATAAGGCTGTTTTCTTAGTTACTTTAGATACAGTAGTGCCTAGTTGAAATTCTTGCCAAGTCATTTTTGGTTCCTTCTCTCAAGGGATTGGGTAACGCGTTTTGCCATTTTGTATGCAGATCTTCCTGGTATAGTGATGAGATATCGCCCTCTTACCTTCTCTTGGACTACTAGTCCTGCTTCTTCAAGGACATTAAGGTGACTTGAGAGAGTGCTCGAAGTGATTTCTGTGAGTTTTTCTTGCAGCTCATTCATGTATCTTCCTCTTCTCATAAGCTCGTGTAGGATTTTCAGTCGGTGTTCGTGGCCAAGCGCGCTCATGACTTTGGATACTTTGGCGAAGTTGATCTCCTTTTCAACTTCTTTCAAAGAAGGTTCTTTATGGGTGAATACGCGCATCTTTGCTCCGTGTGGTCCGATGAATATGGATTTTTCAAGTTCGCCGTGGATGCCTTCTGCCACTCCTTCCATGACATCTGCGACATAGTCGTTTATTCGGTCGCCGACGTCGATGTATATGCCGCGTTCTCTTCTTCGCCTTCTTTCGGTTGTATCTTCTATTTGATCTCTTAGATTTGCGATTTCCTCTTTGAGCCTTTTCATCTCTTCTTTAAGTTCGTCTGACAATTTGATTATTACCTCATTGGGTTTTACGTTTGTCGAATTTAATTCGATTATTATCTAATACAAATCGATAAATATAAACATTACTTTAGTCAAAACATCCTGCCAACGATCCACTCTCACCTTCGACTCCTCACAACCCAAAAGGAATCTTACCCTAATATCGCACACACTATATTGTAAACCTGTCTCCAGCCTTCGGAGACACTGCTTTCAAACCAACTTCCCTCTTCGCCCATCTAGCAAACCGTTCACAATTACCTTCAGCGCCATGAACAGAAAACACCATCGGATCACCCTCCAAATTCTTCACAACCTCCCGAAGTTGACTGGCCCCACAGTGGGAAGAGAAGTCAAAATGCTCTACCCTCGCTTTAACATCTCGTGACTTCCCATCAATCACACATGTACCCTTCTCCAAAAGCTCATGACCTGGCGTGCCTGGAATCTGATAACTCACAAGAAGAACAGCATTCTTTGGTTTCTTCCCCAACTTTGAAATATAAAAGGCGGCTGGTCCACCCTGCAACATTCCAGCTGGAGAGATAATTGCACTTGGCTTCCTGTCTGCTGTCTGACGATCTCTCCATCCATCAATCCAACGAGCTCCGTGCACAGCGTCCAAGAAGAGTCTTGGATCTTGCATAAACTCTGTGTGATCCATCATTATTCGATTAGCCGCCCGAGCCATACCATCTATGATTATTGGATATTCAAAGTGATAAGCTGCAAGGATGCAAGCAATCTCTTGGGATCTACCGATGCTGAAAGCGGGAATGAGAACTGACCCCCCGTTCTCAACAACTTCAGTGATCAAAGCAACGAACTTCTTCTCCAATTCCATACGATCTGTATGATCGTCATTTGCATATGTTGTTTCAATTATTATGGCGTCTAATTCTCCGTACTTGTTGTCTGCGGATGATAGAAGACGAGTTTTTGAAGTGTTGAAATCGCCTGTGAAAAGTATTCTCTTGCCTTCAGCCTCTAGAAGAATTTGACAACTTCCGGGGATATGTCCAGCGTCTAGAAACTGGAAGGTTATATCTCCAACGATTTTCTTCTCATGATAGCCTGTGGGAAGGGAATTTTGCATCATGGATCTTAATTCAAGATATTCAAAAGGAAGGTAATAGCCTGAAAGGTGAATGAAATCTTTGATCAGTATTTGAGTCAGCTCAAGTGTTAGACGGGTTGCGTAGAGAGGTTTCTCATCTTGTATGTAGAATATAGGTAGAGCTCCTGAATGGTCAAGGTGACAATGGGTTAGTATCAGACCATCCACATCGTTAGGAGCAATATGCAGGGGGAACTTAGTCGGTTTGCCCATCATCACTCCATAGTCCAACAGAAGCTGAGTTTTTTCAGTCTTCACTGCTATTCCCATTCTGCCGACTTCGCGTGTACCGCCGAGAAATGTGATTTCGATGGGTATTTTTATCATCCTCCGCTCATTTCTGCCAGCGTTGCTCTCTTTGGGGCAACTGGCTTCACAAATCCTTTTCGAATGGCTTTCAAGATATCCTCAATAGATGGTTGAGCCTTTATCTCTGTGCATACAGTCCACATCTCCGTTGGGTTATGTGCATCTGTTCCAGCTACGCCAGGCAGATTCCTAATTCTTGCGAGGTCATAAGCCATCGCGTTCTCTCTCTTTGTAGCCGTAGGATTTAAAACTTCAACTGCATCAGCCTCAAGCTTCATCGCCAAATCGCCAATACCCATAGAACGATATGGATGAGGTATTATAATAACCGCTCCACAAGCCTTTGCAAAATCAACAGCGGAGCTGGAGGTTGTAGGGATCTTTGGTGTTTCCTCAACCCCCAGAATAATTAAATCTCCCTCCTCAGTACTTACTTCGACACCAGGTAAGATTGTCAAATCTTCATATATGTTTGCTAGCTTTTGGACACGAAAATAGCCTTTAAGGGTATTGTGATCTGTGATGGCAACTGCTTTAATTGATGGATGAGAGTGCAATTGATTCACGAGGAGCCTTGGGCTGATTGAAGAGTCGCCTGAAAAGGCTGTGTGCAAATGAAGATCTACTCTGAGCATGCTTCTTTTTCAAGCCACCAGCTTCGAAGAGTCTCCACAATAGTATCGAAAGACGCCTCATTCAGCAACTTCCTTACACCCAGAAGTGTGATTGACAAATTTTTTCTCTTGACATGTCGGCAAGCTGCTGAGACTTCGTCTTTCCAGACTTCCTTATCCTCAACGAGAACAACTTCTTTGTATGACGATCTAGAGATGTATTCTTCCACCTCTTGGGCAACATAAGTAATAGTTTCATGGTCTAAGGGAAATGCAATCTCATATTGAGATAGAGGATAGACTTCGGCAAGTTCTAGGGGAATTACACCGAAAGGCGCCGCGTAAACGCAAATGTGTATCAGGTTTTGGGTCTCCGGGAACTCTCGTTGTATCCTCCTAAGCAAATCTTTCACTATCTTTGCCTTATGAAAAGGTCGTTTTTCAGGGTGAGGTACCAGTATAAGTGTTCTTGCTTCTTGAGGTGGTGAATATCTCTTTTTGAGGGATTTTCTGTAGCGTAC
Organism: Candidatus Bathyarchaeota archaeon; assembly: GCA_004376645.1. GTDB lineage: Archaea > Thermoproteota > Bathyarchaeia > Bathyarchaeales > SOJC01 > SOJC01. Next base: position 4,992 of record SOJC01000132.1, read on the forward strand.
AATCTCCGGGCGCATCAGTCCTATGCTGCTAAAAAAGAACAGCCCGCTTCGCTTTGTCACTGGACTATGCCGCTCTAGGAAAGCTTCATGTTTCTTAAGTCGTTTTAATGCTTGAAGTAACGCTGGGTGTGCATGGGCTCTTGCCTCTAGGTGTTCCCAGAGTCGACCTTCAATTATACTCTGCTTTATACGCCTAATCTCTGCAAAGCTTGCGTAGAGATTGTGTTTTGCCAATGTTGTCTGTCTCTCTTCTTTAGGCATTTCCCTAATTTCTTTGGGAGAAGTCCTTCTGCAGATTGGACAGGAGCAGGGCAAATATTCTAGTTTGTCGAGTCTCCTTGTGCCATACTCAGTCATGTAACGGTCTTGCCTTGCAAAGATTGAGTAGGCTGCTGAGTCGAACATATCACATCCTAAGGCTATGATTAGGGCAAACATGAAGGGGTGTCCTGCACCGAAAAGATGCAGCGGTCTCTGAATGGGTAGATTCATCTTTGTGGTCAAAATCATGTCTACTAACGTGTCGAAGAGATATTGTTCCATGATAGTTGTAGGGCTTCCTAAAGCGTGGATTTGAAAAGGTAGTTCTCCAACTTTTCTCGCTGAATGCGCGACCAATTCAAGGTGCCGGCCGCCCTGCACGGGCGCCACCCACAACATATCATCGCGGGTTTTAATTTCTTCTAGTTGGCTTGCGCGTCTTATCGTTTCTTCAACTGTCTGTCGTGCGTATTCCTCTGTTGCGTTCCAGCTTGTCGGTATGTCTAATATGGTAGCTATGTCTGAGGAGATGGCTTCTTGAAACTTAACGATCTTGTCCGGGCTGACATCAACTTTCCCATAAACAAGAATCTGATAAGCTCCAGAATCAGTCATAACAACGCCGTCAAAATCGAGTAATCTGTGTATTCCCTTCTCCTCAACTTCTTTGGCGTACCGCTTTGTTAGTATATACGCATTTGTTATCAGAGCTTTGCAGCCAAATTCTTGACTTAAGCTTCTCGGAGAGATTGATTGAATCGCTGGATTAACCACAGGGAGCAGAATGGGTGTCTCAATCTTTCCACTCTTAGTCTCTAACCTCCCTAATCTCGCAAGCAAATCTCTGTTACGTATTTCAAAGCTCATCAAGTATCTTCCAAGTATGCTTTAATATTGCAATAGTATCTCATTAATTAAGCTCACATAGGAGAAGGAACTGAAGCATGGTTTGCGTCGTTTCAATGCAAGACAAACCGAAACTGAAAGACCCTATCTTAATAGAAGGGCTACCGGGAATAGGCTTCGTTGCTAACGTTGCCACTTTGCACATTATCCGCGAATTGAAAGCCATCCAATTCGCTGAGATCAACTGCTCTTCCTTTCAAGACTTCGCCATCAGCGCAGAAAATGGCGAGATCCGCTACCCTACTAACCAACTCTACTATTACAAAGGCACCGGAGAAGAAAGAGATCTGATAATCTTGTACGGTAACACTCAAGCGTTGACAACCACGGGACAGTATGAACTCTGCGGGTGCATCTTAGATATCGCAGAAGAACTCAGCTGCCGCTTCGTGGTGACTCTTGGAGGATTAAAAAGAGAAAAGAAGATTGACGATCCAAAACTGTACTTTGCAGCTACGGACAAGGAAACAGCGGACCAAATGTTCAGTGTAGGTGCTGAAGTCATTAATGGCCAAATCTTCGGCGTTGCAGGTCTTCTCATAGGGATCGGAGGACTGCGAGGTTTTCGAGGGTTCTGCTTATTGGCTGAAACATTAGGTCTTTATCCAGACAAAATTGCAGCTCAGAAAGCATTGAACGTTGTCAGTCATATGTTTAATCTGAAAATCAGCTTTCAGAACCTGGACGAGACAGTTGAAGCCACTCAGAACTCACTTGAGAACTTTGGATTGCTGGAGCATAGAACACAGGTACAAAGAAAAAATCAGCCTAAATCCAGAATGGTTGTGTGACACGAGAAATAAGTCGTATTGATATCTTGATCAACACCAATTCTCCACCACTTAGAAGCAGATGTTTTCAGCTAGTGGGAACGGGAAATCCTCAGGATT
>SOJC01000090.1 GCA_004376645.1 Candidatus Bathyarchaeota archaeon
TTAGAGAGTTCTCAACAGGCGCAACAATTACCTCTCCAGTTGGCAGGTTCATCCATTTCATCTCCTTCCAATCCACAATTGTATCGGTGAAGAAGGGTCTTCCTTCTGTGCTAAATATGAGGTGAGTGCCTGAGGGAGACGTAACTTCAACACTCACAGTCTGGTTTAGCTTCCGCATGAGGCCTTTGGCGAATTGCTGCATACTCTTATGTTCCTCAATGCTCATTGCCAGAGCTCCATTAGTCAGCATCTCCAAGTTAACTCCTGGGCAATGACCTAAGCGAGCTTTCTTGCTCCGAGTCTCCAAGTGGATAAGTCTAATTCTGAAAGGTGTTTCCTCCCCTGCCCCTCGCAGAAGGTTGATGTACAAATCAGGCTTCTGTCCAATTAGAACCTCGAGGAGATGACGGGGGATATTCTTTCTGGGTGGACCCCTTGTATCTAGGACTACAAGCCTAGTCCAAAGCCCCAAACTTAGAGCGCCCTCAGAGAACGCGCGACCAACATCTAACTTCTCATCATCACAAACCACGATAACCCGTTCTCCAGAGACAGCTTCAAGGACGCAACTCAAAGCATGTTCCGCTACTTCACTGGCACGCATAAATATCGTCACACACGCATAAAATGTAACATTTTAAGATAAGCTTTCAGCCTTAAGACTTTTTTGCAATTCAGCGACTCCCAAGTGAGCAACAGCCAATCTAATGCTTATATTTCAAAGATGTTAATTCATCCTTAATTCTCACACTTAAAAGTCAGCGAGGGACGAAGCTTGAGTGTAGACAAAGAGGCGATATTGAAGGAAATCTGGGGAAGATTCGCTGAACAACAACATGTTTTTCCAGCTACAACAGATGGAGATCAGCCAAGACTTCGACCTATGATGCTCATCTACACATTAGGCAGGCTCTTCGTTGCCACCGGAACAGGTGAGGCAAAAGTCCAGCAAATAAAACGGAATCCCAAGACGGAATTCTGTATCTTATTTGAGAAGGACGGGGTAAGAGGTACAATCAGAACTGAGTGCTTGGCTCAGATAGTGGATGAAGAAGATGTAAAAACTCATATCTATAACAATGTATCCTTCCTTAAGGAATTCTGGGATAGCCCCGCAGACCCGAACTATACTCTGATTGAGTTGACACCCACAAGTTTTGAATATTTTAAACCCGGTAGCATGCAGGCAGTGAAACTGAAACCCTAGAGCCGTCACTCTCAGAGAGCGCGTTGGTTCAGATATGGCAAATTTTCGCTTAGTGAGATTTCTTAACAGAAAATTATGTTATGAAAATGCGTGAACGTTCAGTTGAAAAAAAGAAAGAGAGGAGAGTTTTTAGTATTCTTCGTCTCCGCCGCCTTCAGGCATTCCGCCTGGGCCTTTCTCTTTTGGCTTCGTTGCGGCAATTACATCGTCTATTCGTAGTATCATGGACGCGGCTTCTGTAGCGGATTTTATAGCTTGTTCCTTTACTGCTATGGGTTCTATTACGCCGTTGCTGTGCATGTTTACAATCTTGCCGGAGAAGACGTTTACTCCCATGAGGTTGCCTTTTTGTTTTTCGTGGGCAGATCTTAACGCTACAAGGATGTCGATGGGATCTAACCCTGCGTTTTCAGCCAACGTTTTCGGAATGATCTCGAGAGCATCTGCGAAAGCTTCTATTGCCAGTTGTTCTCGGCCACCTACTTTCTTCGCGAAGGAACGGACTTCCTTTGCGACCTCAGCTTCGATGGCTCCTCCTCCTGGGACAATCTTATTATTTTCTATGACATCTGAGACAACAGAGAGAGCGTCGTTCATTGCTCGTTCAGCTTCATCTACCATGCGTTCCAGACCTGCACGTATTAGGATTGCGACTGATTTGGGTTTCTTGCATTCTTCCACGAATATCATCTTGTCGTCTCCAACTTTACGTTCTTCCACGAGACCGGCTGTACCTAAATCTGTTGATTTCAGGTCGTCGAAGTTTGTGACTATTATCCCGCCTGTTGCTCGAGAGAGTTTTTCCATGTCTGATTGTTTAACTCTTCTTGCGGTGAGTATTCCTTTTTTAGCTAGGAAGTGTTGAGCCATATCGTCTATCCCTTTTTGGCAGAAGAGGACTTTTGCGCCTGAAGTGGTGATTTTCTCGACCATGTTTTGTAGCATTTGGGTTTCTTGGTCTAGAAAGGCTTGGATTTGAGTTGGATCTTTGATTCGTATCTCCGCGCTGAATTCTGTTTTTTCGATTTCTACAGGTGAATCGAGTAGAGCGATTTTTGCTTTCTTTACGATCTTGGGCATTCCTACATGGACTACTTCTTTGTCTATTATGATGCCTTTGATGAGTTGGCTGTCGAAAAGACTCTTTCCTTCTTTTTTGACGATCTGGATGTTGTCAATGTCTGCTACCCACTTGTCGCCTCGTCGTTCTGTGATTTGCTTTACAGCGTCGATGGCAATGTCGGCTAAGGTTTCTCTTGCTGTCCCTACTGATTTGCTTGCCATGCTAGTCAATGCGACTTTCCTTAGGACTGAACGGTTGTTTATGTCTATGGGAATGCCTATCTTGTCAAGGATTTCAACTGCTTTTTGTGCTGCTTTTCGGTAGCCACTTACCACTATTAGGGGGTGAATGTTTTGGTCTATGAGTTCTTCTGCTCGTTTCAGGAGTTCACCTGCAAAGACAACGGCGGTTGTGGTTCCATCACCTACCATATCGTCCTGAGTCTTGGCTACTTCAACCATCATTTTAGCTGCCGGATGTTCCACTTCTACTTCGTCGAGGATGGCTGCACCGTCGTTGGTTATCGTTATGTCGCCTAGGGAGTCGATGAGCATCTTGTCCATTCCGCGGGGTCCAAGGGTGCTTCGTAACACTTCTCCTATTATTCGTGCAGCCATTATATTGTTTCTTTGGGCTTCCCGTCCTCGTCTTCGGCCTGTTCCTTCTTTAAGGATTAGTACTGGCTGTCCGCCTTGAGTTGTTAAATATGCCATTTCTTGTTACTCCTTATTTTTTTAATTGCTGGAGTATGCAGGTTTTAATCAAAAAATATAAACCTTCCCCCTAATGTGCTTGTTGATATCTGGGTGTGTTGGATGTTGTTTTAATTTTTGGGGTTTTGTCGCTTTTTTAGTGTGGGTTATGATGAATTCATAGACTTTATTAAGACTTGCTACATTATATGTGAATTGACCAGAGAAAAATGGCCTCTTCAAGCAGAAGACAGTCTAAAGGACGGCGAACACAACTTGGCGAAGACAAAACGAAAAGCACGAAAAAGTCCTTCAGTCTTCAGAGAAGTCTACCCCATTCTAGAACCCTACGTATATGCGGCTATAGTTAAAGAACCTGAAACCCAAAAGATACGATACGAAGTGATCGAGCCAACTCTGCTTGAAGAAGAAGCTGAACTACTCAAAGAAATTAAAAAAATCCTAATGGAAGAAATCGACGTCAATCTAAAAGAGATCGACACAAGAGAAAAGGCTGCAGAATACCTCAAACAAAAGATACGCCAAGTGATAGATAACTACAAACTCAGAATCGCCGATGAAGCCATAGACAAACTGATGTACTACACCGTCCGCGACTTCATATACTATGGTAAGATTAATCCTTTAATGAAAGACCACATGGTGGAAGACATATCAACAGACGGAGTCAACATCCCAATCTACGTCTGGCATCGCGAACACGAATCCCTGCCAACAAACATCATCTTCGAAGATGAAGATCAGCTAAACTCTTTCGTCATCCGACTAGCATATCTCTCCGGAAAAGACATTTCCATAGCATCCCCTATGCTAGATGCTTCCCTTCCAGATGGAAGTCGTATTCAACTAACCTACGGAAACGAAATAACGCGTCGAGGCTCCACCTTTACTATTCGTCGCTTCAAAGTCGACCCTTTAACAATATCAGATTTGATAAGCTTCAATACCCTATCATCTGAAATAGCGGCTTATTTCTGGTATGCCATCGAGAATCGTGCATCAATCCTGGTTGCAGGAGGAGTAGCCTCCGGAAAGACAACCTTACTAAACTGCCTGTCCATGTTCATAAAGCCCGAGATGAAGATTGTAAGCGTAGAAGACACAGCCGAGCTCAATTTGCCCCACGAGAACTGGATTCCTTCAGTTGTGCGAACTGGCTTTGGACGCAAGGAGAAAGGCGTCGGGGCAATAACACTGTTCGATCTTTTGAAGGCAGCAGTGCGACAACGTCCCGACTTCATCATCGTAGGCGAGGTGAGAGGAGCAGAAGCCTACACCTTGTTCCAAGCTATGGCAACAGGACATCTAGGAATGAGCACGATCCACGGTGAATCAGTAGAAGCTGTCATTCAACGATTGGAATCGGAACCTATGAACATACCGCGGTCTCTGCTTTCCATGATTGACGTTGTGGTAATTCAAGTTCGAACAGAGATTAATGGCAAACCTGCAAGAAGAACGGAAAGAGTGACAGAGATGCTTTCCTTCCAGCCAGAAACAAAGGAATTATTGACAAAAGATGTTTTTCGACGGAATCCTAGAAGCGACTCATTTCAATACATGGCGAAGAGTCATATCTTGAACAGAATTATGGAGAAGGCGGGAAGAACGGAGAAGCAGGTTGAGAAGGAGCTTCAAAGAAGACAAACCGTTCTTGATTGGATTGTAAGGCAGAAAGTGCGAAGATACACAGAAGTTGCCAAGATCATCCGCGAATACTACGCCAACCCTGACAGAGTTTTCAGAAGGGCCAGGATGGGACGCTGATGAGCATCTCCAGAGTAAGGAAACTATTAAACAAGATGCTTCAAAGCACTCTGAACAAAGTCCGACCGAGAACTCCTATGGTAATGAAAGACAACATTGAATCAACTACAAAAGCAGAAGGAACCAGCAGGAAAACACGATTTTTTGCCTATCGCCTAATGGGCGAGAGGATAAATCTCTTCCTTCCCCTCTTTGAAGATTTAGAAACTGGTTTGCACAGATCCCGTCTGAGAATAACCCTCAAGCCGTATGTCAGCCTTGTTATTCTAACAAGTTTGTTTGTCACAAGTGCTGCAACGATTCTCGTTTTTGCTATCTTACATTTTATCCTGCAATTACAGTTCTTCTCATCCCTATTATTCGGCGTAGGCAGCGGATTGGTGACCAGCGTTTCAACTGTTATTTGTTTCTACGTCTACCCTTACTACCGAGCAGACAAGATAAAACGCGATTTGAACGATAGTATGAGCTTTACTGCCAGTTATCTGGCAATACTTGCAGGCTCTGGGGTTTCTCCAGACGTGATGTTTCGCTCCCTCTCTAAAATCCCCCAGAGATTAGCCATCATTGATGAATCGAGGACCATTGTACGTGACATCGAACTCTTTGGTGCTGACATAATTACTGCGCTTGAACATGCATCTGAGCGTACTCCCTCCGAGAGGTTCAAAGAGTTGCTTGAGGGGTTCATAGCGACAATACGCTCTGGCGGGAATCTTAAGTCCTATTTGATGATCAGGTCTCGACAGAGCATAAAGTCGAAACGAATCGCATTGCGAAAGTTCTCAGACACCTTGGGGATTCTTTCAGAGTTCTATGTGACACTTCTCATAGCCGGACCTCTCATCTTCGTCGTGATGCTAGTAGTCATGGCGATGCTTGGGGGAGGCGGATTAGGGCTGATGGATCCAACTCTCTTACTGATGCTCCTCACGTACATCGTCATACCCATCGGCTCAGTCATATTCATCATAATCTTAGACGCCATATCACCTAGGTGACAAGTATGCCAAGAGTTGTTAGGCGAGAAAAGAAGATTGCATGGATGGTCTCCACTAGTCTGGGAGTGATCATAGTAGCTACAGCAGTATTGACACTGTGGAACAAACCCTTATTCGACGATTACCTGCTCTATGCAACGATCATTGTAGTCTTTCCACCAGCAGTGTTAGACTATATGGAGAAACGATGGAAAAAAGCCATAAACGAACGTCTTCCTGACCTCTTTAGAAGCATCGTTCAAGCCCAACAGACTGGCATGACCCTGCCACAAACCTTAGAAGAAGCTTCAAAACGCAACTACGGGCCTCTAACTCCTGAACTCAAGAAACTAGTAAATCAGATGTCTTGGGGTCTTTCCTTTGAAGAGGCGCTACAAGGATTTGAAAAACGTGTTGACACTCGTCTCGTACACGAATCAGTTCCATTGATAATCGAAGCCAGCCATTCTGGTGGACGAGTAGAAAAAGTCTTTGCACCTATTGGTCGGCTCGTGCAAACAATCAACACAATGAAGAAGGAACGAATAGCTCAAACTAGACCGTATATAGCAATAATCTACGTGGCATTCTACGTGTTTGTTTTCACCATCATATTGCTGTTCAAAACGTTTTTCATCGAGATGAGCGGGTCGCCCATCGTTGGTTTATCAGCATTAACCTCTCAAGAGGTGTGGCGCATCTTCTTCCATATGACTTGTATGCAAGCATTCTTTGGCGGATTGGTTGCTGGGAAGATGGGGGAAGGCACTTTGAGTGCAGGCTTAAAACACACAGTAATCCTACTGGCAAGTGGATATGTCACTCTGAAGATGGTTGTGTTGTGAAGGATGAGAAAATTTCTGGCTAATAGATGTGGAGTTACACCGGTTCTAAGCAGCGTCCTGCTCATGATAGTAGCTGTCGCAGCCATGTCTCTCGCTGCTTCCGCCACCTACGTAATCACTGACAACATGCGGCAAATCATGGGAGAACGAGCAATCGTGGAGGACGTGTGGTTTACAGCAAATGGCATATCAATATACCTCCGCAACGTCGGGAAGGTTCCAGTCACAGTGTCATCAACATATGTGAATTTCTCAATCCAACCTTTCACCGCGCTCATTATTGAAGTTGAGGAACATGGATGGCTGAACATGTCCTATAGCTGGGTTTCAAACGGCCTGTACAACATAAATATCGTAACTACTAAAGGCAGCAAGATTATGGATTACTACAATGCACCTCCGTAAATCCAAGGGTAACCCGTGCGGCAAGACACGAAATAGCAAAGCCTACTACGCTGCAAAACCTTGCACTGTACATATCGTTGGAAAAGGATTTCATCAGATGCACATTTCAGGACTGTCTCTTTGGGTTGACGAAGGTGTCTTCTAGCGCTTTCACTGCTTCTTTCGGATTCTTCGCTTCAATTAGATTGATGTTATAGAGTTTAGCCATCTTCTTTCCGTTCTCTATGATCTTAGGGATCGCGATTAGACATGCTCTATCAGGGGAGACATCGTAAATCTTTGCGAACATCGCTATGACTGGTTGCTCTGAAACAGTGCTGTCTGAAGTTGCCAAGTCTATTACAGTTATCTCCCTTGCACCTTCATTCTTGAAGGCGGTGATGTCGAACATGTGGCTTGCCCCCGATTTTCCTTTCAAGAAGCCGGGTGTTTCCACTTCGAACTTCTGGCTTTCCAAGAATTCTCTTAAAGGGGTGACTAAGATCCATCCAAGCGAAGCTTCTTGTCGTGCCTCATCGCTCAACTTGTAGGAGTAGACGTCATCGTAAGTGGCGTCCTCAAATGTGAAGTCATTGTGACATTTTCTGCAGAAATGTGATGGAACCGGTATGTCAAAGCTTTTCTTGCAGCTGTTGCATGTACACCAAATTCCAGCCTTTCTATAGTCTACATCTGGCTCGACTAATTCTTTGCCACATCTCGGACATACGAGCTTGTCTTTCTCCTTGAAGTGGTCTTCTGTGTCGATGTATCCACATTTTAGGTGCTCTACCAAAGATCTTTTTGTAACGTTGAAAGATCTGCAATGGGGACAGCTATAGCGAATTGAGATGTTTGGGGAACCGCAGTGGGGACAATGCAAAATCTTGTCATAGAGCTCCTTATCCAATATTCCGTTTTCGCTCAGCTTATCCAGAAATCCCTCAACTTTTGCGGGATCGCCCAGAATTGCTTCCAAGAGAGGATATTTATAACCGTAGTCAGGGTCAAAAGCTGGAATTAGCTTCGCGATTTCACCTACAAGGAATTTGCTCAGGAACACTTGAACTAAATGATCTCTGTAGAGTTCTGTTCTCTCTACCTTTGTCATCGTCTCCACCCTGGCAGATTCCTCTTGTCTTCGAATCGGAATATTACTAGTCTACATAGCATTTATCCTTAAATATTTGAAGCTTCCTAACGCACTCCATTGGAAGGCAGATGCGGGAATGCTAATGATTTTTAGAGAGTACATTCTTCTTTCTCCTGTTTAGGAGAGACAAGATATGTCCAAGAATAAGCGGCTCGTTCAATGTCCAAAATGCAGCTTCACCTTCGACATAAGTTATGGAAGAACCTTTGCATGTTCAGGATGTCCATCACTAGTCCACTGTGATGGAGTAAGATGCCCCAAATGCAAGCATGAGTTCCCCCAGCCAAAGCAGATATAGTTGCCCGCCATCTGCCAAGGGACGCGCTACTTATGTTTCTTAATCTCGTCCAGCGCTTTCGGATTCTCCAATACTGATGTGTCACCAAGCTCTTTTCCAAGCTTGGCTGCTCTTATGAGTCTTCTCATTATCTTGCCAGATCGGGTTCTAGGCAGATCGGCTACGAAACTTATGTCTCGTGGTTTGAAGGGCTTACCCATGAATTTAACGACTTCTCTGATAAGTTCTTCATTTAGCTCTTGGCTAGGTTGATAACTAGGTTTCGGAACGACGAAGCACAATATCTCTTCACCTTTAACTTCATGTGGCACACCTATGCAAGCAGATTCGTATATTGCTGGATGTTGGTTCAGAATCGACTCAATCTCAGCTGGTCCAATCCTTTTTCCAGCGACTTTTATCACATCGTCTGCCCTTCCGTGGAGAAACCAGAAACCTTCCTCGTCAATTGATGCCCAATCTCCATGATACCAGACGTTTGACCATCGGGACCAGTAGGTTTCGATGTATCTTTGAGGCTGCTTCCAAAAACCTCTAGTCATTGAGGGTGCGGGTTTCTTGCATACTAGATAGCCAACTCCTCCCCTTATCGACTGTCCCTCTTCGTTGAATACGTCTACATCCATGGCTAGTCCAGGTCCTCCAAGTGTTGATGGCTTCAAGGGCATAATGGGTAATGGTAGGAGGAAGCATCCGAAGATCTCTGTTCCTCCTGAGAGATTTATCATGGGGCATCTCTCTTCTCCAACGGTCTTATGGAGCCACTGCCAAGTGTCTGGATCTATCGGTTCCCCTGTGTTCCCGAACATCCTTAAAGTGCTTAAATCATGACCTTTTACATGTTCGTCTCCGTATTTCTTCAACATCCTGAAGACAGTTGCTGCTCCTCCAAGAGTTGTAACAGCGAATCTCTCTATAATTGTCCATATTCTGTCAGGCTCTGGATAGTCAGGTGCACCTTCAAAGATCAGGTGTGTACCTCCTAAATGTTGGACTCCAATTATCTGCCACGGACCCATCATCCAACCGATATCAGTAATCCAAAAAAATACGTCATCTTCCTTTAGATCAAGGTTGAAGTGGATCTCCTTCGAGCTTTGAAGCAGGGCACCCGCTTGGGAGATAATTGTGCCCTTTGGCTTCGCAGTAGTGCCCGATGTGTAAAGCAAGAGTGCAGGGTGTTCCGCATCGAGAGGTGGGCTATCACACTTCACAGGTTGATCTCTGACTAGTTCGTGCCACCAGATGTCCCTACCTTCCACGAATGGAACTTCGATTCCTACTCGCTTGCAGACGACTACTTTCTCGATGTTCTCTACGTTTTCAACAGACTTGTCTGCCATCTCCTTGAGCTTAACAATCTTACCCCTTCGATAGTAACCGTCGCACGTCACAAGAACTTTAGATCCTGCATCCTTCAACCGTTGAGATACTGCAGCTGGACTATAACCTGAGAAGATCGGTACAGCTATTGCACCTATCTTCAACACTGCGAAGAGTGAGATCACTGTCTCTGGCAGCATAGGAATGTAAAGACCTACAGTGTCTCCCTTCTTGACTCCAAGGTCTTTCAGCCCGTTGGCGAATTTACCCACTTCAAAATGCAAATCCCAATAGGAATATTTCTTGACTTGACCGTCTTCCCCGGACCATATAAGAGCTATCTTATTCTTCCTCGAAGACTTTGCATGTTTATCTACACAGTTGTGGGCTATGTTTAGTTTGCCATCGATGAACCATTTAGCCCATTGAACTCCTTCTGTCTGGTCTAAGGTTTTTGTGTAGTTCTGGAACCATTCCACGTTCAGTTCCTTTGTTGCTTCCTCCCAGAACCATTCTACGTCTTCAGTTGAGCGTTTTATCAGTTCCTTATAGTCTTTTATTCCATATCTTTCCATGAATCTCTTTACATTGCTCTGCTCAACGAGCTCCTTTGGAGGATACCAAACATAATTCAATCTCTACACCTAAATAATCGCTAATTGGAGTCTCTCTTTGTATTATAGTTTACTTTTCGCCCATGCAGCATATTCCTCTCTGTATGACTGTGTCATCCCTTCACGCTCTCTTCTAGGATCGATTCATTATCATTAAGTGTTGAAAGCATGTTTTTCCCCTTGATGAATCTCGATGGTTCCGTATTCTCTACATTTACATCACATGTGCGCGCATTTCTTGAAAGCTTTCAGTTTCTTGGCAATTTCGGAAGGGAAGTTTATTGCCTTTTCAATTCTTTTGTCTGCAGCCGTTGCTACAACGTAGCCCTCTGCCACCAAAACGCCAGTATCTTTTTTCTTAACAACAAAGCCGTATTTGACAGATTTTTTCTTGATTTCCATGATTGTCAGAGAAACCTCCAACGTATCACCGAAACTGGAAGGCGCTTTATATTGACAAAAGACCTCAATTCTCGGAAGCCAGATTCCCCGCTCTGTGAAATAATCAAAACCCGGACCTAAGCCCAGATATTCGTAAAATTCTTCTTCCGCTCTTTGGAAAAATCGAAAATAGTTGGAGTGGTTCACAACCTGAGCTGCATCGATGTCAGACCACATAACACGATAAGTTGTCTTGAAAATAGCCATAGCCTTCTCTCTCTATGAAATGTCAAATACGCGTTTTGCCGAAGAGGTCGTGAGCTTGGATGATCAAAGTTAGATTCACTTCTCGGAAATTCTCTTCGATCAACATAGTTTCGGGTAAAGTTATCATTGACCCCCATACTTATCGAAAGGACAGCTGATAGAAACCTGATTTGGCTGTTTTTTGCAGATGGCTTGAAAATCGTGTTTTTGGTCAAACTCTCTTGCCATTTCGAGTTGGATATCCCTTTCTGCGAGTTCTCGGGCAGCTGCTTTGATGCCCTTTTGCTCTTGGGTCAATTCGAAATTCATTCCTTCACCTCGTTCTTGATATTTTCCTTAATGTTCTATCTGTTATTGGGAGTCTCACCTTATATAGGTCTCCTACGTCGCCTTCATTCTGTCGTAAGTATGCACATGTGCAGTTTCGCATGGTTCTTGCGTAGTTGAAAAATTTATTATTCCATGTTGCATTTCTATGCAAGAGGAAGGAAGCAAGGTGTGGCTGAACTTGGGTGAGATTCTGCGGGTTCACGCAAAGAACTATCCTGCCAAAATGGCAGTTAAAACTTGGCGTGGAGAGACTAGGACATACGCTGAACTTGATTCGAGAACAAACAAGCTTGCAAACAGCTTGTTGAGTATGGGTTTGCGTAAGGGTGACAGACTTGCTGTTATGCTCTATAACTGTGTAGAGTCTATAGAGATTTTTTGTGCTTGTGCGAAGATTGGTGTGGTTGTTGTCACAGTTAACTGGCGTTTCGTTAGCAGGGAAGTTGAGTTTGTGGTCAATAATTCTGATGCCAAAGCGATTGTACTGGATGAAGAATTTATTGATTGTGTAAACTTAGCTCGCCCAAACCTTCGGAATATTGGCGAAGAGAGTTTCATAGTGGTTGGCCGGGTTACTCCCGAGGGTTACAGTAACTATGAGAATCTTGCAGAAGGTTCTCCAGATAGTAGGACACAGATGAAGGTTGACAGCAAAGACACATGGGTCCAGATATACACCTCAGGAACTACTGGAGTACCGAAGGGTGTTCTTCGTTCTCACGAATCATACGTATCGTTTTTCCTGATCAACACGGTTGAGTTTGGGTTTTCACAAGATGATAAGGGTATGATAGTCATGCCTTTGTATCATGTGAACTCGACTTTCTATGGTCTGCTATTCCTATATATCGGATCATCTCTTTATGTCGGTCGGGACAAGCGTTTTGACCCTCTTGAACTTCTGCGTGTCATAGATGAGGAGAGGGTGTCCTTCATCTCGCTGATACCGACACATTATCATTTAATATTGAATGTTCCCGAGGATGTGAGGAAGAAGTTTGATTTGAGCTCTATGAAGAGCTTCCTGTGTTCTTCGGCACCTGTTCGGAGTAAGATAAAGAAGGGAATTCTGAAGTGTTTTCCGAAGGTCAAGTTGTACGAGGCTTATGGCTCTACGGAAGCTGGTCTCGTCACGATCCTACGTCCTAAGGATCAGCTGAGAAAGTTGGGTTCAATGGGACGAGAGTGTCTCGGAACTGACGTGATTAGGCTTCTGGATGAGAACGGAAATGAAGTGGCTACTGGTGAGGTTGGAGAGCTATATTCTCGAGGCCCGATGATGTTTGATGGATACTACAAGATGCCTGAGAAGACAAAGAGCTCATTCAGAGCCGATCTATTCACTGCCGGGGACATGGTAAAGCGTGACGAGGAGGGTTACTATTACATTGTTGATAGGAAAGATAACATGATCATTTCAGGCGGAGAGCACGTTTACCCTTCTGAGGTTGAGGACGTTATTTCTGACAATCCCAAGGTTTTCGATGTTGCTGTGATTGGTGTATCTGATGAGATGTGGGGCGAGGTTGTGAAGGCCGCTGTAGTTCTGAAAGAGGGTGAGAAAGCCACCGAAGAGGAGATTATTGAATGGTGTCGTGGGAGGATGGCTGGGTTTAAGAAACCTAAGTCAATAGATTTCATCTCAGCATCTGAGATGCCAAGGACTACAACTGGGAAAATCCTGCACAGGAAACTTCGAGAAAGATATGTCAATCATCTTTAGAGTCGTATGCTTTATCCTCCTTGTTTCTTTCCACTTAACACCTGGAGGAAAATCTCGACATTTTTCTTGACTTGAGTCTCATTGTAGCTTCTCCAATCTGAAGAATCTATGTCGAGTATAAGACTTGGGACTCCAAGCTTATTGTAAACTGTTTCTTTCACTATTGTTTCGCCTATAGACATCATCCTACAGCCCCAGTTGGTTGGTAGAATTATGCCGTCGACCTCAAATTCTTCTACAAGATTTTGTATCAAGTTGATTTTTCTATCTATACTGCAGTTCGCGAAGTTTGACAGGTACTTCTTAGCCAAGCTTTCCAAAGGTTTCGAAGGATCCAACCTTCCCGTCCAAACATGAGAAAATGTTTCAGCGACAACAACGGCGCCCAGACTGTTGAGATAATTGAAAAATCTGAGGTCAAACCATGGTGGCAAGTTGTCCCAAACCAGCCTATATATCTCATTTTCTATTACGCCAAACTTGTTTTCTGCTCGTTCCTTAACTTCGTTGCACAACTTTTCATAGAAGTTAACTGCCATCTGAGTGCCTGGAATGGAAAGCATGAAGAAAACTGCGGAAAACGCATCGCGAGCGTCCATCGGCGTAGGGGTCGTTTTTCGATACTTCTGAATTTCCTCCCAAAGTTGACTTGTGCGGTCTGAAAGCATTATTTTTTCTCTCAATTTATCTCTTTCTAATACTACGTTAGTTTGCTTCTCTAAAGAGTCAATAAGCTCTTCTAACTGTGAAATGTAGAACTCTATATGTGTTCTTTCAAGATGTTCTGAGTCTGCACCAAGTATGTTGTAAGGTACGTCCAAGAGGAACAGTGGAACCTTAAGATGCCGACTGATAAACTGGAACCATTTGAAATGGGTGTCACAGGCGCATGTTGACGCAACGAGAAAATCGGGTTTAGGCATACCCCTTTCCGGCAAATCTCCTCTCTCAAAAAGCGATCCTACTACGCATTTTGCATAGGAACAGATATCTTTAGAAAACCCTTTGCTCTCAGCGAGCTCACAAAGCTTCACTGAAACTCGTTTTGCCGCACATAGGGAGGCATAGTTTTCAGGCCAAACTGGAAAAACATCCATGGCCAGTAGAATCTCAACTGGAAATGTTGATGCAACCCATGCGACTGGGGTTCCCTCAGCCTTAGCCTTGTGAGCGTCTCTGTAAAACTCTTTTACAAAGTTTCTGTAAAAGCCTCTGGTTGCCTGCAGTCTTCTTTCCAGTTTGAGTTCAGTCATGAATTACTCTACCCCACTCACCATTTCTATGAAGGCTTCTATTCTCGTCTTCACTTGAGCCATGCCACTTAAGGAGTGTTCCCATTCTAAGCACAAAACTGGCAAACCTATATCTTTTAGCACCTCCATCAATTGGGGTGCATCGAACATGTGAGTATCGCAAAACTTCAGAACAAAGATTATTGCTGCTTCAACATCACGTTGCTTCGCGATCTTAATGGTGTGTCCAAATCTCTCTTTCTGCTCCAGCATAAAAGAGGAAGGGATCTTACCTAGATATCTTCTGGCAATAGCAACCAATGGATCGCTGCCAGAATCGACAAGGTTCCAGAAGTACCTAGAACCCGTACACCAATCATCAGCAACGACGCTGCCGCCAACAGATTCAACAATCTTGAGCAGTTCGGTGTTATCCATAACGCTTCCGGAAACAAGCAGTCTCACGCCACGTTTGGGTGGATTAACACGATTGGGGATTTCAGCAAGCAGACGGTTTAACAGATCATTGTGCTTCTCCTTTAATGTCACCATGCTGGAAAGCACGATTTCTAATGCTTCAACTCCCGAAATAAGTGGCGGTTGCATCTTCCTCAGGTCATAGACTCGTTTCAAGAGAAGCCTATTGTCATTGTAAACTTGGATTGCTCTATTCAGCGCAGCGGTGGAAATCGTCTTTCTGCAAATCTCTTCCAATGAAGTCTTAAACCTCGAAATTTCTGCATAGAAGAAGTCATGTGCCAGCTCGGTCGTTGAGCGTGGGGTGTTTATGAAGTGCAAATATGGGATTCTAACATAGTATCGCCACATGTCAAAAATCTTGTTGCGGTTGTCGCAACTGCTTGATGTGACAAAACCATCCAGGTAGTCGTAGTCTCCCTTCAAAGCTGAATTGAAACAGCTGCGTGAAAAAGAGCACACGTTGATGGGCAAGTGAACGTCGGCGAGTTTTGTGCTTTCAAGACTTCCAAAGACCATGACTGGCAACGCGTCTGCCGCATGTATGAGTTCTTCTGGAGTGTAAGTGCAACTCCAACCAATCACATGTTTGCCTTTGGCTTTCCAGTTTTTTGCCACTTCATGTCTTGTTGAAAGCAGATCTCTAAAGGAGCTAAAAATGTTCATCGACGACACGCCTTGACAGGTAATGCTTTCAGGAGCGCCAGCTGATATTAAGATTTGGGATTGGCCGTTGTTCAAACTTTTCGTGAACATGCTACTGAGAATTTAGATATCGATTTTCCATGGTTTTCAGCAAATTGGTGAAGGTAAAATTCACTGGTGTTGGAATTCCATGTTTTGCTCCATAACGGCTTATTGCCCCACTCATGAAATCGACTTCTGTTAGCATTTTGTTCTCGACATCTATAAGCATGGATGGTTTATGAGCGCCGCCCTTTTCAAGATATGAAGTAAACCGACTGAGAGCGTCCTTACCGAAGTCATATCCGTCCGCTTTTGCTGCATCCAATCCTTCTTCGAGCATTTTCACTGCAAGACCGTGGGTGTACTCAAACTCCATGGCTTCTTTCATGGTTTGCCCCGTTACAGCACATATTGAGCAAAGAGCAGAGTTCAAGATGGTCTTTTTCCATACGTGCTTCTTAATGTCAGGTGTGTCCTCTGTTGTCAGCCCAGAAGCAGTCATTGTCTGGGCAATGTATTTGCTTGTCTCATCAGTGACATATTCCCCTTTGTAGAAAGCACCGATGTAGTTCGGCGGTTGGAACCAGTTCATCTTCACATTCCCATAGCTTATTGTGTTTCCTGCATAGTTAATGACCGCTCGATATGTGGTGTCGATTCCTAGAGTTTCAGCTATGATTTGTTCATTGTCAAGTCCGTTTTGGAAGCTGACTATTTTCATCTCAGGCTTGTATATTTGTTTAATTTCCGGAAGAATTACTTTCAAAATGCAGGCTTTTGTTGCGATAAAGATTATATCCGGATTAAGCTTGGAAAGTTCAGAAGTTGAACTGGCAGTTTTATCTATTTTTGCGGTTAATCCTGTGAATCCAGATATATGTAAGCCTTCCTCTTTAACTGCAAGCAGAAGTCTTTCAACTACATCTTCGACAACAACGTCTTCTCCATACTTAGCTAAGTAAGCTGCCAAAATAGAACCCACAGGACCTAAACCCATAATCCCAATTGTTGGCTTTTTTCCTTCCATATCCAAGTCACCAAACAGAGTGCTTAAGGTAAGATTTATTTCTAACTCCTTGAAAAACATATCCCATTGTAAATTGTGATCACTTCCTAATATTTCATGAGTGAGACATTTACTCGCATAAGTTCTGGACAAGGTTCGAAACTTGCTATAACTTAAATATAGCGGATGCGGAAATAGACTTCTCTCCAATATTATGAAAGTGGTGAAAAATGGAAACCCAAAAGGTATCAGTTCTGGGTGCTGGATTAATGGGACATGGAATTGCTCAAGTATCAGCGCAGGTGGCAAAGTATGAGGTTACGATTAGAGACGTGAAGCAAGAGTTTCTCGACAAAGGGATGAGGATGATACAAAATAGCCTGCAAAAGTTTGCACAGAAACAGTTGATATCCGAGCAAGACATAAACGACACACTAAATAGAATTCATCCAACACTCGATATGAAAGAGGCTGTGGAAAACGCTGACCTCATAATCGAAGCCGTCCCAGAGATTCCCCGAATCAAGAAGATTGTCCTCTCGGAAGCCGACAAATACGCAAAGGAAGATACGCTGATAACTTCCAACACATCTTCCATTAGCATTACTGAACTTGCGTCATTCACCAAAAGACCTGAAAAGTTTTGTGGTATGCATTTTTTTAACCCTCCACAATTAATGAAACTAGTTGAGATTATTCGTGGAGCAAAAACAACAGATGAGACAATTAACGCGATAGTTGCTGTTTCGCGCAAAATGGGAAAAGAAACAGTTGTTGTCAAGAAAGACTCAGCTGGCTTCATTGTTAACAGGATCCTCCTTCCAGCGTTGAACGAAGCCTTCAATCTAGTGTGGGAAGGAGTTGCAGAGCCAGAAGACATAGACAAAGCGATAAAGCTTGGATTGAACTGGCCAATGGGTCCGTTGACCTTAGTAGACTATCTAGGGACAGACACAACATTGGCCATTGCAGAAGTTTTACAAAAAGAACTCGGCCCCAAGTATAGCCCAAGCCCATTATTAAGGCAGATGACTAGAGCAAACTTATTGGGAAGGAAAACTGGAAAAGGCTTCTACGACTGGACAAAGAAAAAGTAGAGATCAGGAGGAATACTAGATGGAATTCAAAAACACACTTTACGAGAAAAGTGCAGGAACAGCCAATATCACAATCAATAGACCACAAGCACTAAATGCCCTAAACAAAGAAACGATCCTAGAGATCTCATTAAGGATAGCCGATGCAAGACAAGATGAAAACATAAAGGTAATAGTCATAACAGGAGCAGGAGACCGAGCGTTCTGTGCAGGCGCCGACTTAAACATGATGAAAGATATAAACGCGTACAAGGGAATGCGTCTTTCTCAGATTGGACAAAAACTAACCAAGGAAATAGAAGAACTTGAAAAGCCTGTCATTGCAGCAATCAACGGTTATGCTCTTGGAGGTGGCTTAGAATTAGCCATGGCATGCGACCTTCGCATAGCCTCTGAGAACGCAAAGTTGGGGCAACCTGAAGTGAACGTTGGCTTAATCCCCGGCTGGGGAGGCACTCAACGTCTTCCACAATTTGTGGGGAAGGGAAAAGCAAAAGAAATGATATTTACAGGAAAAAGAATTGACGCTAAAACTGCCGAACAACTTGGACTGGTGAACAAAGTTGTTCCCCTCGAACAATTAAAGTCCACAGTAGAAAAACTTGCCTCCGAACTCATGAATAAACCGCCAATAGCCATCGAGCTAGCCAAGCAGTTGATTAACAGCAGTATAGAAACCGATCTGAAAGTAGGGTTGAAAAATGAGGCAGAAGCCTTCGGCATTCTCACATCCACAGAGGACTTCACTGAAGGAGTAACTGCATTCCTGGAAAAAAGGAAGCCCCAGTATAAAGGAAAATAGACTCTATCTTTAATAGTGGGCTTGATTCTCTTTCCTTAAAATTCCTAGGGTGTTTTAGTGAAAAAAGTCGCCATCATAGGGGGAGGTGCCACAAAATGTGGCAAACGTGAGGCTACTTGGAGAGAATTAGTTCAAGAAGCTGGAAAGGCGATGTTCGACAATGTTGATAACATATCTCCCAAAGACGTTGAAGCACTCCTTGTAGGAGCCGCTCAACCCGAGAGATTCGTGTTCCAAGTCCATGTCGCCCCTATGGTTGCCGAACATCTGGGCATAACCCCAACGAAGGTTATTGCAACAACTGAGCTTATGTGTGCCTCAGGACAAGCAGCCATTCGGTATGCGTGGGCTTGCATCGCGAGTGGTATGGCTGATGTTGCGGTTGCCCTTGGTGTGGAGAAGATGTTTATGCCAGACATGGCTGAGGCTCAGACAAATATGACGTGTGTGTTGGATCGGGAGTGGGATGGTGTCAATGCAATGTCGGCACCACCGTTCTTTGCGATGACCGCTCAAAGACACATGCATGAGTTTGGAACTACGAAAGAGCAGATGGCGCTTGTTTCTGTGAAGAATCATCATTATTCAACGATGAATCCCATAGCCCAGTTTCAGAAGGAGGTCACGGTTGAGAAGGTGCTTCAGTCACTAATGATATCTCCGCCGCTAAACTTGTTTGACTGTAGCGGGATAACTGATGGGGCTGCTGGAGTCTTTCTGGTTCCTGCTGAAGATGCGAAAAAATACACAGATACTCCTATGTACATAATTGGATCGGGACAAGCTAGCATAGGAAACGCAGTAAACAACTTGGCAAGTATCACCGAGTGGGTTCCCCTCAAATTGGCCGTCAAAGAAGCTTTGAGAACAGCAAAAATCTCTGTTAACGATATTGACATCGCTGAGCTACACGACTGTTTCACGATATCTGAATTAATGGAATACGAAGCATTCGGTTGGTGTGCAAAGGGCAAAGGCGGTAAATTCATTGAAGATGGCGAACCCTACATAGGTGGAAAGATAGCTGTGAACCCAAGAGGAGGACTGCTCGGTTGCGGACACCCTCTAGGCGCCACAGCAATTCTCCAATCCATAGACATACTGCAGCAATTTCGAGGAGAAGTATCAAGAGGGAGACGTGTTAAAGGCGCAGAAATAGCAGTTGCCCATAACCTGAGTGGCGCAGCAAACGTGCACAGTCTCATGGTCTATTCGAGGGGTTAGAATATGGGGAACATAGAGTTTGAGAAAATAAAGCGACCAGAGAACATAAAACTTCCGCACATGCTGGATTTCTATCCGTTGGAAGACGAGAAAAGCACAAGGATCAGTCAGTTTTTCAAGAATCTCAAAGAAGGACGTTTAACAACAACGAAATGTAAGGAATGTGGCAATCTTTTGTGGCCTCCAAGAATTATCTGTTCGGGTTGTCTGTCAGATAAACTTGAATGGGTCGACTTGGGTGTTGAGGGTGAGCTTTACGCTTTTACTGAGATGAAGGCGGGACCACCATTGGGCTTTGTTCAGGACGTGCCGTTCTGCATTGGCATGATTAAGATAGGTGGCTTACTGATATCAGCGCGTATTGACGATGCGAGATATGAGGACTTGAAGATTAGAGAAAAGGTCAAACTAAAGATTGTGGAACTTGAAGACGGTAGAGTTTTCTACCGTTTTCGGAGAATTGGCTAAGCTTTTTGTGAAGCTAATCAATAGCAGTCTGCCCACAGTTTTCTGCGGTCAGTAGAGATCATCGATGTCCACATTCTGCCTCGGTAGCTTTCCATGTTTTTTGAGGAACTGCTGGAGAAGCTCGCTTTCTCTTGTAGTAAACATTTTTGCTTCTTCGTACAGAAAATGTTTGGCTTCACGGTTGGTGGTTAGCTGTTCCTGAAGTTCTTTTCTTAGGTTCATGGTGCCTTTGATATAGATTACTTCGTTGTTTTCATTCAGGAGTTGATATACCCCATTCGTTTCAGGAACATTGGCAACAGTGGAGGCGTCTAGTTTCAACCAGTTTTCTGGAGGTAGTGGCGAAGCTTTAATTTGTAACCTTAAGTCGCATTGAAGACATCGTTTTGCTTCTTCTGTGGCTTCTTTATTGCTGTAGCCAAGCTCGATCAAGCTAAAGTTTGTACATCTTTCTTCAATGGTCAGATAAGGCATGGTAACTCTTGTCTTGTCGGCAAAGTTTTCCCCTTGTCCCAACCATGCATTAGGTCTTTCTTTATCAACTAGATATTCGTCAATATTTCCATCTCCACCAAGAAGCTTATCGATGGATGCCGCTGCCTTTCTACCCATATCTATTGCATGAATCACAGATGACGGACCACTCGA
>SOJC01000077.1 GCA_004376645.1 Candidatus Bathyarchaeota archaeon
ACATTTTAGAGCAGCTGAACAAACATCAAATCCTACTAGTCAGACTCAAGGCTTGTGGACTTTGCTTTTCTCTTCTGGGTATTAGCATGCATGCTCTTTGCATTCAGCTTGTTTCCACCAGTTGGCTTCTTAGTGTGAAACCTATTTTGAAGGCGCTAAGGTTTGCCTCTGCAGTCTCCAGTCTGACGGAGGCTACAATTGCCTTTTCCATCGCTTCTTCACTTACAATGCTTGTGATCTCTGTCAGGGCACCTAGCATGATGACGTTTGCAAACATCTTGGATCTCAACAAGTTTTCAGCAACCTCGGTGACTGGTAGAGAATATGTCTTAGCTCTCATTCTGGGGGGCTTCACCAAGTCCTTGTCAATTAATACTGCTCCATCTTCTTTCAAGTCTTTAACGTTCATATCAAGGGCATCTTGGCTCATTGCCACAAGAACATCGCACTTCCTGACCAATGGAAACCCTATTCTCTTATCTGCAATTATCACCTCACTCTTTGCTGCACTTCCCCTCGCTTCAGCTCCATAGCTCTGTGTTTGCACAACCTTCTTCCCGTCATAGACCGCTGCCCGACCAAGAATCCGGCCTGCTAACACTACTCCCTGTCCTCCTAACCCGCAAATTCGCACTTCAATTTTTGTCATTGCTTCTTCGCCTTCCTCAATACCGTCTGGATCCTCTCTGAAAGCGTTGGAAGGATCCTTGAGACGAACTCGCCCACAACTATCTTCTCTTCCAGTTCCCTCTCACTCAGCTGTTCTGCCTCATCAAAGGTGACGCTCTGCTCTTTCAACCATAGCAACATCTCTCCAGCGTTTTTGAAGCCCGCGCGTCGACCGTAGGCAGTTGGACACTGACTTACAACCTCGACAAAACTGAAACCTTTAGTGACCAAAGCCTTCTTAATCGATTCTCTCAGTTGAACCAAGTGGGCTGTGGTCCACCGGGCTGCATAACTTGCTCCAGCAGTTGCCACTAGTCTCGCAGTGTCAAGGGAACCTTCGAAGCCCCCGTAAGGAGTTGTAGTGGTCTTGACGTTCATGGGAGTTGTTGCCGCCACTTGACCTCCAGTCATGCCATAGATCATGTTGTTGACCATAACGACTGTGATGTCCAAGTTTCTTCTAGCGGCGTGGATTAAATGGCTTAACCCAATCCCCACCAGATCTCCGTCTCCACCAAAGACGACCACTTTCAAGTCAGGACGTACAAGCTTGACACCGGTTGCTACAGGTATGCTTCTACCGTGGGTTGTGTGTATGGAATCTGCCTTAAAGTGGGGGGAAGGGATCCAAGAGGCGCATCCGATACCACTGCAGAAGACAAATCCCTGAAAGTCTTTGTGACCAAGCTCTTGAACAGCCTTCAGGAAAACTGTAGCCACTGTTGTTCCGCCGCATCCTGCACAGAAAGGGAAGCGTATATCTCTAAGATAACTTGAGAGAGAAGCCTTGCTCAACGTTCTCCCACACTCCCTTCGATTACAGAGAAAAGCTCCTCTGGCGTCACCATCTCTCCACCCCCAATCTTGTTAACAGGCGTGACTCTTGCAGCACCCTTAACTACCCTCTGCACCTCAAAGAAAACTTGTTGCAGGTTCATCTCAGGCACAATAATGTTTTTGGCTTTCTGCGCCATCTCTTCCACAGCCTTCTCAGGAAATGGCCAAATCGTCTTTAAACGAATAAACCCAACTTTTATTCCCCTATCTTGCGCCATCTCCACCGCCTCGTAGACTGCCCGAGAAGCACAACCGTACGAAACCACGCCAACCTCACAGTTGTCCACGTTGACAGCTTCGAAGTCAGCTAACAACTCGACGTTACTCCTGATCTTCTCGACAAGTCGAGTCACAAGAACACGATGAATCTTCGGATCTGCCGTGAAACGGACACCGAATTCGTCATGGGTTGAGCCAGTAACTGTCACATTGAACCCTTCGCCCACCGAAGGCATTGGAGCCACACCATCTCCATCGAAGAACGCTTTATCGGTAGACTTTGGCTTCTTTCTATCGACGATTGTTATCTCCTCCAGAGGAGGCACAACCATCTGCTCACTCATGTGGGCAATTATCTCGTCAGCCAGCAAGATGATGGGGGTACGATATTCTTCAGCCAGATTAAAGGCTCTCACTGTCAGGTCAAACATCTCTTGAACTGAGTTTGGCGATAACACTATTGAAGCGTAGTCTCCATGGGTGCCCCATCGGGCTTGCATTACGTCACCCTGTCCACATTTTGTAGCCTGCCCAGTACTAGGCCCAGCTCTCTGAATGTCAGCTATGACGCAGGGCGTCTCAGTCATGAACGCATATCCTATATTCTCTTGCATGAGGCTGAAACCTGGACCTGAAGTTGCGGTCATAGCCTTTGCCCCAGCCCAACTTGCCCCAATCACAGAAGCTAGGGAGGCGATTTCATCTTCCATTTGAATCATTATCCCTCCTGCCTGAGGAAGACGCTTCGCTAAGTGTTCAGATATCTCGCTAGCTGGCGTAATTGGATAAGCAGCGAAAAACCGGCATCCAGCAACGATTGCGGCTTCAGCTAAAGCTTCATTCCCCCGCATGAAGTGGCTACCAGAAGTTAGATGATTAACCATACACACGCATCCCTACATAGTTTTGTCTGTATCCATCCCTTGTCTTAAGGTTTATCTAAATGCCTCTTGAGCAACGTCTGAGGGGAATCTAAGAAAACCTGAACAGAGAAAAAGAACTGGAGGGATTGATACTTCCGATCTTGTCAAATCACGGGATTATTATTCTCTTCTCTTCTTGATGTAAAGCACTACTATCCCAGCGATCCCAATTCCAGCCCCTGCGATGTAGAGGTATAATGAGTATTGTTTTAGGAAGGAGGGGGGGCCAACTGTGAAGCGCACGTAGGAGGATGAACTTTCGTAGATCCAGTCATTTTCTGGAAAGATTGCTTGAACACTCCAAGTTCCTAGTGTTTCAAGCTTGAAGCTAGCAGTGAATGTTCCATTAGTTGATGTTGTGACCGTTTGCTGAAATGTTCCATTGGGGGAAACGTATACCAGTGTTATGGTTAAGTTTTGGGCGGCTGGTGTTATGAAACCCGTTAGTGTTAGGTTTTCTTCGATGGCAACTGTATCTGCCTCAAGAGTTATGTTTAGTTGAGATTCGAATTTTACTGAGTAGCTTCCGTTGTATGTAAGAATGTTTTCGAGAATATCCACTGCTTGAACCTTGTACTCCACAGTTGTGCCGGCTTGTTGACCAGGCACAATCGCAATGGCTGTTCGGTTGTCTACTATCTGCATGGTTAAGGTTGTGGTGTCTTGCCAATGGTTGATGGAGTAGAAGAGTGTTGAATCCTCTAAATCTGTGAGTGGGGAAACGAAGGATAGGGTTGTTTCGTTGTCGGGAATTACTTTAAGAGGAGGAGATAGGGATTCGATGAAAGCTTTTCCGAATTCCGTCTTCACAAGGAACCTTATCACTTCGTTGCCTTCCTCGCCCAAGAAGACGAGGTGGTAGAGATTGTTGCCTTCAAACGGCGACGAATAGTTGATTAGCATATCCTGTCCGTAAAACTCGCAGCTGGCACTTGCCACTCCGCTGAAACCTTTGCTTTCAAGATTATATCCTCCAAAGCCTTGCTGATCAAGCTCTCCAAAAAGCCCTGCCTCCCAAGCCAATGGTATATCTTTCAGTTGGCCTCCCACTCCAAGCTCGGGGTTAGCCATCAAATAGAGTCGAACCTCATACATGTCTAAACCTTCAGGAACTCTAATGCGAACCTCAAAACGAGAACTGTTAGTCGCAAACTCGAAGGCCCAACTAGTATTTTCTACGTGCATGTAGTTCTGCTTTCCCTGAATGTAGACTTCATTCCATAAGTTGCACTCTACGTTCTCAATGATCATGAAGGTGCCTGCTTTGGCAACCTGGCTCTCCCGGGGATCATTGCGGATGATGAATGTGTAGTTGCCTGTCTGCTTTGGTGTGAAGAAGGGCTCGTTGAGACTTGTCACCGTAATTCCTAGGTGTTCCTGCAACTGGGCAGATTGTGTATGGTATCCTTCTAATGTGCCTAGCGGATTAAAGACGTAGATGTCATAGTCGGTCTTGTCATCAGAAGTCTTCTCAACCCAATCTCCGTAGAAGTAAATATGATACCTTTTACCTTGAGTTAGGTGGCAGAGAATTGTGTAGTTGGAACCAACTGGGATTTGGGACTCACTGATCTGTACGGGAAACATAGGCTTGCTGATGTAGGTCCAGTTACCGTACGGAGGAGTGTTTACAAAGATCTTGGCGCTTTGAACTGTGAAATTTTTCTGTTGACTTGAGGTTTCATAGATGATGTTATTTCCGTCAAACCACGCTTGAACCATCCAACACCCAGTTTTTTCTGTGGCGAATTCAACTCTCCAGCTTCCGTTGACATCTGTGTGTGCGACTGCTTCAGAGGTTGTATTCAGGGTGGCGAAGAGTACACGTACAGTAAGGTTTTCCACAGGGGGGCTTAAGTATCCATCAACCGATACAGGTTCGCTTATGAAGGCGTTCTCTTTATCCAACGTGAAGCCTAATGAAGCCTCATGTTTTACCGTGTAATTTCCGTCAAAAAATATGTAGCTGTCAAGCATATTCAAAGCTTCAACCCTGTATTGGACAAGCGACCCCGCTTCCTGACTTGGAACTACGGCAGAAGATGTCCAGTTCTCGTTCACAGTCATCTCTATCTCAGATACGTCTTCCCAGTCGTCTACAGAGTAGTACAGCTTGGCTTCCTTCAGTTCGGAGTCAGATGAAAAAACCAGTCTAGTGGGGTTTCCTGGGTAAACTCGATCAAGAGGATCAACCAATGTTAGTACGCCCTCTTCGAATCTTGTCTTTACTGCGAACTTGACCAATCCATCACCATTTTCACCTATCAAAACAAGATGGTAAAGACGTTTGCCAGAGGTGGGTGATGTATAGTTGATGAGCATGTCTTGTCCGTAGTACTCGCAGCTGGCATAAGCTATGCCTCTGAACTCTTTGCTTTCCAGATTAAAACCACCGTAGTCTTGAGGATCAAGCTCTCCATAAAGCCCTGGCTCCCACGCTAAAGGAAACTCGTTAAGTAGCTCCCCCATTCCAGCTTCTGGGTTGGCCATCAGATAAAGACGAGCCTCATACATATCTAGACTCTCAGGCACCATTATGGAGACTTCGATTCGCTCACTGTCAGTAGCGAATTCAAAAGCCCAACTGGTGTTGAAAGTAGGCACGTCATTCTCTTTACCTTGAATGAAGATGTCATGCCACCTATTACACATTGCATCCTCAATGATCATGAATGTTGCAGGTTTGGCTGCTTTGCTTTCTCTCGGATCATTTCTAATGACAAAGCTGTAGTTTCCTGAATTCGTCGGAACGAAGTGGGGTTCGTCTACATTTGTGCCCAAATGCTCAGGCAACCCAACTGCCTCTGTATGGTAAGTTTCGAGTTCACCACTTGGATTATAGACGAAGACGTCATAGTCGGTGTCAGGGGTAGAACCATAGTCTACCCACTCTCCATAGCAATAGACGTGATATGTATGGTTGGCTTTTAAGGGACAGAGAACTGTCCAATTAGAGCCCAATGGAATTTGGGAATCATTGAAGTATACGGGGAACATCGGCTTCTCCACAAAAGTCCAGTTGCCATAAGGTGGAGTGTTAATGAAGTGGTGAACGTACCTCAGGTATTCTGGAAAGCTTTCAGCCTTTCCCGAGAAAGGTGAAGGCCAACTCAAAGCAAACATCAACAAGATAATGGCTATCATAGTGGAGAACAATCTAGAAGAGCCAACTAGTCTCATCTTGCACAGCCCCCTCGAAGAATCACTCTCTTCAGAGGATAATTGTTATGAATTCCAAATACAGATTCCAACACTGAACTCGAATCTGAATATAGCCAAAACTGAGCAACATCTCGAATCTCACCAAAAAAGAAAGAAGGGAATGAGAACGACCTTGGCTTCATGCAATGTCTTAATCTTCGATGTTGAACGGTAAGACTGCGAAGATATGTGCATCTGTTGCATTAGTTATTTCGTATCCAAACAATAAGTACGCACCATAATTTTCTTCAGCAACTAACGGAGTCTTGAGGGCTTTGACCGTCACGTTTTCACCTTGAACAAGGAAACCATTGTCGAAAAGATCCTTTGCTCTAACAATTTCCATTCCCACGGACCAGACAGGAGGTAGCAACACTCTGACTTGCCCATCTCCGACGTCTAAGATCAACATATGTCTTGTCAAACCAACAACCGTTCCATCAACGGTTACTGGCTCCGAGTTTTTAATGATCCAATACCAGTGTTTTTTATGACGGAACTCATTGCGCCAATAACATCTTTGTCTAATCCAAGGATGCTCTGACGCTACATCTAGGATCTTGCACTCTTCAGGGGAAATGTCTGCTTGAGTTGCCATAATCGTTGGAACATAGAAAATTAAACCTACAGCTATAGCTACCAGTATTCCTGCAATCGCAATTTGTTTCTTCGATTTCATCTGCATTCACCTCCTTACATTTTTCACCATTTTCAAGTTTGTTTTCAAAAAATAACTTCTAAAAACTCACTATTAAGCGAAACGGTTACAAAAAACCCGAATTATTGCAAAACAAGGTTCTATGAACCTCGAACAGCAATCCAAAATAGTTCTGGAAACCTAGAACCTTAAACCCTAGACCCCAAGAGAGAGCTCTTTACTCAATCAAACCTGCAGACGTAACATGGAAAGATATTTACCCTCTCAGGGCAGCTACGTAAATGAAGGTGAAACCATGGAAAAAGACATTACAGATTACGCGCTGGACTATGCCCGAAGGAAGCACATCCAATATGCAGAAGTAAGAGCACACCGAACAAAAAATGAACAGTTAGTAATCAAGAACGGAGTTTTGGACGCCTTCCTCTCAACCATTGACAGCGGTTTCTGTGTTAGGATACTCACCGAAGGAGGCTTAGGCTTTGCGTCAACCAACAAGTGGACAAAAGATGAAGCAAAAGCAGTAGTGGACACAGCTTACAAGTTCGCCACTATGGCAAAACGTAAAGACAAGATTACTTTTGCAGAAGAAAAAGGTGTTGAAGCGAAATGGAGCGTTCCACAGAAAAAAAAGATTGAAGATATATCTCCAGAACAGAAAATTGAGGAGTTGATGGAAGTTGACAAACGCTTATCATCCCAAGACGGATTGAACATTCCGGGAAGGATAATAGCTTGCTCGATGACACTCACAGAGAAATACTTCGCCAACTCCGAAAGTTCAATAATCTCATCTTTTGTACCCAAAATAGGGCCCTTCGCTTTCATAACGGTAGTTGAAAATGGCAAGCCCGAACAAGCCTACAAACAGTTTGGGCGAAGCGGAGGATGGGAAGCCTTCGACGAGTGGAAAATGGCTGAATCCCTACTTCATGATGCAAGGGTTCTCCAGAAACTGATCAAGGAAGGAAAAAACGTCAAACCCGAAAAGATGGATTTGGTATGCGGACCTGAGGTCACAGGAATCGCCGCCCATGAGTCCTGTGGACACCCAACGGAAGCAGATCGAATATTGGGGCGTGAGATGAGCCAGGCAGGACGCTCTTTCATATACCAAGGAGGATCTTACTGGTTAGGAACAACAATAGGCAGCAACCTGGTTACAATAGTTGATGATCCTACTGTGGAAAACAGCTACGGCTACTATGAGTATGATGACGAAGGTATCAAAGCAAGACCACGATACTTGTATAAGAACGGTGTGATAAACGAGTTCCTCCACAACAGAGAGACTGCAGCGAAGCTAGGCACAAGAAGCAACGGATCCTCAAGAGCAAACAGCTACTCAAGAGAAGCCATCGTTAGAATGGCCAATACATTCCTACTGCCAGGCGATTGGACCCAAGAAGAGATCATCGAAGATGTGAAATATGGAATCTACATGCGATCCTTCACTGAATGGAACATTGATGACGTACGTTTCAATCAACGTTACGTGGGAAGAGAAGCATATCTAATTAAAGATGGGGAGTTAAAACACCCAATAGCCAGACCGGTAATTGAGACGACTACACAGACTTGGTGGAGTGCTGTTGACGCGATATCGAAAGAGATCGATTATGATGCTGCAACCTGCGGTAAAGGTGACCCAATGCAAGGAGCACCTGTATACACTGGCGGTCCAACTATACGTCTAAAGGAGGTGTACGTGAGATGAGCGAAGTATTGACAAAGACCCAGGAGATAGTCAAGGAAGGGATGACCTTAGGGGCAGACGAAGTTCTGGCTAAAACAACCTTTGGCAGGTATAGACAAACAAGATTCAGCAACAATCAAATCGACATAACAGTAGCGTGGAACGACTATGTAACGGATGTCACCCTCGCATGGAAGAAACGTCTAGTTTCAACACAAGTCAGGGATTTCCAAAACACAAGCAGCATCGTAAAGCGTCTTTTCGAACTGGCTAAGGTGTCAAAGGAGAATCCTACATATGGTGGCATCGCAAAAGGCACTTTTGAATATTCAAAGCCTACCGCAGATGAATCTCTGAGAGAGCTGGAAACCCCTTCTGAGTATGTCCTTGAAGCCATAGAAGCTGCGAAGAAAGAGGCAGGTGAAGAAGTCAACGCCGGTGGAACTCTCTTCACGAAATATGAAGATGTCTACCTTGTTTCTTCGCAAGGACCTATTGGACAAGACGAGAGGTCAGCGATTGAACTCTCAATCAGAGCCTTCTCTCGGATTGACGCCTCCGGCCATGGAGTCGAGTGCTGTTCTTCGTTAAAGGACTTCAAACCTGCCAGGGCTGGAGAGAAAGCAGGTAGAATCGCGAAGTTGGCTAGAAATGTAAAGCAGGGGGAAGAAGGAAAGTATGACATCATCTTCGATCCACTCTTCTTCGGTTCAATGCTGGCAACTTGGGGCTCTATGGCCTCCGCATTCAGCGTCATGATTAAGCTGTCAGTTTTCGTAGACAAACTCGGCAAGAAAGTCGGCTCCGACATTGTCACACTCAGAGACAATCCAGCGAGATACTGCGTGAGCAACCACGTATTCGATGACGAAGGATTTCCCACACAAGAGAACATTTTCATCGACCGTGGAATCCTCAAAACATACTTGCACAACACATCCACAGCTAAGATCTTCAAGACTCAAACAACTGGCAACGCTGGACTAGTACAACCCGCAGCATGGAACATCGAAATGGACCCAGGAGATCTAAGCAAAGACGAGCTTTTCAAAGAAGTAAAACGTGGCCTATACCTCACAAACACCTGGTACACAAGATTCCAGAACTATGCCACAGGAGATTTCTCCACAATTCCAAGAGACGGCATCTTCCTAATAGAGAATGGTGAAATTAAGCAATCATTGAAAGACCTGCGACTAAGCGATAACGTACTCAGACTCCTCAACCAAATCAAAGGCATCTCCAAAGAGAGGCAACATGTCCACTGGTGGCTTGAAGCTGATCCTCCATCTCTATCACCATATGTCCTAGCAGAAGACATACAGATGACAAGGCCAAAGTAGCTTGTTCCTCCTCCCGCAAATCCTCACAAGCAGAACATGCCAAAACCTATCTGAGGAGTTATCTTGAGACTAGAATTGGGCAGAAGGGTGAAGGAAGAACTCTCTGGCGGAGTTGCTAAATCCTTTGTAGCTGAAATCACCCGATTCCACAGAGTCCAAGCCTCAACCATGTTTCATGAAGCAGCAAACTACGTGAAAGCAACATTACACAACATCGGACTTAAAGATGCGAGAATTGAACAGTTCACTTCAGATGGAGAGACAAAGTATTGGACATGGACCACCCCAATTGGCTGGGAAGTGAAACACGCAGAACTGAACCTAATTAAACCAAAAGAGAAACTCATCGTCCGATACAAAGACACACCAACGAGCCTTCACACCCACAGCAAAGGCACACCAGTCGAAGGCGTGACAGCAGAACTGATAGATGTAGGAGAAGGCACTAAGCCAAAACACTACGAAGGAAAAGACATCAATGGAAAGCTCGTCTTGGCATCAGGACGAGCGAAACGAGTGCACGAAGAAGCAGTCTACAAACACGGAGCCATCGGCGTAATCACGGATACGCTGACACATGAGATCGAAGACATTCGGGAAAGTCTAGACATACCTGACGCTCATGCCTACCAGTCAATCTGGCCAACAAAAGAAGAATTGGACAAGGTAAGTTTCGGTTTCTCCTTAAGCAAACGTCAAGGAAGTCACTTGAGGGCAATGCTTAGAGAAGGAGAACGGGTCGTCCTAAACGCCAAAGTCGACGCAAGATTATTTCCAAGCAAATTAGATGTAGTAACAGCAACAATCCAAGGCAACTTAAAACCTGATGAGGAAATTTTTCTAATCGCCCACCTATGTCATCCAAGACCGAGCGCGAACGACAATGCTTCAGGCAGTGGCTTACTCATAGAGATCGCGCGCACAATAAAAACCTTGATAGATTCTGGCAAAATTAAACAACCAGCAAGAACCATACGGTTCCTATGGGTACCCGAAACCTTTGGTACAATCGCCTACTTGTACCATCACAAAGACAAAGTGTCAAAGCTAATCGCAGGAATCAACCTTGACATGGTAGGACAAAACCAAGAAATCTGCAAATCAACCCTTAACCTAGACAAAACACCTGACTCCAATCCTTCATTTCTCAACGACTACATCTTCAACCTCCTAGAACGTTCAGTAGGAGAATTCGACCACAAGACAGCCTTCGGTCCAGGATCCACATTCAGATACACCATCACCCCTTTCAGCGGAGGAAGCGACCACGCAGAATTCAACGACAGCACGTTCAATGTCCCGTGTGTTATGCTACTTCAATGGCCAGACCTCTACTATCACTCCAGCATGGACTCAATTGACAAGGTCAGCGAGGATAGTTTGAAACGTGTAGGCTGGATAGCTACAGTCGCAGTCTTAACTCTTGCCAGTGCCACAAGCGAAGATGCAATCATCATGGCGAACTTGACAAGAATCGGAGGGCTAACGAGGATCCAAGAAGCAGTAAAGAAAGCAATCGCAGACCTACACAAAATAATCAATGGAGCCCCGGAAGAGTTGGCGAAGAAATTATCAGAAATCGCGTTCAACCTAAAAAACAAAATTGAGCACATCATGTGGCGGGAAAAGCAGGCAATCAAATCAGTGAAAAGAATAGGAAGTACTGTTGAACTCAACATCATCACACAATATACCAAAGATATAGAACAAAAGTGTCAGCTTGAATTGAAACGGTTCAACGAAATTCTAACCACCATGGCAAAAACAGCTGGTATAACATTCCCAATCCAATCACAGGAACTGGAGGTAGTGAAGCAGGCGAGAAAGTATGTGCCCAGTCGATTGTTCAAGGGCCCTCTTAGCACCGACGCTTTAAAGAAGGCTATAGGAGAGGAACAAATTGAATGGCTTGAGGAGACCTCAAAGAAAGATAAAGAGTTCAGAAAGAAAACGTACGAGATTATCAACTTCATGAATGGAAAACGCTCAATATACGATATCGCGAAGGCGGTGTCAGCAGAGTACAGCGAAACAAATCCAGACTATGTGATGAAATTCATTCAGCTCCTTGAAAAAGCAAACTTCATCTCTATCCAGAGGTCAAACTAAAAAGATTGACTATTTATATCTAGCTCTACGTCGTTTCCGCTTTTTCTTCTCTCGTCTCTTCCTTTTCTTTTTCCATTTAGCTCGCATCTATGCAGCCTCTATTCAACAGCGAGTGTCACATGGCAACCATTGAGCATGCCTAAGCAGTCAAATGATCCCTTTGTTGTCAGCCCAATACTTACCCAGTTGTTAAAAACCTTATGGTTAAGGCTCTACTTCCCAAGGTGAACTCACTGGAGAATTAAAACCCTAAGAGATTCGAGATTGTGGGCACAGAGACGTAGATTTTTACAAAGATCCCAACAATTATGACAGCAATCGAAACTAACACCAACAGATAGTCGTTTCGCTTCATCTTCAGTGTGTATAAGTTGGTTCGCTTCTCAATTGCGCCCCAAGCTCTTGCCTCCATAGCTTCTGCAAGTTCTAGACTTCTTCTAATGGCGCTGATGATTAGGGGAATGAGAATTGGAATATAATTCCTTATTCTTCTTAAGAAGTTGCCTTTCTCAAGTTCTAATCCTCTAGCCTTCTGAGCATCCATGATTGTCTGAGCTTCTTCAGCTAAGACTGGTACAAACCGCACCGCAGTCGTGAAAGCGAAACAGAATTCGTAGGGGATATGACTCTTCTCAAGAGCCAGACCCAGATGGTCGGGAGAAGTAGTTAGAAAGAAGATTGAGAATGACTCAACAAGCGCTATGAAGCGTAGAGTCATTGCAGAAGCGTATTCGACGTCACTCGCCGTTAACGTATAGCCAGCGTATATGAATCGGAAGAGAATATTCGTTCCGAAAATGATCGAAGCTAAGAACGCGGCTCCTCTAAGTGAACGAATCCATTCCTTTTGAACCCGCGCTAAAATCACGAAAGGGATTTGAAACAGGAACAGAACAAGTAATGGAAGCAACTCGAAAAAAATTATTGCAACCACAAAGATGGAACAAACATAGAAAAACTTGATCCGTGGATCTAACATGTGGATGGGTGAAGAAATTCCTCTAAACTTTAAACCATCGAAGACGCTCATTTTCCACCCAGCCGCTTCAAGAGAAGCTCCTTTGCCTCGTAGAGATCAATCACATCAAGGGGAAATTCGAGGTCCTTTATTCCCATGAAAATCTCAGTTACTTGAGGCAGCACAACTGACGCTTGAGTCAGGAGTTCAACATCTGTTAGCACGTCTTTCCCAATACCGTCAGCTACAATTCTTCCTCCAGACATGAGTATAACTCGTGGGTTGCATTCTGACACAAACTCTACATCGTGGGTGACAACTACGACTGTCTTCCCTTGGGTATTAAGTTGGATTATGAATTGCCGAAGTTTTTCTTTTTGACTATAATCTTGACCTATGGTGGGTTCATCCATGACTACAACTTGAGGGTCCCAAGCTAATACTGAAGCCAAAGCAACACGCTTTCTTTCTCCTCCACTCAACATGAAAGGAGACGCCTTCCGGTATTCCATTAGTCCCAGCAGGTTCAAGGCCCAAGTGACCCGTCTCTTCAGAGGAGCTTCCTTGAAGCCGAAGTTTTTGAGAGCAAATGCGATCTCATCCTCAACTGTTTCGCAGAAAAGCTGGTTATCTGGGTTTTGAAAGATGAACCCTACCTTTCGGGCAAGTTTAGCAACACTTACACTTTCAGTGTTCACACCATCAACTAGGACTGCTCCCTTCGACGGCTTCAAGAGACCGTTGAAATGTTTTATAAGAGTCGTTTTTCCCGCTCCGTTCTGACCCATTATAGCTACGAACTCTCCTTTTCTGATCTCCAAGGAAATGTTTCGTAGTGCTTCAACCCCATTGGGATAGGTGAACCAGAGATCCTTAATTTCGATCATGCCTTCAGAGCTCCTCGCACTAGCTCTCCCATTTCTTCCGCCATAATGGGCACCTTCTTTGAGTGAAGTGCCTTCTGTTCTTCCAGAAGCTGGAAGAGTCGTGTAACCTTCGGAATTCCGACACCGAGCATACGAGTCTTTTCCGAGTTCAAAACCTCTCTCGGTTCACCATCTAAGATGATTTTCCCAGCATCCATTACAACTACATGATTCGCATATCTTGCAACCAGATCTAGCCGGTGCTCGATCAAGATGACTGTTACATCCAAAGATTCGTTTAACTTGCTAATCACTCCGAAGATCTTCTTAGCACCTACTGGGTCAAGAAAGGAGGTTGGTTCATCCAACACTAGAATTTCGGGATTCATAGCCATTATGCTTGCTATGGCCACTCGCTGTTGTTGCCCTCCAGAGAGTTCATGTGGTGCCCGTTCCGCCAAGTCCATAATTCCAGCAGTTTCCATGGCCCAATTCACTCGTTCCCTCATCTCCTTCCTTGGAATGCCAAGGTTCTCCAAACCAAATGCTACGTCCTTCTCCACAGAAAGTGCAAAGAGTTGATTCTCTGGATTCTGGAACACTAACCCCACACACATTGCAAGTTCATGGATTGGATGGTCCACAACATTAAGACCATTCACAACGATCTTGCCCTTCAGTTCTCCCTGATAGAAATGAGGAATCAAACCATTTAGGCATCGACATAAACTGGTCTTTCCACATCCGCTTGGACCTGTAAGGATGACAAACTCACCCTTTTGAATCTCAAACGAGACATCATCAAGGGCGGGTTTTTCAGCATTAGGATATGTATACGTTAAGTCTTTAGCTTCGACAATTACCAACCTATGTCGCTCACCTTACAGCAAGATTCTCCCATTTAAGAGTAGCTACCTAATATTTCGTAACGCAAAAGACAATATTTTGGCTCTGACACTCCTCCTAACATGCACGCGCTTTGCATATATGCGACGCATGCATGGGACTACTCAAATTATGTGAGACCATGAGAAAAATTGAAGAAGGGGAGATACTTGGCTAGGTCTGACATGTTCATAGTCAGCTTGAAAAGCTACTAAGATCCATGAATGCAACGTTGAAGCATCTTGTGGAACATATGAAACTCTAGGCGCTCCCAAGCTTCCTTTTCAGCAGCCTGATGCAGTGCTTCAAGCATTCTTCTTGGTCTCCGACACCATTGACTCCAGCAGACATTGCATGCCCACCACCCATACCTTGAAGATATTCCCCCAAAGGCTTTGCCAGATCTCGTCCAAGATGGACTTTTGTCGCCTGATGGAATTTGTGAGACGCGCGCATACTGATTTTGAGCTTATCGTCTCTCTGCCCAGCTACAATTGCCACATGGGCGCCCAAGGAAACTAACGCCCTTGCAGCAGAAGCTTGATATGCGCCAACATATGAAAGTGCCACAATCCATTTCCCAACTTTAAGAAGCTTGGTTCTCCTTGAAGCCTTCAAGCGTGCCACGCGTTCAGATTCCTCCATCGGCATTGAGAGTAGGGAAAGCGTTTCTTGGGCTTTTACACCCGAATCTATAAGATCAGCGACAATCTTGAGAGTTGTTGAGTTTGCCAAGATGAAGTGGCGTGTATCGAATGCTATACCTAAAAACAGCAATTTGGCCTCAGCCTCAGTGATTCGAACATTCATATCCATGAAGAATCGGTAGACAATTTCACAAGTGGAAGAGGCGTTCTCGTCAGCAACAGTCAAGGTTGCCAACTGTTCAGTTTCAGGATGGCTGGCATGATGGTCCACTACCACGATTGGGGAGTTTGCAGCCTCTACCCTTTCAGCCCAATCCCCTAGCTGCTGGATTGTGTTGGTGTCCAGCAATATGATGGTATCGGCTTCTTCAATTAGCGGATTTTGTGTTAGACTCTTTGAAAAAGCTGCCAGCACGCGTCTGGAAAGCCTGCTGGGTCCTTCTGCCGCTGCGATTTCAATTCTTAATCGAGGACGAATACGTTGCAATAGACTTGAAAGGGCAAGAGCTGCCCCTATTGCATCTGGATCCGCATTGTGATGGCATAACAGAATTACAAACCGGGCGTTCATGCGATCTAGAAGAGCTGTTAGATCCTGGATCGGCAACATAGTCCACTCAAGTGTCGTTCCAACATTTCGAACGTTTGCACTGTGGCTTCATCAGTAAGTCCTTTCGCAATGCAAATTCTCAACAAAGGATAAAGCATTTGGTCATCTGCAAGCTCAGGCAAGCTGATATTTTTCAATAGCTACACCTGAACGCTAGAGGTTAGTTGCAGTGGCGCCGGATGATCCAGGGCTTAAATCTCTTCTCAGCTTCGCTTGTAGTTGGTTAAGCTGTGTTCGCAGCCTCTCTTCCTGTTTACTAAGCACCTGCACGCGTGTATCCAAGAGCTCCTTTCGTTCTCTCAAGTCTGCCTCAACTTTGTCCTTCTTCGACTTCACAAGGAGTGAACCGATGGATTTGTAGATGACGGCTTCTTCGGTGAGTGTACCCAACTCTGTCAAGGCTTGTTCAGTTTCGCTGGTCTCGAGCTCCACTTGCTGCTTCTGCGTCAAAACTGTTTGAAGACTACGTTGAAGCTGCTGCAGTCTAAGAAGCCGTTCTTGAACTTGAGGTGGAAGGTCTGACACTTCACTCATTCCTTTTCCTCAGAACACCAACCAAGGATCTTCTGCAGCAATATTGACTCGTGTTAATTAAGTGTTTTTGCCCTGGTTTTTCTCAAGTCGTTCAGTGGTCTTGTATGTGTCAACGATGAGGGCAACCCATCTGAGATATGAGTTTAACGTCGCTCGAAAAGCCGCTAGATCCTTTGCTTCAACTTCTATTACTAGCCTCTTCCCAAAACCTTCGATAAGAACCTTGGATCTGGATGTCACTGGCTTTCGTGTCTCTGGAAGCAGAGCATTCAGTAGAATCTTTACCATTCTCTTTGACGGTAGTTCAATGGAAACCCGGGAATTCCTTTTCATTCTCTAGAACTCCCTACTTGACGAACCATGCATTCGGAGCAATATTGAATATCAACTAGAAAACTGGCCATATTGGTTTCATGCTCGTTTCTTAGCGCTAACAATATTGATGACATCTCTGTCCTTCAATCTGTAATCTTCTCCAACTCTCGTTTTTGCTCGAGCTTCTATGGCATAAATAAAGCTATCACCTAGTTCTGTATGTATAAGATATGCAAGTTGGCGAGCTGTCGTTCCATAGGGAACAATATATGCGTCCGGTAGCACTTCCCCTTTATGGTTAGAAAGTTTCTCTATGTCCTCAACGGGATAGACAACTATACAATTTAGAAGCTTAAAATAAGCCGCGTTTATAGCTTCTTGGATCCCTGTTGCTCCAAAAGGAGCTAGGACTCTCTCCTTTATTGTTTGGAGAGCACTTAGCTGCATCTCTGTTAATACCTCAGATTGCAGTATGTTAAAGTTGCAGTCACCGGGCGTATAATCTATCCAGTTCCTTTCTGCTGCTCTGCGCATGGCAAGTTCAGCTTCCGCACTACATGGTATAACAGTATGATCTTGTTGTCTCAGTCTCTCCAAATTAGGTGCGGCGGTGGGCAGATCGATCTTATTCGCTGCGATGAGCATAGGTTTTGCGACTCTTCGCAAGGCATCTGCAAACTTTACGATGTCTCCCTCACTCCACAAACCAGGTTTCTCAGAATTCAGCTTAGTCTTCTTGATTGCTTCAAATATGTGCTCTCGTTTGATGGAGAGACCGGTTAATTTGTCTTCGAGTTGATTAACCAACTTCCCTGTGCCCCCCGATTCAATGGTTCTCGCCATTCTAGCCCAATCGCGCTTCAAAATCCTAGCAATCCACATTGCGATTTCAACCTCAAGGAATCGTGTATCTTCTAACGGGTCATGGGTTCCGGGTTTACACTGTCGACCCTCAATATCTGTGGCTCCTGCAGCATCTACGATGTGAATAAGAGCGTCAGCCCTTCGAATCTCGTCTAAGAATTGATTCCCTAAACCTCGACCCTGCCAAGCCCCTGGTACTAATCCAGCGCAATCAATCAACTCAACAGGAATCAAACGGGTTCCGTTCTTGCATAATGAATTGACAGGATTGTCCAGCACATTGAATTCTGTATGTACACAAGGAGTGCGAACATAACCTACTCCACGATTTGGCCTGATTGTCGTGAATGGATAATTCGCGATCTCTGCTGGTGCCAATGTGGCCGCAGAGAAGAACGTGGATTTTCCTACATTAGGTTTGCCTACAATCCCTATTGCATATGGATGTTGTTTCTTGGTTGACATTTCTAATGACTCTACAGGTATTTTCTGTTGGCATCAAATAAAGGCTTAATCAGAGCCTATCGGAATATAATATATCGCTATCGAACTATCTCAGAGAAGGATGCTGCTTTTAAGGTGAGCAAAACTTAATTGTCACCTTCTTCTGTGAGTTAATTGCTTGAACTGGATTTCTGTAGCACATTTAAGCAACAAGATTTATTAAATCGTAATACTCGGTTCTGTTGTTGCGGAGGAACAGGTCGAATTGCTTCCACAATTAAAAATTTGCGGACACAACGAGGAATATGAAAACATCGTCAGCGAAGCTGTAGATAAAACCCTCAATCAGGTTCTTGGTTCTGCTGCAGCCAATGCCATCTACTTCTATTTAGAGAAAGATCACGCAATAAAGAAGAACGAGATTCCAGAGAAGCTTGAGTCCTTCTGCGAAGCAATCCAAGAATACCTCAGTACTGGAGCAGCGATGGTAGAGAAACAAATATTAAGAAACTTCTACTCAAATTTAGAGTTATATGAAGAAAATAGCCCTACAAGTTCGCTGATCAGCTCAAAACACTAACACTATAATAGATCCAAACGGATAGCGACTCCTCAATAAACCTAAGATATTTATTAGAAAACTACCCCAAATAACTTAGTGCGGTATTGATGTCGCAAGAGATACCATCAACAGACCATTGGCAAAGACCTTATTCAAAAAAACCCAATGGCCTAGAAGTCCGAACTAGTCAATCTAAGTCGTTTAGAATAAACAAGAAAAACTCTCTGAAAAGCACCTACTTTGCAGAAACCAGCAGAGGCTCATTACTTCCGAATAAATCCCGCGAAATATGCATTTGCTTCATTTAAGGACGTCTGAGATTAGTCTTGAAGTTCACTCATAATATAACTGCCACGCTGTACATAGCTCTCTCTCTTTTAGGACTTTTCCTGATCATTGCACTAGTGGAATCTTCTCATCCAACGACAGCAAATCTCTCCTGGCGGAAACCTGCCATAGGCACTTTATTCAGCATAGTGTGCATTACAGGAATCTTAGCCGGTGTATTCCCTTCAAAATGTTCAAGCACGATTCATTTTGGGAGGATTCAGTCAACAACTCGGGGGGCAGAAAACGAAACAGTATTTTCTGGGCATCACCCACGCTGTGGACAATTCAAGGCTCACATATTCCAAATAGGTGACAAAGTTTTTTGCGCTGGATGTACAGGGTTGATTATTGGAGCTGTTCTCTCCCTCTTTGGAGTTGTAATGTGCTTCACGAACCAATGTACTTTGTTAGATGGTCCTCTTGTATTTTGGGTTGGTGTCATAGGAGTCTGCTGTGGATTACTTCAATATCACTTCTTCAATTGGGGAAGTTATTTTGTTCATCTTATTGTAAACGTGCTTTTCGTTTTTGGTTCTTTCTTGCTTCTCATAAGCGTTGATGCAATTACAAAGAGTTGGATCATCGATGTATACTTGATTGTCCTAAGCGTTTTCTGGGTGTTCACCAGAATCTCGCTCTCTCAGATGGATCACAAAAGGATCTGTAGTGCATGCCCCATGGAAAGGTGTAAATTCTCCAAAGAAAAGGATGAAGAACTTTATTCACGACGCATCCCGTAGAGAGCCCCAGCTATGATAAGTACTCCGAGAATGACTATCATCAAAGGCCATAAGACGTCCAAAACTTGTAGTCCGGAGAGTATAGCAAATCCTATGATAACGATTATGAGCCCGAAGATTATCCCCGCTATTGCTCCTCCGTATGGAAGCCCAAAACATTCATCTTCCGAATGGCGTCCTTCACTAGATCCAAAGCATCCGCCTTGTGAGCGGTATCTTTTTGGGGTAACTTCTCGAAGGGATACTTTACAGTTCGAACAGACATCAGCATCATCCTCATTCTTGGTTCCGCACTTTGTGCAGTAAACCAACTTCATTCTCTCCGACAAAATACTGCTTTCTGTCGTTTCTGTTCTTAAGTCTTTTGGACTGCATATATCGATGTCGTAGTCTGATTACGCAATATACTTTTCATTGGTAGCCTCAAAGTTCTTCACAATCTCCATTACTCGTTTTGGCCCTTTCAAGTTATCTAATGGAAGCCCATAAAGTAAAGACCAAGGACCTAACTTCGCAAATCGTGTCGCAGCATGATCTTGACCTAAACAATTTTTCGTTACCTTATACACCAGGGATCGCACTTCTGACTCTTGTATGTGTCCTAAGGCGTGTAAGTACTCATGAAGTAGCAATGTATAGATCAAAGCGTTCAACGATTTTTGAGATTTTGTAATAGCCGCTACTACCTGGGTAAGCGCGCGGTTCAAGACGATGTTGTTTGTTCCTAAGGGATGGTAAGCTCCGAGTCTGAGAGGGAAATCGTCAAGGAAGAGCATCATACCTTGCCGATGCTGCTTCAGGACAGCTCTTACGTTATCCTTCACTATTTCCCAGATTTCATTATATCCTTGAGCGTCACTCAATCTCTTCTTGTTTTGTTCAATAATATCCATGATTCTCAGCATCGATTTCAGGGAATAATTATAGCTTTTCTTGATCTATTGCAAGCTGATTATCTTTCTTTAAGGTTTTGGTGAAAGAATCGCGAAGACAGCAACAGCAACTAGTGCTAAACCCACTACGACAAAGAGAAGAACATATTCTTGGGGAAACCCTAAGATATAATGTTGCACGTCGTAGTTGAGAGTCACTTGTTTGGCCTCCTCTGAGAATAGGTTTTCAAACTGCAATGTGTAGACACCTGATTCTAGAACTGTAAATTGAAAACTCTTTGAGCCCACGTTCTTGTAGCTTAGAATAGGGTTTTGATTAGCATCAAGAATGGAGAAATTTATGATACTCTCATGGCTCACTACTACAAATCTGCCTGAGACGCGGTCTCCTTCATTCAAATCCAAAGTCTTTACGACGCGATCCACCGCTTTGACTATGAAGTTCCCTGAATATGCTTGAGCAGGGCTTGTTAGCAAGCAGTTGAGTATCGAGAGAGCAATGAGAACTCTAATGAGATGTTTCACGCCGAGCTACCACTTCTTTGGTGAATGTCACGGAAGAAAAGTCTTACTTTCCTAGAATCAAGATTTTGATTACACTTTTCGCTAGGACATGATAGGTTATCCAAAGCATGTCATGCACAAATCTCTGATTACATCCCTAGAAAATTCCATCAACCTCCGTTGGAATGCACAGCGTCACATTCCTGATTCAACAACAAGCTAGGCTTACCCTTCCACTTTAATAAGTGAGAACCTGTACTTCATTGAGTAAGGCCACTTAAGTTGAGGACACCACAAGCTAGTACGAAATTGTGGAGACATCAATATTTATTGTTCAGGCTTGCTGCGATGGGAGCCTATCATAGAACCATCAAAGTTTCAACCCAATATTTGGCAGAAAGGATAGGAAGTTCCCAGCAAACAGCTTCCCGCCATTTGATTGAATTGGACCAATTGAACTGGATCAAACGGTTAATTACAAACGAAGGTTGCTTAATCGCACTTACAGACAGCGGAAAGGCGCAATTGAAAAATCTATATTCAAAACTCAAGATCGTCGTGGAAGCTGCACATCCTCTTTCAGTGACTCTTGAAGGCATAGTGTTTAGTGGTTTAGGTGAAGGCGCATACTATGTTAGACAAGATGGATACCGAAAACAATTCATCGAAAAACTCGGATTCGATCCCTATCCGGGCACCCTGAATATTAGACTTACAACGGATTACGATATCGCAGCTAGCAAAGAGCTAGAAAATTACCCAGCCATAGAAATCGAAGAATTCAAGGATGAATCAAGGACTTTCGGTCATGTCAGATGCTACCCAGCACTTATAAACAACAAAGCTAGAGGTGCATTAATCGCCGCCTTCCGAACGCATTATGATTCTTCAGTATTAGAGATCATCTCCCCTCATTTCCTACGCAGCCAACTCAAGATTAAAGATGGACAAAAAGTGAGGCTTGAGATTTTCACCATGCCATGAATCAGCCTTCCAAGTGAGCAAGGCGTTCAGGGTTTCCGCTTATACAGTTCAACAATTTTCTTCTTGATCTCACTGCTACTATTGAGTTCATCTTC
Source organism: Candidatus Bathyarchaeota archaeon (assembly GCA_004376645.1). Lineage (GTDB taxonomy): Archaea > Thermoproteota > Bathyarchaeia > Bathyarchaeales > SOJC01 > SOJC01. The sequence goes on from SOJC01000077.1 coordinate 21,887, forward strand.
GCCAAACTGTCCGATTCCCACAATCTTCATTTTTAATTTTCGCTCTGAGACAACTTTTCTCACGATTTCTTTGATACCCTTCTGATCATGTCCCAGAGCAATCACATCCGGGTTTATTCTCTCGATCACTTTATAGATGTCAAATTCTTCGTATCCTAGAACTGCTTCATCTACTACTTCCAAAGCTTCCACTAATGCTCGTCTTTGGTTCTCTGACATCACTGACCTCTCACCTTTCCTGTTTTCAACTGTCCTGTCTCTGGCAACAACAACGACGAGTTGCGCGTTTTCTCCACCAGCCCTTTTCGCTTCTTCCAAGAATTTAACATGTCCCAGGTGAAGTAAGTCAAAAACGCCTGCAGCTATAACTATAGGGCGCCTCTTCATTCTTTCTTTGTGGTCCACTGGAACTTCACCATCTTTAACAATCTTAATGCGTCAAGCAAACCTTCGCAGTAGGCTATCGAGACAAGGGCTGTCTCAAATCTTTTTTGGTCACAATAATACAACGTGTCCTCAAAATACCTCTTTGCATGATCTAAGATTTTCCCAGCCCCTACAGCAACACCATCCTTTGCCTGCTGTATTTGCTCGAAAGTATATTCCACACTACCGACATATCTCGCAACAAGATCTTCAATTGTCACTTAACCCACCCCCCAATAATATCAGGTGCATGCGCTAGCGTGACTAGTGCTTCTGCTTCCACAAAATGAAGCTTTCCTGGAAAGATTAGTATGTGCGGTGGTCCTCCAAACTTGAACTCTAGAACCTCGTTGAACAAACCAGCTTTCACAGTGGGATTTTTTGAGCCGGCTCTTGCTATGCCTACGACCAACGTTTTGTCAGTAATCACTGATTCATGTTTAGCGTCCTCAATCGAAAAAAGCATTTGAAGCGCCGTATGCACGTGCATATACTGGTCTTCTTCTACTTTGAGATCCAAGAAACAGAGAGTGTGGAGCCCAGCTCTCATATTCATCTTTATGACGTTGTATGGTGTTTCTGAAACAGGACAGTTTCCGTTGAATGGTACTGTCACGCTTCTTCCAAACTTATAGTTCTGCAGACCTGATAATGCAATTGCTGCAGATGTTATTGACGCCCCGTGGATTACACGTGTTCTTATACCATTTCGCTCCGCTCGTATCCTCAAATCTACATGTGTTGTAGCTATCATGGGATCTCCTGGCACTAGGAACACGGTCTTACCTTTCTTTGCTTCAGTGAGAATTTGCTCTCCATCTTGCTCCTCTAAGTTTTGTCTTGTTAGAAGAACGATTTTGTCTTTGATTAGGAGTTCCAAGTTTTTAATTCTTAACCCAATCATTAGACTTGTATACAACTCTGCGAAAACTGAATCTGCGCTTCTCGCCTCTTCTAGACCTCGTAGAGAGATATCATTCTCGTCGAACAAACCTAAACCGATAAAAACGAGTTCGCCCACTCAGATCACCACGTGTCTACGTAATTCAGCGAAAAATATTAGGTTACCTATACTGAAAAGAGAAGTCAAGGATTAGGTTGTTGGGGCCCGTAGCTCAGCAAGGCAGAGCAGCGGACTCTTAATCCGTAGGTCGCGGGTTCAATTCCCGTCGGGCCCGCCACATCCTTCAGCTATAGTCTCCAACTCGTAAACAGATATAGCTGCATCGTTCCTTCCGAAGAGTCTATTTTCTGGCCTTGATCTCCTTCTTTAGCTTCTCCATTTCCTGTCTAAGATTCAAGACTTCGAAGAATAAGTACAAAGATCCGTGCTTCACAAATTGCTCTACTTTCTCAGTTGTTGGTTTCTCTCCTATTTTGTCTCCTACTGTCTCCACAACTTCCTTAACAAAGAGTTCTTTTTGGCTCATCGCAAATCCAAAGATAGAGAAAGGGTGGTTTGTGATAAAAGTTATGAACTTCAAAACAGGATTCTACGTAAACTGTCGAGTAGCAACATATAGTCTGTAGTTCACTCAGAGATCCACTGACAACAAAGATACTGCATTAAATTCAACCTCTGTCGAGCCTAACAAGATTACAGTATTGGGATCATTCACTACTATCAACAATGAGTTCTATGAGTATCTTCCGTGAACTCTTCAGCTCCTTCAACATTCGCTCTGAGAAATCACTCGCTGTTTTATCCGCTTTTATTCCAAGTGTTCTCCTACAGACAAAGTTGCTTTTTCGTATTACTAGATCTGTTGGATGACTGAGAGTAATGTTTGGGCTACCCCATGCTTGAATCACTTCTTCTTCGTTGCCAACTCGGAATATTACGGTTAATTTCGCCCTTGCATTCCGCAAAGCCCTTTTGAACGTTTCATTCAAGCTTGGACCGCTCTTATCCGCCGCTACAACAACTATGCAGTCACCTCTCTCAGTCAAACGGGGTTCCTTTGTTATTTCAAAGGTCTTCTTATTTGTGGCAAGTATGTTTCTGTGACCGTGCGCGGTCACCTCTTCAACCACCCTCAATGCCTCCCCCTCTCAGACATAGACGAACCACCCAACATTATGATAATTTCATTCAAGCACGTCTATTGAATCAACTTTGCCATCGCCAACCAAGTCAAATCCTTGTATAACCGTGGCGAAATTATCTTCGCCTTGATAGTTTTTCAGAAGCTTCTTCCAATATTTGACGAACGCTAAAACGCACGCCTTTGTCCCTACAGCTTTGTTTCCAGCGAAAACGATGGTTCTTTTCTCTTTATCCCACGGATTCACTATCTTCGCTACTAGACCCATCGTATCAGCAGTGTAGATGTTTCCAGTTTTTTCAGATACCAAACCACCGAAGATGAAACCGTGTTCTGAGGGTGTCATGTTGAAATTAATTGGTAAGTATTTGTTAATCTCTTGTGTAAGCAGGTTCGTCCCTGGACCGCCTACCAATATCAGATTATTCTTCTCTTCTTTCTCAGCTTTCATATCTACATCAAGTTTTATGATGAAGTCATCCGGAAGCTTTGAGTACTGTCCTAGATAAAATGTTAGATAAGCTGCGTAATGACCATCACGAGCACTTGTTTTGAATGGCCCATGAGGATCTGGGCTTCCCACTACTATCGTGCCTTCGAATGCATCATCGTCGAGAATTGGGTGTAGAAATTGCAAGACTTTCTTTGATGTTAAGGTCGAAGGAACACGGCTTCGCCTTCCTCCGAATGGTAACTCAACTCCAAAAGCTGGAAAACTTGCTCTGTAAAACTTTGCCATCGCCCCTTTTCTTTCTTCTTCTTTAACTTTTGTTATTGCTTTTGCTTGTACGAGTTTCCTTATGTGATAATAGACTTTTTGCTCATGTATACCAAGCCTTCTAGCGATCTCCATGGGATACATTGCTTTCTCGCTGAGCATGTGAAGAATTTCCCAAGATAGCTTATTGAGGATCAACTTCAGCTTTCGGGGATCATTGTAGATGCAAATTTCTTTTCCTTCTTGCTGTTCCTTGGAAAATAACAGTTTTTGCTTCATGAGGACTCATGGGAGCATAAGCTACTCCCCTTTATAAAAATTTTTTTAGTAGTCCATGCATAACACGGCTTGACAAAGATCACAGAGGGTAATGGTAGGCTTAAAGGTCAAAATTCGCTATTAAATTTCTTTTAAACCTAAAAGCTACTTCCTAAAAATGCTTAAAAATAGCGGTTCCTAGATTAGCTATTGAATCTCGTAGTCAACAAATTGTAATGGAATTAACGTAAATGTGCGGAATATTCGGTTGTATTCTGAAAGAGGGTCAAGCAGCACCTATAATTCACGCAGCGTTGAAAAGGCTTGAATATCGAGGCTATGATTCCGTGGGTGAGGCCACATTAGACGAGGGGAAACTATACGTGAAAAAAGACGCTGGAAAGATCGATGAAGTCCATATGCGCCGTAATCTTGATGATTTGCCAGGACGTATAGGCATTGGACACACTAGATGGGCTACACACGGGGCGCCTTTTCAAGTCAATGCCCATCCTCACTTTGACTGTTCAGATCCGCCTAAGATTGCCGTCGTTCACAATGGCATTATCGAAAACTTCGCGGAACTCAGAAGGGAGTTGGAAGATGCAGGACACGTCTTTAGGTCAAAGACAGATACAGAGGTAATACCTCATTTAATCGAGGAGTATCTGAACAGTAAACAGTTCGCGACTAAAGGCAATGTTGATTCAGAATTTATCAATGCTACTATCGCTGCTATTGGGCGTCTCCAAGGTTCTTATGCTCTTGCAGTAGTCTCAACGTCGGACCCTGACATGATACTATGCGCGCGAAATGAAAGCCCTCTTGTTTTAGGTATCGCTGACAATGCTTGGTATTTTGCGTCTGATATTCCAGCGTTTCTGCCTTTAACAAATAAGATTATCTTTGTGGAAAATGGAGAACTGGTAGTTCTAAGAGAGAATTTGCTTGAAATTAGAAAGGTAGCTGATGGGAGTCTGGTAAGTCGCGAGACGAAGCTCGTCGATTGGCCCCCTGAGATGGTGGAGAAACAAGGTTATCCTCACTTCATGTTGAAGGAAATCCATGAACAACCACGTTGCTTGCGGAACACTTTACGGCTACAAGAAAAATATCTGGAACTCCTTCCCACCTTTCTGGATAGAGCTCGAGAAGTCATTATGGTAGCTTGCGGAACTTCCTATCATGCTTGCCTTGCAGCGTCATACATGTTCTCGAAACTGTCTTTCTTAGCCACTCACCCAGTAATAGCCTCCGAATTCACCGAGCAACATGGCAAATCAGTCAGCATTGACAGTACAATCCTTGCTGTTAGTCAATCAGGAGAGACTGCGGACACGTTGGCCGCAGTTGAGACTGCTCGGCAGCGGGCTGCCACAATTCTAGGGTTGACCAATGTTGTAGGTTCCACTTTAACTCGCATATCTAGAGTTTACGTTGGTCAACAATCAGGTCCAGAAATCGGTGTTGCAGCTACTAAGACATTCACTTCCCAACTCTCTGTTCTCTCACAATTAGCAATACGGTTAGCGAAGAAACGAGGTAAGGTCTCGCAAGAAGAGATAGACCTCCTAGAAGAGAAGATCGAGGAAATCCCAGATATTGTCGAAAACATAGTAGAGACCCAAGAGGAAAAAGTCAGGACGTTAGCCAGAAAGTACAAAGGAAAGCAGTGTTTCTTCTTCTTGGGCAGGGGAATTAGTTACGCAACTGCGTTAGAAGGTCGTCTGAAGCTTATGGAAGTCGCTTATGTTCCTTCCATTGCTTTCCCTGCAGGTGAAAGCAAACATGGACCTATCAGCCTCATAACTCAAGGATTCCCAGTGATTTTTGTGTGTCCTCCAGATGAAACTAGAAGGACTGTTATTGGGAATATCATGGAGATGAAGGCTCGCGGAGCTTCTATTATCGCAATTTGCGAGAAAGGCGATGAGGACATAATAAAGTTGGTTGATGATTACGTGGAGATTAAGGAAGGGATTCCAGGGGTTCTTTCACCGATACCTTATGTAGTGCCTCTCCAACTCTTCGCATACTACATGGCCATTGAAAGAGGTTGCGATCCTGATATGCCTAGGAACCTAGCGAAGTCAGTGACAGTAAAATAGTGCACTGCCGTAAGTCGCAAATTCTTAAGGAACCTCGTCAGTATTCTAGGATGGAAGGTGACAGAGATTAGAGAAGGCTCGGATGGTTGGGATCAACTAGTTGAAAATCTTGTCAATGGAGGAGTTCTCCGTTCCCCAAGAGTCATCCGAGCAATGAAACAAGCGCCTCGTTACTGCTTTTTGCCAGAACGATCAATTGAGTATGCCTCCATGGATACACCGCTCCCAATTGGCAGGGGACAGACGGTTAGTGCCCCTCACATGGTAGCGATTATGAACGAAGCATTGGAGTTGAGAGTAGGTCATCGCGTTTTAGAGGTAGGAGCTGGCTGCGGTTGGCACGCAGCGACCATCGCAAGAGTTGTGGCCCCAGAAGAAACTCCTAGAACAGAACGAGGGCATGTCTTCACTGTTGAGATCGTTCCTGAATTGGCAAAGATGGCCAGGGGGAATATACTACGTCTCGGTTTTGGGGATAGAGTGACAGTGATCCATGGAGATGGTTCTTTGGGTCTTCCTGACAGTAGCCCTTATGACCGCATTTTGGTTACAGCAGCTGCCCCAGAAGTCCCCCCTCCCTTAGTTAAGCAGCTTAAATCGGGAGGGATTCTGATTATTCCTATTGGAGGAGTGCACCTATTTCAGTCTTTGACTCGTCTTCGCAAAGAATCTAATGGTTCAACAATCGAGGAAAAACTAGGCGGGGTAGCCTTTGTTCCGCTGGTTGGAAGCTTCGGACATAGAATCTGAGCCTTCTACTAAAAGAAAGTATCGAGAGTAGTTCTAGTCTTTTCCTCTCTCATTCCCCGTCTCATCCTTTCTAAGGCTCTTCTAACTCTGTTTTCTGAAAAGTCGCGCTCTCTACACAAAAAATCAACGACGCCTTCTGCATCGGGTTCCTGCCATTCCAAAACATAATTATCTCTTACATTTGGGTTTAGAAACAAATCTCGTATCTGCTGTAGATCGACTGGAAAAGAATTTTCTCCCAAAAAGCCTTCTGCAATCTTGTCAATGGTACCATACTCTTTGATGAGCCTGAGAGCTGTTTTTGGACCTATACCTTTTACACCCTCAGGGTTGTAGTCTGTTCCAATAAGTATCCCTACATCCACCAGTTGCTCATAGGAAATGCCAAGCTCTCTTAAAATTGTGTCAAGTTTAACGACTTCAGGAACAACTTCTACATACACTGGTTTTCTAGGGAGTTTGCGTCTCCCACTTATGGTGACATTCCGAATAAGAGTTGGTGCACCAAAGAGTATGGAGTCATAGTCTTGACTCGCGCAGAAATCCGTGTCTCCCCTTTCTGTCATGTAAGCAGCTTGTGCTTCTCCTTCTCCAAGGGCTTGAACCCATGGAATCCCCATAAGTGTCAATAGTCTCTTGCAGTCTTGCGCCATGTAATTCTTGAGTTGAGATGTAGCTTGGGCATACGTGCGGGCTTCCTCTGTTTTGCCTTCTGCTATGGCTTTTTCATATTTGACGACAGCGTCTTGCTTCGTCTTCATTCGTCTTTTAATCTCGATTTCCTTTAAGGCTGGTGGAGCGCCATCAAATACGTAGGATACTCTGATGCCCATTTCAACAAGGTTCGAGGTTCGATACAGGACACCACTAAGGTGACTTGTGACTCGACCTTCACAATCCTTCAATGGAGTACCATTAGGTTGACGAATAATTGCCAGAAACTGGTAGAGAGCGTTGTATGCATCGACTGCTATTGATTTTCCAGCAAGATCTTGGAGGTTAACTTGGATTTTCGGCACTAAATCCTTGAAGTTAATTCCCAAGATCTACCCACCAGCTATATGAACGTCGTAGAAGCAAAATAAACGTTACCTTGCTCTTAGTCGCGCATGAAGAACCCGTCACGTCGGGTTAAATCGGAGATATGATAACATACGAAAAGGTTTTTAGTCAAGCCCACTGTTTCTTGTCAAATATATGAGCAATGTTTGCATGAGGTGAAAATACGTTTGTCAATATTTGCGGCTCCAGGAGCTTACGATCGAGCTATAACCGTGTTCTCCCCAGATGGTCGCCTGTTTCAAGTAGAATATGCTCTCGAAACAGTAAATCGAGGGGCAACAATAGTCGGAGTAGTCTGCCCTGAAGGTGTAGTTCTGGGGGCAGAGGAGAAGATCGAATCGAAATTACAAGACTCAAGCTTTACATGGAAGATATTCGCAGTAGACACACACATTGGTGCGGCAGTCGTAGGTTTAGGTTCTGACGCACGTATTCTAATCGACCAAGCAAGAGTATACTGCCAAAGCAACAGACTAATGTATGATGAACCCATAGACATCGAAGCAATCTCCAAGCGAATAGGCGATATCAAACAACTCTACACACAACATGCCGGTGTACGACCTTTCGGGGTTTCGGTTATATTTGGCGGTGTGGACAAAACAGGTAATCGGCTATTTTCCACAGATCCAAGCGGAACATACAGAGCATATAAAGCAATCGCCGTAGGCGTAGGAAGAGAGACAGTAGAGAGTATACTGAAGACTGAGTACCGCGAAGACCTGAGCCTACAGGAGGCCGTGAAGCTCGCCATCAAGAGCCTCAAGAAGACTCTTGAAGCTCGAGAAGAACAACTGCGAGTCAAAATTAGCACTGTACCTTCATCTACAAAAACTTATCAGATGATGCAAAACGAAGAAGTAGAGAAGCACCTCAAGACCATAGAACAAGAGTGACCACCAAAAATGAGCGATCGATACACTGTTGCGCGTATAACCCGCAATGGTGAACACTTCGAAATTCTTGTAAAACCGCAACCTGCCCTGAGCTATACCATGGGGAAGGAAACGCTGATCTCCGAAATCTTGGTAACAGATACAATATTTACAGACGCAAACAAAGGAACAAAAGCTGGAGAAGATAAGCTCAAAGCTGCCTTTGAAACAACAGACACCAGAAAGATCGCGGAAATTATACTGAAACGAGGAACATTGCAATTGACCACGAATCAAAGGCGACAGTTGACCGCTGAGAAGAGGAAACAGATCATAACCTTCATAGCCCGGCAAGCCGTTGATCCAAAGACGAACCTGCCACATCCACCCATCCGCATTGAGCAAGCGATGGGAGAAATCAGGTATTCCATAGACCCCTTCAAAGAAACTGAAGAGCAGGCAAAGGACATTATCAAACTCTTGCGTCCCGCTCTTCCCCTCAAGGTGGAACAAATCCAAGTGGAAGTGCGAATACCTCCACAGTATGCAGCGAGAACTTATGGAACTGTGAAAAATTATGGAACAATCAAAAGGGAAGAATGGCATGCAGATGGCTCATGGTTCTCCGTAGTCGAGATGGCAGCAGGCTTATATGGACCTTTCTTGGATAAGCTCGGAGAACTGACAAAAGGAAATGCAGAAGCAAAGAAAAAGTTGTAAAGAAATCAAAACATAAAATTTGGTGATTCGGAAAATGCCAACGTTCTTTGAAAGAAAACAAATTGTGACTCCTGGTGACCTGATTGCCGAAGGAAACTATATTGCTGGGGAAAATACGTTCAAAAAAGACGGAAAACTGTACTCGACTCACATCGGACTAGTTGAATACGAAGAACGCAAAGTAAGTGTCGTAGCTTTGAAAGGGTTCTACGTTCCAAGAGTTGGAGACACCATCATCGGGAAAGTAACAGACATAACCATGGGAGGATGGATAATGGATATCAAAGCGCCATATGCAGCACTCCTCCGCGCATCAGATGTCGTTGAACGATCTTACAGACCGCAGAAAGACGAACTATCATCAATCTTTGACATAGGAGACCTAGTTATAGCCAAAATTGTGTCCTATGATAGAACCCGTGACCCACTTCTCTCAATACGAGAGCCAGGACTTGGAAAGATAACTCGTGGCCAAATCATCGAGATTACTCCAACGAAAATCCCGCGCGTCATAGGCAGAAAGGGCTCGATGATATCTATGATAAAACGTGAAACTGGATGTCATATTCTTCTGGGTCAGAATGGATTAGTACTCATCAGCGGAAAAAACCCAGAATATAACAGGTTAGCGATCATAGCCATCCGCAAGATAGAGAAGGAGTCACACACAAGCGGCTTAACAGACCGAGTGACAGAAATGTTGAAGAAAGAGAAGGAAAGTGAGATTAAGAATGACTAAATCAGATGAAAAGTTAATTGACAAAAATGGTCTTAGAATAGATGGAAGAAAACCAGACGAGTTAAGATCCATAAAAATTAAAGTAGGCGTCCTTAGCAATGCAGATGGTTCAGCCTATATAGAACAAGGGAAAAACAAGATATTAGCAGCCATTTATGGACCGCATGAAACACATCCTAAACATCTTGCGTTACCTGATCGGTCTCGGCTAAAATGTAGATACCACATGGCGCCTTTCTCGGTTGATGAAAGAAAGTCGCCTGCTCCCTCTAGGAGGGAAATAGAGATCTCAAAAGTAATACGACATGCCCTGGAACCATCTATCTTTCTGGAGTACTACCCAAGAACGTCAATCGACCTTTACATAGAGGTACTCCAAGCTCATGGTGGCACGAGATGCGCAAGCATAACTGTTGCTTCATTGGCTCTCGCAGACGGAGGAATCCCAATGAGAGACCTAACCGTAGCTTGCGCCGCCGGAAAAGTGGATGGTCACATTGTGCTTGACCTAACTGACAATGAAGACAAAAAAGGCCAAGCAGACGTACCTCTCGCTATCATGCCGAATCTCAACGCCATAACGCTCCTCCAAATGGATGGCCAATTGACAATCTCAGAATTTGAAGAGACCGTCGAATTTGCCCTCAAAGGCTGCAAACAGCTCTACGAGAAGCAAAGAGAAGCTTTAAAGGCAAAATACGTGACCGTGGAGGGAGAGGAAGAGTAGTGTCAATGGTTACCCGGATAAAGCAGAAACAGATAGCTCAACTAATTAACGACGGGAAAAGATTGGATGGAAGAGAATTTGACAAGCATCGTGAGATCAAACTAGAAATAGGCGTCATCGAAAAAGCTGAAGGATCAGCACGCGTCTTTTTAGGTGACACTGAAGTCTTGGTTGGGGTAAAAGTTGGAATTGGTAAACCTTTCCCCGATACTCCTAGCGAAGGAGTTCTAACAGTGAATGTTGAACTTGTTCCTCTGGCATCTCCAATGTTTGAACCAGGTCCACCAAATGAAGACGCCATCGAAATTGCAAGAGTCACAGATAGAGGCATTCGAGAAGCAAAGACTATAGATCTTGAGAAATTATGCCTTCAGCCAGGAAAGACCGTTCTTGTAGTTTTCATCGATGTGTATGTACTCAACCATAACGGCAACTTGATAGATGCCTCTGCCATTGCAGCTTTAGCAGCCCTTCTAAACACTAAAACGTCGAAGTACGAAATTGAAGAAGGAGAAGTTAAGGTGAAACCCGGTTACAACCAATTGCCAATTCGAAACCATCCAATAGCAGTAACATTCGCAAAAATAAATGATAAACTCATTGTCGATCCCTCGCTTGAGGAAGAAGAAGTCATGGACGCTAGATTGACAATTACGATTGAAAAAGAAGGAAAGATTTGTGCAATCCAGAAAGGAGGCACAGGCCAAATCACAAAAGAGCAGATTATGGAAGCAGTAAAGACCGCTGAAACAAAAAGCTCTGAGATTCGCAAGATGGTTGTGAAAGACTAATGGGAAGAACTAAGAAAATCGGACTAGCTGGGGGCTTTAAGGCACGATATGGAGCAACTGTTAGAAAAAGATTTGTAGAAGTCACAACAGAATCTAGAAGAAAGCACAGATGCCCCCAATGTAACCGACTCAGTATCAAACGCCAAAGCGTTGGAATCTGGAGCTGCAAGAAATGTGGCTTCACCTTCACTGGTGGAGCTTACAGCCCTTCAACCAAACTTGGGGTCACAGCAAAGCGAGCCGCAAAAAGATTGTCTGAAGAATAATTTAGGGCACTTACAGAAAGGATGAGCAACGATCGTTGCTCATTTGGTTCTTCTCTTCCTCTTAAGCAATTCCACACGTCGTTTACCCCTCGCCAGAGCAGAAACATTAATTATGCCCTCTATTTCCAGACGCATTAGTTCTTTGTTCAAAACATTAAACCCTAGATCACTGTGGATTTCTTTAGCCATATTATACAACTCAGTGTCAGTGGTAGCTCCTTTGCGCTGCAATAATTCCACGACAACAGTTCGTAGAGGATAAGGCTTCCAAGTTTTACTGGTCATGTCAGCGCCCCTTTATGCTACGGGCGTGGTAGGCTTTTTCAACTGTCTCATAACTTTGACAAACCCTTTGTACCATGTTTCCATATCAGGCGAGATTGTTGGACCGATCATATTCGTTGCTTCTTTAAAGTCCACGAAGGATACAATCTTGGAAGCTATGCTTTTTCTAAGCGCGTTCAAAGCAGCCTCACGGCATAATGCTTGAATGTCAGCGCCGCTGTAACCTTTTGTCATCTTTGTAAGGACATCCAGACTAACATCGGTCTCAAGGGGCATATCTTTTGTGTAGAGTTTAAAGATTTCAAGCCTGGCTTTTTCGTCAGGTTCAGGCACATAAATTAACCTGTCGAAACGTCCAGGTCGCAGTACAGCTGGGTCAATAATGTCAGGTCTGTTTGTAGCCGCAATGATAACTACATCTTCCAAAGTCAATATCCCGTCCATCTCTGTTAGCAACTGACTGATTACACGCTCAGTTACACCACTATCCCCAAGTCCCATTCCCCTCCTACGCACAAGAGCATCAAACTCGTCGAAGAAAACTACAGAGGGAGAGGCCGTTCTCGCCTTCCGGAACACTTCTCTTATTGCTTTCTCTGATTCTCCAACCCACTTGCTGAAAACCTCAGGTCCCTTTATAGTGATGAAGTTCGCTTCACTTTCCGTGGCCACCGCTCTGGCCAACAGTGTTTTCCCGCATCCAGGTGGACCATACAACAAGATTCCCTTAGGGGGCTTAATGCCTAGCCGACTGAAAACCTCAGGGTTCTTCAAGGGCCATTCAACAGCTTCAATTAACTCCTGTTTAACCTCTTCCAATCCGCCTATTTCATCCCACTTAACAGATGGAGTTTCTATGTAAACTTCGCGCATTGCGGTAGGTGTAACCTCCTTGTAGCCATTAAGGAAGTCTTCCATGCGCACATCCATCTTCTCTAAGACTGCTGGAGGGATGTTTTCCTCTTCCAGATTAATCTCTGGCAAGTATCGTCTCAACGACTTCATCGCCGTTTCTCTGGCTAGAGCTGCAAGATCAGCACCAGTGTAACCATGAGTTATAGCCGTTAATTTCTTTAGATCAACATCTTCTGCCAGAGGCATACCACGAGTGTGAATTTGTAGGATTTCGTACCTTGCTTGCTTGTCGGGAACACCTATCTCGATCTCTCTGTCAAAACGTCCCGGTCTTCTAATTGCAGGATCAAGGGCTCCAGGGCGGTTTGTCGCCCCTATGACAATTACATTTCCTCTACCACTCAAGCCATCCATTAAGGCTAGGAGCTGGGCTACAACCCGTCTTTCCACTTCGCCAGTAACTTCTTCCCTTTTCGGAGCAATCGCGTCCAACTCGTCGATGAATATGATACTTGGAGAGTTTTGCTGTGCTTGCTGGAAGATTTCTCGCAATCTCGCTTCTGACTCACCATAAAACTTGCTCATTATTTCTGGACCATTGATTGAGAAGAAATTCGCTTCAGATTCATTGGCAACTGCTCTTGCAAGCAACGTCTTCCCACAACCTGGTGGGCCATGAAGAAAAACACCTTTGGGTGGCTCAATCCCTAGACGTTGGAAAATTTCTGGATGTCTGAGGGGAAGCTCCACCATCTCTCTCACTCTTTGGATCTCCTCATGAAGACCACCTATGTCTTCGTAAGTGGTACGTGGAAGACCTTTCACTTCAGGAGCAGGTTCGTTGAGGATCTGAAATTGTGTATCTTTGGTGATGCGAACAATTCCGTGGGGACGACTCTTTGTGACGCTAAAAGGTATAGCATGACCAAGCATCATGACTAGCGTTGTGTCCCCCTCAACAAAGGTCCGCTCCACCAACCGATTCTTCACAAAATTCGTGAAGTCCTCATCTACATTTAGATGCATATCAACAGGCGCCAAGACAACGTTTGTAGCGTTTTTCACAGTAGCAGATTTAACTACTATATACTCATTTATGGCAACGCTTGCATTTTTACGAGTGAACCCATCTATACGTATTATGCTCTGATTTTGGTCTTCACTATACGCTGGCCATGTAATGGCACTCGTTGCCCGTTTACCAGTGATCTCTATAACATCACCGGCGCTTATGCCAAGTTTTCGCATCGCATTCTGATCCAACCGTGCTATACCTCGCCCTACATCCCTTTGTTTTGCATCACCAACACGAAGCTGAATCTCACTCACCTTTAATCCTTCCATTTTAGAACAGCTAACGTTGCATGCAGTCGAATTGAGATGAGTGACTTATAAATCTTACAAACTGATAGTGCTACCGGGTTCTCCTAACCATTAATGTTTGGATCCTACTAACTTCTGGGATATTCTCAATATTTTGCTCTACACCATCTAAGATACCTGTTTCGTCTTCTGGAATTTGAATATGGGCGATGAGCACATTTAAGCCAAAGGCGATGGGTTCAGTCTGAAAGTTTGCGTATATCTTAGCCTTTGACGGAAGGACTTCCTCAACTTGCTTTTGAAGCTCGTCAAAGTTCACTTCTATGCCTATCGGAAAGATCTTCAGGCTCAATATAACGTTCGCCATTTTTCAAGGCCCCATGAACCCGCATTTTGGGCATCTGTATTGACGACCAAATTGGCGGCATTTTTGACATCTCCAGATGGTTATCTCACCACAACTAGGGCAGTTAAATTTTGTAGCTTCTGTGCCCTGAGGTATTGTTCTATTGCAGCTTGAACAAATTGGTGTGTGTATCATGGTTACAGTGTTAGTTGTTTTCATTTGACCTTTTTCCGTTCCTAACGCGAAGCTGTATATTGAAAGGTTGCTTATATTTGCTCTGTTAGACCTTGTTAGACCTTGTTGTTGGCTCTTCGCAAAACTGCAATTGAGTACTCATTGTGTCCAGTTGACAACACTGGTGTCAAGAAAAATGCTCAAAGAAGGCATATCCAATAACGCAACACTACCAGCGTCCTAAAACTGACCTCAGAATTTTACGAGGAGAGAAACACACTAAGGTTGAGTAACGTAGGCGTCTTCCGAGCAGGCGGATTAGACCTGCAGCATCAGTTCCTAGTTTGCAGACAAGCAACTGTTCCAACATGCCTAATGAGGAAACTGCAGCTACATCACTCACAAATCTTGCCTTTCTTATTGCTTCAACAACTTCTTCATGCATACTTCCTAGAACAATTAAACGATCAAGGCGGGAATCAATCCAATGGTGGTACAGTTTCATTTGCTCCTGTGTCAACTCTGCCTCAAACTCTGTGGCTTTAGCTGTGACTACTCGGATTTCTAGAGGGATACCATCAACTAGTCCGTACAACTCCATTATCTCATCTAAATCACACTCTTTGCCATCGACTAGTTGGCGTTGAAGGCGATTTATGGGGACACTTGCGTAAATAGGGTTTGGCGAGAAAACTCCTATATCAACAGTCAACTTACCCTTTCTCGAAAAGACTATTCTCCCCCTCCAAACAGAAAAACGTGTGACATAGTTAGCGGAGACAGGGGCCAGTCCTATCTCTCTTGCTAGAAGATTTATTGCGGCCTTTTCGTCTTCACCAATGACTTTGACTTTGATCCATCCATTTGTCACGTTGTGGCAATCGGAAAACCTAACTCTAAGTCCTCCACACATTCTCCCCAAAGCTTCTCTAAACCCTTCTAATGAATTTCGGGAAACTTTCTGGAGTACTACAACCTCACTCAAAAAAGTAACACCCTTCTACTCCAAGTAAGAATGGAACTCTTCATGCCACCTCATCAGACGTTCGATGGAAGCAGCTGGAATGTGACTGTCCCGAAGTAGGCGCTCGACTATTACCCTAATTGGTATAGTCGTTGAACCTACAACCATTTTATCTGCGTAGGCGACCAAGCGTTCTTCAATGGAGATGGGAATGTAGCTCTTCTTCGGAAATCCCAGCCGCTCAGCCTCTTCCTTCGAAATCCCACCACCAATGTGCCGTTCAATTATTGATAATACATGGAGAGGAAGACCATGTTCCTTAGCGATTCTGGCGCCCACGATGGCGTGATCAACATCATGGGTTCTTGCGCGTCCAATATCATGTAAAAGTGCTCCAATCCGCACAAGATTGACATCGACTTCTAACCCCTTTCTTCTACAACCTTCAGCTATCTTTACTCCAAGGTGCGTAACAGTTTTGCAATGCTCAATCACACTCTTTGAACAGCCAACATCTTTTAGGAGCCGCAGTGCTGTCTCTTCAGACGGCAGGGATCTACTCACCCAACTCCTTCCCTAGCTGATCAACCTTACGAGAAAGGGCTTCTATCACTTTGCTATTTTCAAAATGCATCATAGGCTTGTTGCACATTGGACACCTAAAGATTAGCTCCACCGCTTCCTCAAAGGGAACCCGTCGACACCCAAGAGTACCACAGTGGTAGAAGTCATGGTTCTTCTCAAACCGAAGTCGTGTGTCCAATTTCTCTAAAACATGCTTTTTTTGATTGAGAATGTATCCTTCAAGTTGATCTGGCTGAAGTTTCCAATGAAATATGAACCAGCCTGTATTTTGATCTCTGGATCTCCTTAAAGAGACGAGCGAATGATCATAAAGCTTATAGAGAATCTTACGAACTGAATTCAACCTAATTCCAGTTTTGGACGCAATCTGATCATCTGTAGTCTCATCAGCATCTTTAAGTGTGTAGATTATCTCGATTGCTTCCTCTTTTCCCAACGCTTCAGCCACCTTGACCAAGGTGTCAGCGTCAATGAAAGTCAACGCAGAGAACCTCTATCAACAATACATATACTTCTCATGTGAAGCACAAATCTCTTTATGGAGTCTATATTTAGCTTTTAAACTTTGCCTATGATAACAATCTCTTTCCACGTTTTTGCGGGACAATTCGCATTTTAGCATTTTCAAACCTCTTCACGAGTTCCCTGCCGCAGAAAAAACGATCGAGGAATACAGCAAGACTTGAACACTCGGAATGAGGTTGATTTCCTACAGCCACATTGAAATCTGAGACTTTACTAGAGAAGAATTCACTTGGAACTTTCTGACTACCCACAATAACCATCACATCTTTGCCTGTTGCACGGATTCGTTGAAGGACTGTGCTTGTTTGCACATTCTCGCCGTAGGCAGTCAGATGCACAACAATACCATTCTTAGTCCTCCAGGTTCCTACGGCGGTTTTCCATGGAATACCCATTTGGAAGAAGAAGGGGCCACCCCAATTGGAAACAACTTCCGCTATCGTTTTCTTGATCTGTCTATCTTCGACATCTGCGAGGATCATCCCAGACGCATTGAAGGCTCTAGCTGTGAGGGCGACATGGGTTGTTAATCTCTCATCTCGGAGTCTATGACCCCATCTTAGCACTACTATTTTTGGCAACCTTTGTCCCACCTATGTCGAGGTTTCAGGTTCAGTTAAGACACCACCATAGTTTTCTACACGACCAAGAATTGTGCCTACAAAATCAGAAACAGCTTCAAAAGTCAGCTTGACTCGATCTTCTTCATATTTCACTTTCTTCACGTGGGCATGGCTGAAGATCCATGAAACGAAGGAGAGAGTTTCGTCGTTAATCGGAAGAGTGATCGTTGCCTGGATTTGGCTCTTAAGAAGTTTTGAGAGTTGCTGTTTCAGAGTATCAATGTTAATGTTTTCAAGAGCTGAAATCGAAACAACATCAGAGGTGATACTGCTCATGGCTTCCATTCTTTGTCGAACTTCCAGTTCCGAGAGCAAATCGATCTTGTTAAGCGCAATTACTAGAGGTATTTCGTAGGCTCCTATCTTTTCGATTGTATCAAGGCAGACTGATAATTTCCTTTCAATGGTTTGAAGTGACTCATTTGCATCCACAATGAGGAGAATTAAATCGGCGAAAGTTGTTTCCTCAAGCGTTGAGCGGAAAGCATCTACTAGGTCTACAGAAAGCCTTTCAATGAATCCGACAGTATCTGTTAGAAGAACTCGCTTTCCAGATAACTCAATAAGCCGCGTCGTTGTAGACAATGTTGTAAACAGTCCTTCGCCAGTTGGGACTGCCTCTTCGACAAGAAGGTTGAAGAGCGTACTTTTTCCAGCATATGTATATCCCGCCAACGCAATGGATAAAAACCCGAGTTCTTTTCTTCGCTTTCTATGTAGACTTCTCTTCTTCTTGATCTTTTTCAGCTTCTCTCTGATTGAGTTGATCTGTCTCTTCACTGCCTCATAGTAGATGTCTACTTCATACGCACCTAACCCCATAAAGCCTGGTTGCTCTCCCAGCCTTGCAAGGCGAACTTTCTCCTTAGCATGCGTTAATTCATAGCGGAGCCTAGCAAGTTGTATTTGAAGTTTAGCTTCAGTTGTTGATGCTCTGTGAGCAAAGACCTCGAGTATCAACTGAAACCTATCTATTGCCTCTACGCCAGTTTTTTTGGCGATATTATAAACTTGAACGGGTTTGAGTTTGTTGTCAAAGATTAGCTTTCTCACTTTGTGCTCTTTCACTAATTTCACGATTTCTTCAAGCTTGTCTCTCCCCACTGAAAATCGTGAATCTAACTTCCGCGATTGCTCCACTGCTGCGACTATGGTGTAACCAGCTGCATCTGTCAGGCTTTCAAACTCTTTAAGATTCCTAAATTTCTTTCTCGGATGCTGCTGAACAATTATTGCATTTGTAATTCTCTTTCCTCCGATTATCGTTCCTTATTTTTAACTAGGTCACCGAGGGTGACAGCTTTTGATTGAGAAGGGGCTAATAGGTTCTTAGGTACATTGTCTTTAGAAATGGGGACAAGGAGCTTGATCTTCAGTGCATATTCGAGTTTCTTGGCAAGTTTGTGGTTGGGAGCCATCTTGTGGCCTTCCAATTTTTTGAGTTGTGATATTTTTTCGTTTATTTTTCTTCCCAAGTCTTCATGGCTCAATCCTCTCGATTCTCTCGCTTGACGTATGCGGGTGCCGAAATCCTTAACTAATTCCAAGGCGGGTTCCAAAGGAGACTGGCGTTTCGTTGCAGTCTTTGGTTTGTTTCTCAAAGACTTCTTTGGCTTAGAACTTAATCTGAAACGCTCATTGGTTTTTATTTCCCAGCTCATAGAGCCGAGCAGGGCACAGTCGTTACATACGACAAGTCGCGCCCCCTCGATTATTGCTTTGTAAGGCTTTCCCATTATGTATCGACCACAGACTTCGCACTGCAATTGTGTCACCTAACCAAACTGTTTTACCATAGCTCCGATTCTTTATATTTATCGCGTAAGTTAATGATGCCATAATGTTTATGAGTTCTTTGTGGAGAATCCGTTCGATTGCTGACTATCAGTTTGGTGAGGGAGCTGGAAAAACGCTTTTTCCTGACGGGGTATGTGTCTTCTACTCTCGCAGAACTGGAAGAATAAGACATGTTTTTTTCAAGCGTAGACTCATCGCTACCTTGCGTCCCACTGATGGTTTTTTCTCTTTGACAGTAGAAGGTGGAGGTCACCTCATGTTGATTGACCCTAATCGGCTGTGGGTGGAAGTACAAGATGACGTAACTGACTTCATTTCTATGGGAAGAACAGTTTTTGCCAAGCACGTTATCAGATGTGACGTGGAAATCAGGCCTGAAGAAGAGGTTGTTGTAGTGGATAGTCAACGTAGGGTTGTAGCTGTTGGAAGGGCGATTCTATCTGGAGAGGAGATGTTGGTTTTCCAGCGTGGTATTGCTGTTCGGATCAGGCGGGGCGTGGCAGAGAGCGGCAGTAAGAGTGAAAGTTAAGAAGGAGTAGCAAGAAAGATAGTAGCTGAAGGGAAGCAGATTTGCGCAAGGGAATGAGTCAACGAGAAACTAAGCGGATCATGAAGCGTATGGGTTTGAGTATGGATGTAATGTCTGATGTTGAGGAGGTTGTTTTCAAGATGGGCTCGAAGGAAATGATTATTGAGGATCCAGAGGTGGCGATATTGAATCTTAAGGGTCAGAAGGTGTTCCAAGTTACTGGAGGAAAAATTACTGAAAGAGCTTTGGTTAGTGAAAAGAAGATTGTGACAATTCCTGCAGAGGATGTAAGACTCGTAGCTGATCAAACTGGAAGAGGTGTCGAAGAGGCGAGGCGTGCATTGGAGGAAAGCGGGGGAGACTTGGCTAAAGCTATTCTTCTTCTTCAGGTAAAATAGATTAGAACTGGTTTAAAACGTCCTGCTTCTCCATTATGTAGTTGCAGTAGTGACATCTTATTACCAAAGGTTCTCTGGATTTTACATAGAATTTTGATTGCACTGGTTCGTTGCTATTGGATATGCACGCTGGGTTACCGCACTTCACTGTTCCGCGGATGATGTCCGGTAGTTTCACTCGTTTCTTGTCAGCAACTTGGTATCCGCGGATTATGTTTATTGAAGCGTGGGGGGCCAAGAGTGCTATTTTGTCGACCTCTTCTTGTTCCAACTCTCTTCCCTCAACCTTTACGATGTCTTTGGTACCTAGCCCTTTGCTGGGAACATGCAGGGCAATCAATACTATTCCATTCGTCCGCCCAGTTATACCTAAGATTTTAACAACGTCCAAGGCATGCCCGCCCGTAATATGGTCGATTACTGTTCCATCCTTGATCTTTGAGACAAGTAGAGTTCTAGTGGCCATTCAGTGATTCGCCTCTTAGACAATCTCGTCGAAAGAAGGCTATATGACTTTTCCTAGGTGTCCTAGAACGAAAGCAAAGGAGTTATCTACTACAAATCCGTGTTTTGTCTTTGGTGTCCAAAAAATGGAATTCAAGGAACGAGACATCATCTCTTTGAGAGATTTTTCCCGCTCTGAGATAGATTATATTCTAGATACAGCTTCGCTCATGGAACCTGTTGCTCATTCCAGGTCGGATTTGCTACGCAGCAAGATTCTGGCCACCTTGTTTTTTGAACCCAGTACTCGTACTCGTCTGAGCTTTGAGTCGGCTATGCACAGATTAGGTGGGTCAGCAATTGGCTTTGCTGGAGTTGAGATCTCCTCGGTGAAAAAAGGAGAGAATCTTGCAGACACTATGAGAGTTGTTGAGAATTACGCTGATGTCATTGTGGTTCGTCATCCCTTGGAAGGCGCAGCGCGACTGGCGGCAGAGTTCGCTTCCGTGCCAGTTATCAATGGGGGATCTGGAGCAGAGGAGCATCCGACTCAGGCCTTGCTGGACTTATACACAATTATGAAGGAGAAAGGTAAAATCGATGGTTTGAATATCGCTTTAGTTGGTGACTTGCGTTATGGACGAACAGTTCATTCGTTAGCATACGCGTTGTCGCTGTATGATGTTAATCTTTTCTTTGTCTCTCCTGAAATGTTGCGCATGCGGAGGGAGGTTTCAGAAGCCATCAAAGAGAAGATTTGTGTTACTGAGAAGGATAGACTTGAGGATGTCATTGGAGACGTGGATGTGTTGTACATGACACGTATCCAGAAGGAGAGATTTCCCGAGATAGCGGATTATGTTAAGGTTAAGGGCTCCTACAGAGTAGATTTGAAATTGTTAGAGAACGCAAGAGGAAACATGATTGTGCTGCATCCGTTACCGAGGGTCGAGGAGATCGCTCCTGAGGTGGATGACACAGTTCACGCAAAATATTTTCAGCAGGTATGGAATGGAATCGTTACTAGGATGGGGCTTCTAGCTTTGATATTGGGGAAGATAAAATAGTCTGCGGTTTTCAAATGGGTCGTGTCATCGCTACTTAGGAGGATATTTTCTATACTGCGTATCTATGTCTATCTTTGAATTCTTGTAACTTTCCAGCGTTCCATCCTCTTATCTGCTGATAGTATCCTGTGATCCTCGACCAGTACTCTAAGTCGTCGCCCTCTGCTCCGCAACGATTGCACCGAGTCTGTAGATTGCCTTCTACACTATTACACTTTCTGCAAATAGTCATGTCTTTTGTCAAGGCGAAATAGGCTGCCAGCGACTGGGTTGCGATACGCTTGATCAACGCCCAAACAGCTTCCGCTGATGGGTTGTTTTCACCGAGCCAGATATGCATTATAGCGCCTCCTTTTGTTAAGGGGTGGAAACTCGCCTCAACGTTGATTCGGTCTAGCAACGGAATTCCTGCAGATGGGCGTACGTGGGAGCTATTGGTGTAGTAGATGCCCCCATTGCCAATGTCTCCTTGAACTATCGCCTTTTCTCCAAAGGCCCTTTGGTCTATGAGGGCTAATCTGTGGGCACAACTCTCTGCAGGCGTTTGAATGCATCCGAAGCGGTAGCCTGTTTTCTCTGCGTAAGCATTCACTCTATCAACCATGTGTCTAATGACTCGCAATCCAAAACTCCAAGTATTGGAGTCTTCATGGAGCTCCTTACCCACGTGAGCCTTCAATAACTCATTCAAGCCTACAAATCCTATATTCAAAACTTGTTTATCCAAGTTGAGATAGGGCTCGCCAAGGCAGTCCATGGTGCAGAATGGCAGTATGCCATTGTCCATCCTTTCTCTAATGACTTTTCGCTTGATCAGGAGAACTTCCTTAGCAAGATCCATTTTTTCGTCCAGTTTCTCAAAGAGCATGTTGTCATCTCCCTTCGCTTCATAGGCTAGCCTAGGTAAATTGATCGTTATCACTTGCAGACTTCCCATTCGCATTGCGCCCTTGTGGAAGTCTTTTAGCTCATCGCTGTCAGGTGTGAAAATCAGCCTGCAACACTGACTGTTCACAATATCGGGCATGTAGTCGGGGCAGAGGTTGAGGAAGTAGGGAGTTCCAAATTTAGCTGCTAAAGCAGCCACTTTGAGGTATTCATCTTCGAACTTGCCTAAATATTCCCGTCGTAGTTTCACTTCACATTTAGGGAAGTTGAACATTTTCCCTAAGTAGTCTCCGGCTAAGTAAACATCGAGTATGGCGTTGAAGAAGGCGTTAGCTTCTTCATAGTAGTCATGGTACGTCTCTGAGGTGGAGACTTTTCCTCCAGGGAGCACAACTGGGATGTCCCAGATGATCTTTGGCACAGCACATTCGAGTGCTATCGAGGAGAAAACGGTTTGACCGCCTCTTGCGACGTACATCTGCGACATTTCGTAAATGAACATCTGAGCCAGTTGTTTCATTTGTTTATAGGGCATGTTCCTTACGAATGGGGCTAGCCAAACATTGAAGAAGTCATAGCCTTGTCCGCCAGCCCAATTGGTTTGCGCTGCTGCCAGAGCCTTTGCAGCGTGGAGAATTGCCACTTCTGGATGCTTTGCAGGACCTGCTACAGCTGTGTGCAAGCCTTGCCCATCGACGATTAATCCCTTCCTCAGGAAGAAACGTAGATCATGTTCTTGACAGAACGGTCTGATTGCAAAGTATTCGAGATCATGAATATGGATGGCCCCTGAGATGTGGGCATCTGCCAAGTTGGACGGCAGGCAGTTTAGAAGCGAATATTGATCGAAAATCGTGTCAGCAGCGAGTTTATGTATAGTTTCCGGATTGTGCTGAAGGTTGGCGTTTTCTTTGTCACCAACTTTGATGAGTCGGGCTACATCATATAGTGGCAAACCAAGCCTAGTGTACTTTGCTCTTGCATCCTCCAAATTGTTTTCTAGCAAGGCTACACATACAAATTCACGAATCAGTGGTGCAGATAAAAAGTTAAGATCTAGTTTCTCTAAGTGACCTGCTGTGTCGCGCGCTATCTTGTCTGCAACTTCAGATGAGAGTTCAGTTTCCTCAAGCAGAGAGTTTTTGATTCTTTCAACGCTAAAGTCATCAAACATTATTCTTGACGTTCTAACATGTGGAAAGTACTTGAATGAATCGACAACATATTCTTGTTTGCTCATGGAAAATCCTCGCGGCACACCACATTATCGCCACTTAACACTTAGAGTTTTCAACACATAATTAGTAGCAAAAACGATGATTTCATGTGCTTCCATTATGGACTTCATTTACGAAAACATGTAAATTTTGCAGTTCTTGCACGTTACTTTAATTTTTTAGAATAATCCATATAAAATCTTGTAGTTGCACTATCAAAAATTGACACACCGAATGTTTGACAAAAAGTTGTATAAAGCATAGACTGAACTGTTCGAAGCTAGCAGAATTCCACTGAAAAAATATTAATGGAGCTACAGTTGGGACACTTCAGATGGAGCCCTGAGAAGGTGTTCCCGCAATTGCGGCAACATATAGCAGAAGTATTGTATGCAAAAAAGCCGATATCACTTGTCACAAGTTGTCTTGTTTTGGCTAAAAGGGCTTCTGCAGAAGTTGGCTGGTCTGGCAATTGTATCAGTGTCAAGTGTCCACCAAAGGTTAGTTGATGTATTCGTTCCTCTAGCAAAAGTTGCTCCTTCTCACCTAATGAAACCCTATTTATGTCACTGTAATGCGGATGATCTTTGCTGCCATGAGTTCTAACCACACCCCAGCCATACTTCTCCACATCAAGTTCTGCCAGCCTGTACGCCGCTGTCTTATTTGGAACAATAGCTGATGAAAGCCGGATTCGTGGTTTCTTTGATTGTTTTTTGACATAAGCATGGATGTGTTTCAAAATCTTTTCAGTGAGAACGAAAGCTTTTCCATAATCCTCCGGCACATGTCCTTGAGCAACCATTAGTTCTTCAACAGCTTCGGGGAGGCCTATAGAAGCTATCGTTCGTGAGGCATTTTCTAGCCTAAAGTACTGATCATTGTTTGCCCTTTGGCTGAAGTACAACAGACGATTCTGTTCCATTCGCCTTTTGATTGCTTGGTATTTTATCTCCAGAGCTTGAGAAGCCATCTTTAGTTGATTGTCTAGAAGTTCAAGGAATTTGTCTTCATCTCCTTTTGACTCGAAAGAGAGTCTGGGCAGGTTGACAGTAACAACATCAAGATTCCCTGTTCGTTGAACATCCAATTCTTGATCTTGTAGCCAATCATCCTTCATTCTTAATCCTGAGGCTGTGTAGGTGGTGTTCTTTTGCTCTTCAGAGCATAGGTTCGCAAAATACACAAGGACGCTTCTCGAAGCGAGTTCGTGGGCTTTATAGAGTAGAGTCTCTACCTCATCAGTTCCAAGAGATTGTCGCCTAATCTTTGCCACTATCTTTGGATTTCTTAATGGATACGATTCGTTCTCTTCCCTCAACACTTCTAGCAGGAGGAGGGCTAGATGATTGGCTTCTTCAGCATATCCATCCTCCGTAGAGAGTTCGAGAGTCAGTGTCGTAGGTTCTTCTCGATTAGTTTGACTCAGGTTTCTGATAAAAAGCCGTAGAAGCTCTCTGACCCTATTAGGAGAGAGGTCTTTTGTGAAGGGAGCAAGATATGTGTTGAAGTTCTCTAGGCTTTGATATCCTATGATATCATTTGCCGCGTTTCGGATAATATTGGTGGCGAGATTAAGAGCGGCCTCGAGTGTCTTTGGTTTGTGACTTCGCAGAAAGAAGGACAGATTGTGAATGATTTCGTTTGGCTTCAATATCCATGTGGCGAGGCTATTGAGGTGAAGACTACCTCCCAGATAGGCGTCCGAAATTTCACGAGGCAGTATGTTAAGAAGTGTGTATTCTTCCATAACAGCATCTCCAGCAGCTTTCTGGATTGCTCCAATATTCTGTCCTGAAGTTTCGATAAGGCGGGAGACTTCGTGAACAGGAAGGCCTAATCTTGTGAGGTCATGGCGATAGTCTTCATAATGCTTCTCCAGCAAAATCGTGTTGACGATTTCTCGGATGAGAGGGGCTGTTAGGTATTTGGTCTTAAACTGCTGCAAGCGTTTCTCTGTTTCCCGAGCTATCTTCTGAGCTAAGTCCGTAGGTACATTAGCTTCTATGACTAAGGACTGTGTGATCCTGTTTCGATCGAATTCCTCTATTGAAAAATGGGAGGTGCGGACAAGCATCTTCCTGCGCTTATAGGTTTGATCTTCTATTTCATCAGTGAATTTAATTATGTATCGGCCAAGATCTGTGAGACGGTATTTCCTATTTTCCACATCAGGTTCAATCAAATCAGCCTTCAAAAGAAATTTGAGATGGTATGCAAAGCGTCCAGCATCACGGGTAGAGTCAAGCTTTAGAGAAATCATCAGCTCGGAGTAGGACAAGGACCCTTTCTCTTGAAGCAGGTTAAGGATTTGGATACGTATGGAGGCCGAGATAGCCTTTAGTACTCGGATACCAGCTTTGTGGATACGTTGAATTCGCGGGCTAGGCAGAGTGAAACACCTTTTGAGCGACTATCTCTTTCGAGTCCTTTAGGTTTAAAGGTTAGGGAAGAATGATACTGACAATAGAACGGCAAGGACAATTCTGTTAACAGATTCTTGGCTTAGTTCACCATTTATAGTGAACTACCTCAGCTTTGCCTGAGCAGGACTGACAATGTTTAAATCACAATTGAGGTATTTTGAGCAGATGGGCGGCGGTAGCCAAGCCAGGTCAAAAAGTATATGGCTAAAGGCGAAGGACTCAAGATCCTTTCCCGTAGGGGTTCGCTGGTTCGAATCCGGCCCGCCGCATCATCTTTCTAGTTATTCAAAGCAAATCCTGAGAAATCAGAAATGCAGTTGTTCCTCAAAGGATTCAAGGGTGTGTTATTGCCGTTTGTGAGAATTGGTTCTAGAAGAAGACATGTTAGAACTTTGCTGATTCTTCGAACTGACCCTTCCTAGTGAAGATTAGAAAATCAACGCCATCACCGCTCATAGAATCTCGGCTTAAGGCTGATTTCATAGTGCGGACTACAACATCTTTCACTTCTTGGAGGGTCATACCTTCCCTGTAATTCTCCTCGAGAACTCCTATAGCTATCTCTGCGCCAGTTCCCACAGCAGCATAGTCATCAGGAATCACAGACCCCAAAATGTCTAGAACATATATCGATGGTCCTTCATCATCAACTCCCCCAATAATCGTCTGTGTAATCAATGGGAATAACCGTCTGCCGAAGAGAAGATTAGACATGACTTTCGCAGCGGATCTTATAGATATTCTTCTGTTAATGTCCAGCTTGAACAGATTTGCATAAGCTTCCACCTCTCGTATTAGATTCTGCATATCGGCAACTAATCCAGCACACGCTGCTCCTATGTGATCTGTGATCTTGAAGATTTTTTTTCCAGCTTTGCTTGTAACGAAATATCCATAGGTGACTCGTTTCTCAGAGGCGAGTATCACACCATCAGAATAAACTACACCGAGAGCTGTGGCCCCCGGCATTAAAAAGTATGGGTGTTGCTGATTGTGATCAATCAAATCCGTCGACTCCAAAGTGGGAATTGACTATGCCAGCTCATCAATTTAAACTTAATTACGAAAAGGCGTATGAAACACCTATCGTTTTGACGCCGCTCTCCCCTAAAGTTGGAACGTAAAGAATTAATTCCCAACTTGTCGTTATAGGATGGGAGCGTGAAATGATAGAGCTGCATATTCAAGAGTTTGAAGAGTTTTGGTGTGGCACCGCTCTCAGGAATGGCAAGATTTTCGCAACGACATTTGCCGTTGATAAAAGGTATGTACATAAATCTTTGATTAAGGAGTTACCTCATCGTTCGGACTATCATATTATACGAGAGGGAAACTCTCTTGGGGAGGAAATTTTGAATGTCGTAGGAAACATGCTCCGAGGAAAGGATGTTTCCTTCAGTTTTCAGTTCGATATGGCTCGTCTATCGGATTATTCCCAGAAAGTGTTGAAGTTGACCTCGCTTATCCCTACAGGCTACGTGGCGACTTATGGGGATTTGGCTAAGGTGGCAGGCGGAAGCCCCAGGTCTGTAGGTCGAGTAATGGCGACTAATCCTTTTCCCCCTATAATTCCTTGCCATAGAGTTGTAGCTGCAGATATGACGCTTGGAGGCTATGGGGGTGGCTTGAAGATAAAATGGCGGATTTTGCGGAAGGAGAATCGCAACTATAAGAAAGTTTTCAAACTTAAAGCCAATGAAAAATCAATGAAACTATATCCAATCTGCTTACTTAGAG
The DNA here is from genome assembly GCA_004376645.1 of Candidatus Bathyarchaeota archaeon. Classification (GTDB taxonomy): domain Archaea; phylum Thermoproteota; class Bathyarchaeia; order Bathyarchaeales; family SOJC01; genus SOJC01. The sequence goes on from SOJC01000077.1 coordinate 49,555, forward strand.
CTAAAGATAATAAGCTTGGATAAGTACAATCAATTTGAAAGGTAGTTCTCCATGACTTTGCGAGGTCTTTATGTAGGGCGGTTTCAACCTTTCCACCTAGGTCATCTTCACGCCATAAAGCATATTCTGTCCAACGTTGACGAAGTGATAATAGTCATTGGCAGCGCTCAATACAGCCATAGATTGGACAATCCTTTCACTGCTGGAGAACGAGTCACGATGATCTGCAAGGCATTAATAGAAGCTCAAATAACCCCTTCAAAGTATTTAATTATCCCAATTCGAGATTTACATGTTCATATGATGTGGGTAGCAGAAGTAAGAGGGTACACTCCAAGGTTTGAAGTCGTCTATTCTAACGAGCCTCTAACCTGCCGACTTTTCATGGAAGCTGGTTTCCCAGTTAAATCAATTCCCTTCAGCAAACGCCATCTTCACTTGGCAACTGAAGTAAGGGAAAGAATATTAAGAAACGAGAGTTGGACTGAACTCGTACCTAACAGTGTTGCTGATTACATTAGGGAGATTGATGGTGTTGGGAGGATGCGAGACTTGGCCAAAACTGACAGAGTTTAACCGTGAGATTGTGATTGGATTCTAATTGGATCACCAACCTTCGCCTTGTAGAGTTTCTCGGCACTACCTTGGTTTGCATGCATGAACTGCGCCCGTAGGGAAGTATGGTGCACAGATGCCAAAACAAAGGCGCCCATACGGATGTTGAACTTTTCTATCTTATGAGAGATGTCAACGATTTCCGCCTTAGGACACAAACTTAGAATAACGGCTTTCATCTCTGCAACATAGGGATCTCGCAATC
>SOJC01000016.1 GCA_004376645.1 Candidatus Bathyarchaeota archaeon
TGATCTTCGACCTCAACCGCCAATCTCCTAATACCAGGCTCAGTTGGCGGCGTTTTTGGCACAGCCCAACTTTTCAGAACTCCATCCATCTCCAGCCTCAAATCATAATGAAGATGGGAAGCATCGTGTTTCTGAATCACGTATAGGTTGCCTTCACCGACTCTCTCGCCTTCAGGCTCTCTGGTCTTGCCGAAATTTCTCTTCTCCCGATATTTCTTAAGGGGCATATCCACCTAATCCATTAGGCTCCAACTTGTTCAGCAGCATCATCCAAGTCGAGACAGACAAGTTTGGCTTTCGTGGGAACACCATTCTCTGACCATCCGCGAACCTGATAATAGTCATCAAGCATCCTCTCGAACTCACTCCTCTTGATAAGACTACCCTTTGACTCTCCTTTAGGAATAGGATCTTCAAAAACTCTAGAGGGTAAAGTATCTGCTCTCCTATCGAGTCCTTCTCGAGCGTTGAAGGCTCTTTGCAGATTATAGACTCTTTCACCTATAGTCAGAAGATCAGCTACGCTCAAGTCCATTCCAGTAACTGCCTTCACCATCTCAGGGAATGCTTCAGCGAAGAAGAAATGCCTAGTGAATTTGCAGACTCCTACAATGTCATATAGGGTCATGAGGTCTTCGTGCACTTTGACTTCGTACCCTTTATTTTCCGCTGAGAATCGGTCTATACCGGAGAACTTCCACCATTTTCCAACGAGCTCTGTTCCGTAAACCACGGCAGTTAAATGGTCGCCACCCCTCACAGCGACTGCCACTGCTAGACCCATACCTTTGATTCCTCTAACATCATAAGCAGGTAACTCGAGTCCCTTTGAGTGGATGGCGAAGTGTGCTGAACCCCTGCCAAGTTTCTCGCTGGCGACCTTAACACCGTCTGATAAGAGCCATCCAACTTTTCCCTCCCTATAAGCCATCCTACGTAGAGCTTCTAAAGTTCCCTCCACATCTCCGAACTTCAGTTCCAAACCATCCAAGTCTTCCCTCGTTAACAATCCTCTTTCAAAGGCTTCCATAGCCCAAGAGATGGTGACCCCAGCAGACAATGCATCTAACCCATAGAGGTCACACATCATCTGAACGTGACACAGTGCTTCAAAATCGTCTATCTCAAGGTTAGCCCCTAGAGAGTACATAGTCTCATACTCAGGCCCATCAAGCTCGGTACCCGCATACTTACCAGCATCTATTCTCACGATTCTACCACATGGCTTGGTGCAGTTGGGACACGGTTTATTCCTCACTGTATACTTTGGAGCCCAATAGTAAGGATCAAGCTGCGTCAACTCTCCTTCTTCCACGTTATCGAAAGCTTTGTGGAAGTATCCTTGTTGCCAGTTCCTGCTTGGAAGGACTCCCTTTCTCTGATTCATCCAAGCGTAAAACTCTCCCGTCCCATATTTCATAGCTAGCTTCGAGTCAGGGTTCTCCCTTATGGTCTTCGTCCACTTGATCACAAGGTCATGTAGAGCTTGAGTGTTAGCATACTCAACCTTTCCAGTACCTTTCACAGCTATTGCTTTCAGCTTCTTGGAGCCCATGACAGCCCCCACACCCGTTCTGGCAGCCTGTCGCTCGTTAGAATCAATTCCAGCTATTCTGGAAAGGTTTTCTCCAGCTGGTCCAATAACTGCGGTTGAAAAGCCTTCACATTGCTCCTTCAATATGATCTCGGTTTCTCGCACACCCCTGCCCCACAGATCTTCAGCATCTTCAACCGTGATAGCCTGATCTGAAATAACTATAAGGGCAGGATTGGAGCTTTGACCTTCTATCACTAGAAGATCGAAACCCGCCTTCTTCAGTGCAGGTCCGATGGTTGCGCCTGCAGAAGCTTTCCCATATCCTCCAGTTAGAGGAGACTTTGCTATAAAGATGGTCTTAGAAGCTGTTGGAATACCTGTCCCAATGAGAAGCCCAGGTGCAACAATCAACTTGTTATCTGGGCTAAGAGGGTCTAGGTTTCTCTTGATCTCCGAGAAGAGTAGTTCGCTCGCAAAGCCCATTCCGCCCAGGAACTTCCTTGGCCATTCAGGATGAAGTGCTTCAATCTTGGATTTCTTCTCTGTAAGATTAACTCTCGCTATCTTGCCTGTATACCCCTTCATGGTAATCCCTG
>SOJC01000094.1 GCA_004376645.1 Candidatus Bathyarchaeota archaeon
TACAAGATTGCAACCTGCAATGTTTGGGTGAAGAGACCTATGAATAGGAGTATTGCTCCTGTGAAGGCGGTCGTGGCAACCAGATGATCAATTGTTACTCCTACCATTCTTATTTATCTCCTCTATCCAAATGAGAAACTTAAGGTGCCGTTGGAGAACTTCTCCACCAATATGCAGGCATTCGCAGAATTACTTAGGAAAGTTGAGTCCTGCCACAAGACGTTGGGACCTAACGTAACTCGAGTCATGACCGTGATGTCTGTTCCTTTTAAAGCGAGATTCAAGTCGATTATAGTGCTGTTCTCAAACTTTTGGCTGGAGGCAGTGATGTTATAGGGAAAGAATTCGATTGAAGATGGAACTTCAGGAATTTGAGTAGTTATTCCAGCAACAATCTCTTCTCGGTTTAAGGAGAAGTACAGTTGTTGGATAGTTGTTCCCATGTGACTCGCAACGTCTCTGAGCTCGTTTTCCCTACGTCTAAGTACCCATGCATCCATCATCCACCCAGCGGCTACAGGTACCAAAATGACCTGCACAATAAGAATTGGAACCATGATCACATATTCGAGACTCACATGTGGCAACCAAAGACCCTCCCTAACATTTAGGCATGCACTCCTAGCCCGACGTCTACTTCGCCAACGTAGAGCTCAAGAACGGTTCCAGTTGTGAAGGACACCTGCTCTTCGAGTTGAGGAAAGTTGAAGAAGAAATTGTCGAAATCCTCTTCCGGAAAGCTCACTTCAACCTTGAGAGCAGTAATACTTTCCCCTAACTTAGAGATAGAGTCCCCTGTCATGGTGACTGATTGGGAACGTTTCGGTGTCTCACCCACCGACAAGATGGGCAGGTACAGCCTGACGTAGTTTGTGTCACCGATAGTTAGATTTACCATTCTCACAGCGGGCATTACTACAACCCTTATGAAACTGCCGTCTGCCATGGAAAGTTTTTCCACAGCGAAAACCTTCGCATTTGGCGCAGAAGCTCCATCTAGTAGGAATCCGCTGTTGAAGGAAGGGTATAATAGGTCAAAGTAGTTGTCTCCTACTGAGTAGTAAGTTATGGGCATGTTGAAGCATAGTATGCCTGTTGTGCTTGTGTAGAACAGCTCATATTGCTGCGTAGCATTTGTTTTGACGTAGATCGTGTAGTTTAGAGCTGTCTCAAAGGTGACGTGTCCATATCTGCTTGAGTAGCGAGCTGTCTCAGTGCGTCCTATTGACCAAGCAACATTATCGATTTGAAGCGCGAAGGTTCGCATAAACTGTTTAGCTGAGTTGAACTCGCTCTCAGCAATCCTAAGCACTAGGAAGTTGCCTGCAAAAGAGAGTGCAATGGTTACTAGCCCTACGATCATCCCGGTCACTATTACTGTGGAAATCGCTGGGCTAACTGCCTTGTCCCTGCGTCTGCCAATCCTCCTTAGACCCATGTGACCAATTAACCTCCTAGAAGTTGATTAGAGTCGGAGCCACCTTTGCTGCTACTATGGCAAGGACCGTTAGCAAAGCTGAATGCTTGAAACCTGCTGCTACTGATTCTTCGCTGATTTTTCCACCTACGAGCCCAATTAAATAGCTATGAATAATGACGGAAGTGGTGAAGATGATCATTAGTGAAGCAAGCTCGGGGGAAGCTGCAGCCTCAGCCTCACCCGTCGCCATACTCACCGTCTTACTCGTAAAGGTCAGCATCATAATCGTTGTGGCAACTAGCATAAGGGCTGCAAAGTAAGGCATCATGATGTAAGGTTTGACAGACATCTTCTTTTCCCTCTCCACTTGTTGTGTTGTGGTGCAGAACCTGGCAAGGGATTCAATCATGGCGATCGTGCCTCCGCCCACATCAATTGTCTCAACTAGAAGGAACATCACAATCTGGGTTGTCCAACTCTTTGTTCGCTTAACGAAGTCCATGAAGACTTTTCTTAAGGGGATGCCCCATGAAAGCTCAGCAGTTATCTTCCTTAAATGCTTGCTGAAGCAGCCATACTCTCGGTTAGAGAGAGTTTCGATGCACTTCTCTGGAGCTAGACCGGTCTTTCTGGTTTCCGTGAGATCCTGAAGGAAGAGGGTTACCCCTTTCTCGGTGCTTGCTTTCTCACTTGAGAGCCTTATCTGGATAATCGCAGGAGGGGCAGACGTGATCACTAATGCTATTGCGACAGCTGTTGGAAGGTCAACTATGCTTGCTATTGGGGCGAGGAATGGAACATAGAATATACCCATGAAGTTCGTCAGAAGCATGAGTACTACAACTGCTATTGCTATGCATATTCCGAAGGCTTTGTAGGGTCTCCAGTCGGTTACCGGAGTCTTCGGTTGCATTCCATGTGCAAGGTAGATGAATACAAACGAGAGTAGAGGTGTGAAGACGTAGGTGTACATCATTATTCCTGAGATTGAGGACATTCCTGTGCTGTAGATTGATTCTACGCTGAAGAGGATGTAGAAGCAGAGGGACATGAGGACCATTATGATGATGAATGATTCCAGGAGCATGCCTAGTCGTTCTGCGGCTGCTCTCACTCTGGCGGCTCTAGTTTTGAAAAGCTCTTGAGCTTTTGTTTCGAGGAAGCTTGTGACATCGCCTCCTATGATGACGGCAGATGCGTAACCCCCAACGAATTCTCGATAGATATCTAACGGGTTTGCCTTTGCAGATCTCTGCATCGCCGTGAGGGGATCTACTCCAAATATCTCAACATCCCTGACTAAGTTTCTTGCTTCTTGACTCATTGCTGGCAGCAACTCTGCCTCCCCAAGCCGTTTGAAACTTGTATATGGTGGAATCCCACCTGACGCCATAACGGCGACGTAGGTTGCGGCGAATGGCATATCTCTCTCAAGGCGTGTTGACCTTTCACCGGCTTTGGACATAGGGGTTAGCATAAAGATAATCATTACAAAGAGTGGAGTGGGCACAAGGACGATCAGGGGAATGAACTGAAATAGATATAGAAGCACGATAGCGATTATGCTGACTGGGAGGGTTAGAAGGGCCGCGAAGAACATCAACGATACATATGTTTCAGGATATATCCTCATGTCTGCGCGTTGAAGATATATCTTGAACTCAAAGACCCTTTCCAAGAATATAGGGGCTAATCTTCCGAAGAAACGGAATGAAAGAGCCTCAAGAGTGTTTAACAGTGGCAACTGCTACTTCCCCCAAAGAAACTTTTCCATAGAACTCGTCTGGCCTAGCGTAGTACTCCGCGATGACTGTTGCAACATCTTTGTAGCTTCTAATGTCCTGTTCCCTCATCCAATGGAGCACTTTTGCACGTTGCTCAATCTCTTCTTCCAAATCCCTCTTACTAGAGCCAATACGCTCACCAATGTAAGGCAACATCACACTTTCATCAAATGAACATGAGAAGCTGTCCTTTGTCGGTTGCCATTTGAAGATTCTCCGGTAATCTTCATAATTAGCCACTTCGTTTACTTCTATCACTCGTCTGAAGGCTTTGGTTTCACCATCTTTCGTGAGGTGGACTCTTTGGATGGATAGAACAGTGTTCATCAAGGGTATGTAGGCTGGTGCGATGTTCATTGGTTTTTGAGTGAGACGCTTAACTGCAGAGTCAATGTCTTCTGCGTGCATTGTACTCATACCACCGTGTCCTGTTGCCATAGCTTGGAACAAAGTGTAGGCTTCGTTGCCTCTGATCTCGCCTACGATGAGGGTGTCAGGTCTGTGTCGCATTGAAGTTTTCACAAGGTCGAAAAGGGTTACTTCCCCAGTTTGGTTCTCCCCTAATCCGTAACTTCTCCTAGCGATTAGTGAAACCCAGTTTTCGTGAGATAGATTGAGCTCGGCGGTTTCTTCAATTGTGATAAGTTTGCTTCCAGGTTTGATGAGGCATGCAAGAGCATTCAACGCAGTGGTCTTCCCAGAGGCTGTTCCTCCTAGAATCATAATTGAAGCGTTATTCTCTAGGCATAACCAGAAGTATGCAGCCAGCTTTTCCGAGAATGTACCTAGGTTGATTAAGTCGATGATAGAATAGGGATCTTCTCTGAATTTTCTTATTGTGAAGGCTGTTCCGAAAGGCGTGATCTCCCGCCGATAGCACACAGCGAGTCTGTGTTTTCCTGGAAGGGAGGCGTCAACTATGGGAAAAGCTGAGCTTACATGTTTGCCTGCCATATGAACAAGCTTGACTACTATGTTGTCAAGTTCAGCATCTTCTCCAAAGACGAGGTTTGATTCTATGCTTTCGAATTTCCTATGCCAGATATAGACCGATTTCCCAACACCGTCACAGGATATGTCTTCGATGTTGGGATCACGCATTAAGGCGTCGATTCGTCCGAAACCTACTAGGTCCCGCTCAGCGTGGTAGAGTATCTTGTACCAAGAGACATCTGGTAGCCATCCCAGACTGATGCGGTATTTGTCGACGATTTGTCTTGCTTCTGTGGCAAAAAAGCTTCTAGGATCGTCGATCTCTTCTTTTGGGGAATCAATCTCCGCCAAAAGGATGTCTAACACAAGGCTGTAAATATTTTGTTCTAAAGGATCAAGCTGTAGCTCGTCGAGAATATACTTGTATTCGCCTGTTTTCGGATTTTGGACTATGGCTACGTGTGCAAAAGGCTCATACAACGGGTATCTTTCGATAACTTTGGATCCTCTGGGAACGGGTTTTGGAGGCGCAACTTGAACAACTCTTTTCTCATGAGTTTTGTGGAGCTTTGGAAGTTTAATCTTTTTTAGAGTATTCTTTAGTCTTGATGATGCTTTCTTGAGATGTTGCAACGTTGTTCTCCTATACAATTAGATTATGGACTATGTATTAAATATTGCGTCTTGCTAAATCGTACTCAAACTCAGATAACTAACGCAAACCAGAAATCCGAAAAAAACACGATCTTCTAAGAGACATAGCTCAGAGATAGCAGAAACTGTAGAAAAAAGAGAAAACTAGCTTCTTCCAAAGGAGAGAGGAACTGTAAGTTATTTCACAGCCCATTCAAGGAAAGGCTTGAACCACCAAAGGCTGGCTGGGACTTTTATCCCTTAAGCTCAGATAACTTACTCTTAAGAGGAGGAACAATCTTGAAGAGATCCTCCACGATTCCATAGTCCGCAACGCCGAAGATAGGCGCGTTTGCATCCTTGTTTACAGCTATGATCAACTCTGAATTTTTCATCCCAAGGATGTGTTGGAAAGCACCACTTATGCCGAGAGCAATATAGACTTTTGGCTTGACTGTCTTTCCAGAGCTACCTACTTGCCGATTGTCAGGAAGCCACCCCTTATCAACGATTGGGCGCGAACACGCTAGCGTGCCTCCCAAAATCTTCGCCAGCTCTTCTATCGAAGGAATCTCCTCAGAATCCTTTATCCCTCGTCCGATGCCTATGAGGGTATCAGCTGCAGTGATGTCCACACCTCCCGGTGGAGGTAAAACGTATTCGATGAAGCGTTTTCTAATCTCTTCTTGGACAAGAGGAGAAGGGACTTCAACGATTTCTCCGTTAGCTGGTGTTCCCCTTTCAGCTGGAAAAGTCGCTTGGCGGACAGTAACTATGTAGCCCTCTGCTTTTCTAAGAGTAGCGTTAACGTTTACTTTGCCACCGTACATCTGTCGTGTCACAGTTAAAACTCCGCCTTCATATTGCAGTTCTATGCAGTCTGTTGCCAACGGCATATTCATTGAAACCGCTAGACTTGGAGCCAAGTCCACCCCGAAGGAGGTGTGTCCCATTAGAATCAGCATTGGATTATGTTCCTGTATCAGATTAGACAGAGCTTTCTGATATGCTTCTGAGTTGAAATTCTCCAACTTTGCATCTTGAACCAGCAGAACTTTCTTAGCATACTCTGCAAGAGTTTTCGCATATTCTCTGACATTGTTTCCTAATAGTACTGCTGTGAGTTCTGCGCCCGCTTTCTCGGCTAGCTCCTTACCCTTCGTCAGCATCTCGAAGGTTATCTCTCTGAGTTCGCCTCGCCTGTGCTCTGCCAAGACAAATATCTTACTCATCTAGACTAACCCCCTTGCCTTGATGATTTCAGCAACTTTGGCTGCTATCTCTTCTGGGCTTCCTTTCAAGAACTCTGCTTGCTTCTCCACTGGTGGAACATACATCTTCTCAATTCTCACCCAAGAACCTGATTCGCCCACTTCGTCCTCACCTAATCCTATATCAGTCAATCCAAGGATTTTCATCTCTTTTTGCATTGCCTTTCTGATCCCCATAATGGAAACATAGCGCGGCTCGTTGATTCCAGTCTGAATAGTGAGGAGTGTAGGTAATCTTACTTCACCAACTTCTTCCAGACCGCCTTCTAACTCACGGCTAAATCGGATAGTATCATTGTTGAATTCGATCTTTTTGATCATAGTTGCGTGGGGAATTCCGAGAAGTCCTGCCAAGATTGGCCCCATTGCAGCATAGCTGTCGTCGCCCGCTTGAGCGCCTGTCAATATTAGGTCGAAGTGCAGATCTTTCACAGCTTTGTTCAGGATTTTCGCAATAGCATAGGAGTCGGAGCCTTCGAACTTCGGGTCAGTAAGTCTTATTGCATTATCGGCTCCTCTAGCTAGACATTTTCTTAATGTGCTGCCAGCAGCTTCAGGACCCACCGTTACCGCAGTGACCGTGCCCCCCAGCTTCTCTTTTATCTGAACTGCTTCTTCGAGAGCATAGTCGTCCCATTCATTGATGTCGAATACTAGACCGCTCTCCTCTACTCCCTTTCCGTCAGGATTGATCTTAATCTCTGCTTCTGCAGTCTCAGGAACGTGCTTCACGCAGACAATTATATCCATTGTATCTTCTCCTACCTAGTGATGATAGAGTGTTTAGAGGGGTATGTTTTACGTTTTATGTTTTTCTACGCAACTTAAGACCCTTTATTCGCATCAGTTTGAGGCTCAGGTTTCAGCAATTCTAGTCTTGTGTATGCTTCTTTTGAACACTGTTGGAACCGATAATCGCTTGTACAATTTCTAGAGGAGACCGAATTTTTCTTTTAGTTTGTTGCGTTTTTCCGTAGAAACAGGACCGAACTTTTTAATTCTCTCTGTAAATCGGATAAACAGATCTGCTGCCTTTTTATATACTGGCAGTGGAACATAGCTATATCGGGCTCTCATGCTCCTTATCCCGATTTCCGCAAGGGAACGGTTCATCTCGATCATTCTTTTCTTGGTGAATCTCTCGTCTATCTCTTGTTGTCCTTCGATTACCAGTATTCCGTCTGCTCCGAAGGCGAAGGCGTGGAGGAGATGTTTTATGCCTATGATTGCTGTGGACGGCACAGGTATTATTCGAATGTCTTCAGGGTAGTTGATGCGGTCAAGCCCTAGGAAATCTAGGCCGGTGTAGCCGACGTTTTTGTCTACGAAGGCAACGACTCTGATCTCGTCTGGTTCTTTGTCCAGTAGCACTCCTCGTAGATTTGCCAAAATTTGCCTACTCGTTGAGTTCTTGAAGTCTATTGCTTCCTTCGGGCAAACAGGTATACAGGCGCCGCATCCGACGCAGATGAAAGGGTTGATTTCAGCCTTCCCTTCCTCTATGACAATAGCGTTTACTGGGCAAACAGGGACGCAGACGCCGCAGCTGTCGCATAGTTCTTCGATCACGAAAGCCTTCTCTGGACTCGTTATTATACGATCATCTTTCAAGAATAGTGCAGCTTTGGCAGCTGCAGCTAAGGCGTCGGAGACTGTGTCACGAACGTCCTTTGGGCTGAGGGCGCACCCGCACACGAAGACCCCGGTTCTCAAAGAATCCACAGGATCTAACTTCGGATGTTTTTCAGTTACGAATCCTTCTTCTCCAAGGGAGAGTTTCATCTTCTCAGCTAGCTCTTCGAGTCTAGAAGGGGGAACCATAGGAGTAGCTAAAGCCACCATGTCGAACTCTTCTTCTTTGACTTCACCCATCAAAGTGTCTTCAGCCAATACAACTAGCTTACCATTTCTGTTCTTCCAAATCTCAGCCACCCTACCCTTGGTGAAGATTACTCCGGCTTCTTCATCGCGCCAGTAGAGATCTTCATAGCCTTTGCCTGTGGCTCTGATGTCAATATAGTAGATGTGAACATCAATTCCAAGCATCTTCTTGAGGACAAAAGCTTGTTTTAAGGAGTACATGCAGCAGATTCGGCTGCAATATGAAATATGATTCTTGTCTCTGGAACCCGCACAGAGAACTATTGCCATCTTCTTGACATCACTGCCATCTGCCTTCTTAACAGCTCCAGATGTTGGACCAGATGCTGAGATTAGCCTTTCTAAGTCCATCATAGTGATGACGTCTTTGTAGCTGCTGGTTCCATAGGCTTTAAGGAGGTCAGGGTTATAGAGTTCGTATCCGGTGGCCACAATTATAGCGCCAACTTTCAGTTTGATCGTCTTGCCTTTGTCATCCAAGTTTATCGCTTTAGAGGGACATAGCTGCTGACATTTGAGGCATCTTGTGCAAGCCTTGAAGTCTATTACGTAGGCTGAGGGAACTGCTTGAGGAAACTCTATGTAGGCTGCCTTTCTCTCAGATAGACCTTCATTGAAGTCGTCAGCCACTGAAACAGGGCAAACCTTAGAGCAGACTCCACAGTTCCTACATTGCTCAATGTCAACGCCCCTTGGTTTCATGAAGACTTTCACTTCGTAATTGCCTGGACGTCCACTAATCCCCTGCACTTCTGCATAAGTGAGCAGGGTTACGTTGGGATTTCTTCCCAGCTCAGCCATCCTAGGAGTAAGTATACATTGAGCACAGTCTAAAGTTGGGAACACTTTGGTCAGTTTTGCCATGTTACCTCCTATGCTCGGCTTTCTTTCCACAACATGGACTTTGTGACCTAAGTAGCCAAGTTCAAGAGCTGCGGTGATGCCAGCGATTCCCCCACCCACTATGAGAATTTCTCTGGAACATTCTTCGCTTATCCTCTCTAAGCTTTCAAGTCCCAAGCTCCGTTCGTAGCTCCCTCTAATCAGGCTTATAGCCTTCTTTGTGGCTGCTTCCGACGGTTTTGGACCGTGAACCCATGAAGCATGTTCTCTTATGTTCACGAATTCAAGCATGTAGGGGTTTAACCCAGCCTGCTCTAGGACACTTTGGAAGGTAGGGAGGTGCATTCGCGGGGTGCAGCTTGCGACTACGACACGATCGAGATTCTTCTTCTTTATTGCGTCAATTATTGTTTCTTGGGAAGGTTTTGAACAGAGGTATTTCTGATATTTCGCTTCTACAACTCCTTCCCAGTTTTTAACTGCTTCAAGAACAGTTTTTACGTCAACGACGTCGCCGATGTTTCCGCCGCATTCACATATAAAAATCCCAATTTTTGGCAGCGTCTCTCCCATTTTATCATCCTTCGTCATCTTAAGTTGTTTCGACTGTTACAGAGGAAAACGCTTAAAAAAGCTTGTGTTTCATGTAATCACCATGGGATATGAACGATGAATGTACAGGAACTCGTTCAAAAACACAAATTGCTGGAATGTATTCACTGTGGGATATGCACGGGAAGTTGCCCAGTGGCGAGAAAAGCCAACTTGAACATTAGAAAGTACATGCGGGAAGTTTCTGTGGGTGAAAAACTGACAATTCATCCTCAAGATGAACTGTGGAGCTGCACAACCTGTGCAACATGCGGAATTCGCTGTCCCAAGGAGATAAAACCGTACGACTTTCTGATTGATATTAGAAGTTTAGCTGTAGAGAGAGGACAGATCGCTACAACTCTTCGCGACGCGCTAGAAAGCACCTTCAAGAACGGGAACCCGTGGGGGAGAATAAGAAGTAAGAGATCCGAATGGGTGCAAGACTTAAACATCAAGCATATGTCCCAAGGAGTTGACTATCTCTACTTCGTAGGCTGCACACCTGCCTACGATCCTCGAGTTCAGGAAGTGACAAAAAGCCTCGTGAAATGCTTGGAGAAGGCAGCTGTTAACTTCGGAACCTTGGGGGATGAAGAAAACTGCTGTGGAAACGAGGTTTATGGCATAGGTGAGAAAGGCCTATTCGAGTTCCTCGTTGAGGAGAATAAGAAACTCTTCAGTAAATATAAGGTGGAAAAGATTATCACAAGCTGTCCCCATTCATATCATTCCTTCAAGAGTAAGTATGGAGAACCCGGTTTCGAAGTTTTACATTACACTCAACTGCTTGCAGAGTTGATCAGAAACGGTAAACTGAAGCTCTCCCAGAGACTGAACAAGACTATAATTTATCACGATCCCTGCTTCCTAGGAAAGCAGAACGGTGTATATGATGAACCTAGGGAAGTCATCAAAAGTATTCCAGGCGTGAAGTTCCTGGAGTTCGACCGCTCAAGAGAACGAAGCATCTGTTGTGAGGGAGGAGGAGGAAGGATGTGGATAGACATCCAAGGAGAACGCTTGGCGGAAATCCGAGTGAAAGATGCAGCTGAAGCAGGCGCAGAGGTGCTAGCCACAGCATGTCCTTTCTGTCTCTTAACGTTCGAGGATGCAATTAAGACGACGGGTCTGGAAGGAAAACTTGAAGTGAAAGACATCGCTGAGATCCTCTTCCAAGCCATCTAGAATATACAGAGATTGTTCAACTTTGATTTTCTTTTGAATGGCATAGTTAGAAAAACTATTAAAGGCGGTCTAGAATTTAGGTTGTTCTCTTCAAAAAGGTATGTGAGGGAAATAGATGGAAACATTATCTCATGACATAATCATAATTGGAGCAGGTATAGCGGGACTTAGAGCTGCGATTGCTGCTGCTCAATTCAACAAAATCGACGTGGCTGTGGTTTCAAAAGTCTATCCAGTGCGTTCTCACTCCGTCTGCGCTCAGGGGGGAACAGGCGCCGTCTTGAGAGATGGAGATTCATTTGATCTGCATGCTTGGGACACCGTTAAAGGATCAGATTTTCTTGCAGATCAAGACGTAGTAGAACTCTTCGTTCGAAGAGCTCCTCAGGAGATAGTGGCCTTGGATCATTGGGGATGCCCTTGGAGTAGAACAGAAGACGGAAAGATCAACCAACGACGCTTTGGAGGCCATAGCTTCCCTAGAGCATGTTTCGCGGCAGATATGACTGGCTTTCACGAGATGCATGTGCTTGATGGAAAGGCGAAGACTTTTGATAATGTGAAGTTTTATGATGAATGGTTTGTTGTCTCCCTTTTGGTGAAGGATAAAACTGTCGCTGGCTTAACAGCCATAGACATAAAGACTGGCGAGATGTGCGCTTTACGCGCTAAAGCGGTTGTGATGGCAACAGGTGGTCACGAACGTATCTATGGATTCACAACTTTCTCCCACACCGCCACAGGGGACGGAATGACTATTGCCTACCGAGTTGGAGCCCAGCTAAAAGATATGGAATTCATACAGTTTCACCCCACAGGACTTGTTCCTCCAGGAGTACTCATAACTGAAGGTGCTAGAGGTGAAGGAGGATATCTGCTTAACTCCAAAGGCGAGCGCTTCATGAAACGGTATGCACCCGAAAGGATGGAGTTAGCTCCTCGTGACATAATTGCCAGAGCGGAGATGACTGAAATTCTAGAAGGTCGCGGATTAGAAGGACCTTACGGGCACTACATAGCCTTGGACATAAGACATCTGGGCGAGGAGAAGATTAATGAAAGGCTTCCTCTCATACGAGATGTCGCTATAAAACTGGGTGGGATAGACCCGGTGAAGGAGCCTATTCCAATCAGACCCGCAGCTCACTATTCCATGGGTGGAATTCACGCAAACATCAAAACCGAAACACCAATTTCAGGCTTGTATGCAGTTGGCGAATGCTCATGTATGAGCCTTCACGGAGCCAACAGACTTGGCACAAATTCAACATCTGACTGCCTAGTTTTCGGAGCAATCGGCGGCGAAGAAGCAGCCAAGCATGCAATGTCAAAGAGCTTGATAGAGCTTCCCAACGATCAAGTTTTGTCGTCTGAGAAGCGAGTTTTTGATGAAATCCTTGGAAGTGAAGGCGACGAGAGAGTTGCTACAATCAGAGATGAGATGAGAGCTATTATGAACGACAAAGTATGGATCTTTCGAACTGGAGACGGACTCATGAGCGCGTTAAAAGGGGTAAAGGAGCTAAGAGAAAGGTTTGGAAAGATAACAGTTGACGACAAAAGCAGGCAATTCAACACTGGCTTAATAGGGGCACTTCAGCTAGACTTCACATTGGATTTGGCAGAAGTCACCATCACCAGCGCATTAGCCAGAACAGAGTCGAGAGGCGCTCATTCCCGACGAGACTATACTAAGCGAGACGACGAGAACTGGTTAAAGCACACCCTAGCCTACTGCACAAAGGAGGGCCCAAGACTTGAATATGCTCCAGTCACGATTGCAAAGTGGCCTCCGACCGCTAGAACTTACTAGGAGAAAGATGAAATGGCTTCGAAAGTAGAGAAAGTCGTCGAGTTCAAAATCCACCGTTTCTCACCTGAAGAAGGCAAGCATTATGTATCTACCCACAGTGTGCCGATACGTAAGGGTATGACTTTGCTTGACGCTTTGTTGCACATCAAAGACAACTTTGATGAAACTCTTGCCTTCAGATCTTCGTGTCGAATGGGAATATGTGGAAGCTGCGGAATTGTAGTGAACGGAAAACCTGTGCTAGCCTGCTATACGCAAATCCTTCATTTAGACTCAGATACGTTAGTTATTGAACCTCTCCCAAAAATGACGGTGATCAAGGATTTGGTTGTTGACATTCAACCTTTCCTTGACACTTACAGCCGAATAAAGCCTATCTTGATCAAGTCTAAAGATTCTTTGAAGGAGCCAGAGGTATTCACCCAATCAACAGCTGACCTCAAGAAGTACTGGGATCTGTCCCTATGTACCAAATGTTCCATATGTTATTCAGCTTGCCCAGCTACAATAGACGAGAAGTTCCTAGGCCCGTCCACATACGCAACAAATTACCGTTTCATCATCGATTCAAGAGATGAAGGACAAGAGGAAAGATTGAAAGACATGGCGGATAACCTTTGGTTATGCACATCCTGCAACTCATGCACTTTATTCTGCCCGAAGGAGATTGACCCTTCGACTTCAATAGTTGATGAAAGAAGTTTGATGGTGGAAACCGGTGGGGTACCGAGAACTGTCAGAGACATCCTCACAAGCGTTGTTAGATATCACAACCCGTTAGGTATGCACCCAAGTAAGAGGATGGATTGGGCTAAGGACGTGGAAGTTAAGAATTACCCCGCAGTTGAGAAGGCAGATATCTTATGTTTCATGGGTTGCGCACCAGCCTTTGATCCCAGAAGTCAAGCTATCGCCAAATCCATGATCTCGCTATTCAACAGATTAGGCGTTAACTTCGCCACCCTTGGCATTGAAGAATGGTGCTGCGGTGATCACATTCTGAGACTAGGAGAGAAAGGATTGTTTGATATGCTTGCAGAACATAACGTATCTATGTTTGCGAAGTTCAACTCACAAAGAATCTTAACTCTGTCTCCCCACTGCTACAACACCTTCAAACACGATCCGCCCTACAGCGACAAGAAACTCAACGTTCAACACTACACCCAATTCCTCGCAGACGCAATTAAAGCCGGCAAACTCAAACCGACTAAAACCATCAATAAGAAGATAACATACCACGACCCATGCTTTCTAGGTAAGCGAAACGAAATTTATGACCCCCCAAGACAAATACTGAAGGCGATCAACGGCATAGAGCTTGTTGAGATGAAGAGAACCCGAGAAAACAGCTTCTGTTGTGGAGGAGGAGCTGGAAGAACATGGACAGAGGATGCCGTTCCAGAGAAGAGACCTTGCGTGAACCGAGTTAAAGAAGCTCTGGAACTGAATGTTAGCGTGATCGCAACAGCTTGTCCATTCTGCGTTACAACACTAGAAGACGCAGTGAAAGTGTTGGATGTAGAAGAAAAGATCGAGATAAAAGATGTGTTGGAGCTCCTAGACGAAGCGATATAAAGAAGTAGTGCGCAGATGCCCAAGGTCGGGTCATCTGCGTGAGGCTTTCTATTTTTGGATGCCGAGTTTTCGGTATATTGGGATTCGGTTTTCCTCTGTCTTGTTCTTTATGTCTTCAAAGAGGTTGTTGCCGTGAGAGTCTATGGCGATAGTTAGGGGACCGAATTCTTCAGTTTCCAGTATCCACAGGGCTTCAGGCATGCCTAAATCGAGCCATTCGACGGTTTTCACGCTTTTTATGGCTTTTGCGGCTAGAACTGCTGCGCCTCCAGTGAACGCCCCGTAGACTGCTCCATATTTCTGCATGGCGTCAGTTGTGCGTTTGCCCATACCGCCTTTACCTATGATGACTCGGGCTTTGAAATTTTGAATGAATTCGTCCTCGAATATGTCCATACGTGTGCTTGTTGTGGGGCCGGCGGCGACGATGATCCATCTGTCTCCTTCCTTTTTGACGATGGGACCGCAATGGAAAAGGGCTAAGCCTTCGAAGTTGATGGGGAGTTCTTTTCCTTCCTTGTGGAATTGGAGGGCTCTGTGGTGGGCTTGATCGCGAGCGGTCACTATGGTTCCGGTTATGTAGACGACGTCGTTGACTCTGAGTTTTCGGGCATCTTCTTCGGAGATGGGGGTGGTCAGCTTGTATGTTACCATCTTATCACCTCAACTTGTGTGTTAGGTATTCAGCATTCCCGTCTGGGTATATGCGTGCTGTTGCTCTTCTTGCTGCCCAGCAGTTGAAGGCTACTGCCGCAGGATAGGATGCTGGATGTCTTACTGCGTAGTCGATTTTGACACCTAAGACTGTGATTTTACCACCTAAGCCCATGGGACCTATTCCTGTAGAGTTGGCTGCTTCCAAGAGTTCCTTCTCAAGCTCAGCTAATTCAGGATCTGGATTGGGCTGGTCGAGGGGTCGTAACAAGGCTTTCTTAGCCAATTTCATAGCAATGTCAGATCCGCCTCCAATTGCGACTCCAAGGATGTTTGGGGGACATGGTTTGGAGCCAGCTTTGATAACTGAGTCTATGACGAATTTCTTCAAACCGTTGATTCCTTCTCCAGGTACTAGCATGCCCATGGTGCAGACATTCTCAGATCCACCGCCTTTTGGGAGTACAGTGATTTCAAGAGTGTCACCAGCTACGATCTCCCAGTTGATGTAAGGTATGTTCCTGCCTGTGTTGTCCCCTGTGTTCTTCTGCTTGAATGGATCCACAGCGTTGGGTCTTAGGGGAACTTTGGTTGTGGCTCTCCTTGTGGCCTTGCGTAGGGCGTTCTCTATCTTGTCGAGATGCTTGACTTCGGCTCCCGCTTTCACGTAGAAGATTATTGTGCCTGTGTCTTGACACATTGGAGTGCGAGTTTTCTCTGCTAATTCAACGTTGTCGAGTATTGCCTTGAGTTGGGTCTTTCCTGCTTCGCTAGTCTCTTCACGATAGGCTTTCTGAAGAGCTTCTTTAACGTCCTTGGGTAATTCCGTAACTGCAAATCGCAAGAGGTTAACTGCCACGTTCTCAACTGTTTCTTCTAAATTCAAAGGGTTTCCTCCGATTTTGAGAGCTTAGTTGTAAAAGAACTCAGTCTTAAACATTTTGCGACTGTTCTCGGCAACATTGAATTCAGGAGGCTACGCACGTCAGGTCTTGCGTTGTCGCTTCGATTGGCAAGTTTATTGGCGTAAGCGCTTTTCTTTCAAAATCAGAAACAAGTCGCGAATCTTCGGCGTCTTTATCTCTCTTTCAGCGGATACCCAGAAGACTTCAAGCTTATTGGGGGCCCATCCTTTCTCTTCATATTCCAACGCCTGCAAAACCATCTCGATCTTATCAATATCATTGGCTAAAATCGCCTCCGGTGTATTCTGAGCCTTAAACTCGTCCCAGAGTAGGAGATATTGCTCTCTCAATTCGGTTGGCAACAATGAGAGGATGTTCTTGATGGCGGCTTTTTCAAGAGCCTCGACCCGGAGAACGCCTAATTCTTTCTTTTTGAGAGAATCAAAGTCACCAGTTACTACCTCTTGAATATCATGTAGAAGCAACATTGGAACAAGTTTCCCTATTTCTACATCTGTCAGATTGCAGATGCACATAGCAATGACTGCGCATCGAAAACTATGATCAGCTACAGATTCAGGTTCATCTATGCCAACTTGAGAAGTCCAACCAGATCTCCTGACGGTTTTTAGTCTTCCAACAACTTGAAGAAACTCTGATAACTCTTTTGAGATCAAAGATCAATCCACCATTTCAAATGGTTTCCTCACTTAAATTAAAAACATGCACACACATACCTTTTTTATTCTTCTTATTCAAGAAGCTAATCGTAGATACTATAAGCAGGATTTGAGTTGATTGAACACAATTGAAGAGAAGCTGGCTGCACCCTGCGGTTTGTATTGTGGTGCTTGTATTGACTATCTGGTTTACAAAAGCTGTCATGGTTGCGGTTGTGAATGTGGAAATTGTGAAGCCTCAAGTCATCACGAAAGATGTGATATTTACAAATGCTGCGTTGAACAGAGAGATCATGAAGCTTGTTATAGGTGTAAAGAATTCCCCTGTTCAATACTTATAAGGTTCTGCTATAATCCTGTTTGGTTACATCATTTATCAGTTATAGAAAATCTTCGAAGACACAAGGCTATTGGAACGAAAAAATGGCTGAAAGAACAGAAAGAAAATTGGAGTAATGAATGGTACCTTCAAAGGTGGCTTTGGTTCCAAAAAGAATGTGAGAACAGATTAAAACGGTCTCTAGAAGAATCAAAGAATATTTTTCCTAAGCAATAGCTACACAAGTCCACGCTTTACATCATGCCCTAAAGATCATCGTCATTTCCGAAGAAGTCTCAACATTATATGTAGGAGAGTGAAAATTCCTAAACAGTGGAAGTTTACATTCCGCTAGCGATTCTCAGTTTTCTCAAGTAGTCAACTTGCATGGAGCCCTCGTTGATCGAGGAGACGTAGCAAATTTTTAGTTAGCTTTAGTGCAGCATTTTCAACCTCTGCGCTCAAGCCTTCACCAAAATCAGTGTCCCTTGGCTGAATTACTATCAGTGCCAATCTGGGATCTATCGCTTTTCGGATATATTCACAGAATATTTGGAGTGGAAGAGCATGTGTTGAAATTGGTGAGGATGTTGGACTTGGAAGCTCGCTTGTTTTGATGAGCCTCATTTCTCCTGGCTTAAGTTTGAGGAGCCCAGCATCGATCAAAAGTACGTGAGTAGGATGGAACTCGACTATAGACTCGATGAAGCTTTCCGGTACTGTTTCACTTTCAATCAGCATTACGTTCCTTGGAACTCGATTCTTCAACTCTTTGACGATTTTGACGCCAACGAAATCGTCCTTCCTCAATTCGTTCCCGATGCCAACCACCACGATCCTCTTAGCATCCTTCAACCACTCTTCAAGTTCATCACTGAGATTAGTGGTCAAGGCTGTTCTCCTCAGCATTGTCGCTTAGATAGTTTATTTCGGAGAGCTTTGAGGGTTCCTGAAACAGCAACAACTCGGAGGGCGACACTTTCCTCATCGTCGACTTCTGTTATTGCAGCTGTTGCCGCTATAGTTGACTCCAGTCTCTTGTGGGAACACCTAATCACCAATATCGCTTGCTCTTTGTTGTAGTCTATTTTGGATAAGGCGGTCTGGCTGGCACCGACTTCGCCGAAAAGTTGATAGACTTTGCCCCAAATTGCCTTCATCAAACGTTTTTCGTCTAGGTGTTGAACGCTGTCGATATGCAAAGCTATATAGCGCTTCCTTATTCGTCGCAGTTTTTTCCCCTCCGAACGACACGGATACCTCTCGCAACGTAGCTTGGTCTAAGCTTCTCTCTGTTTCGCTTCACAATGCTCATAGGAACACGCGTAACTGCTTCTCTGGCAAGGTTGCTCTCCAAGTCGAACAACGTTGCCAGACTAATCTGTTCGTGAGATCCTCGCATCTCATATATGTCGTGGGCGTTGCTGCTGATGACTATTGGGACTTTGAGCCTCTTTGCGATGGCGACCTCTTTTCTCAGGCAGGAAATAAGGCGTACGCGATGTGAGCCATAGTGGCGGAGTAGCGACGCCATCTCAACTTCTAGGGCTGCTAGGCCTTGGGAGGCTAGTCTTGCTTCAGCCAAATCGAAGAAGCGTTGACGGGGGTTGATGGATGGAAAGACTAGTAGGTCTACACGGTGGTCTTTAGCGGCCTGTCTAGCTACGGTTTTTGATTGACAATTCACAGATACCAGTTCGAATCTTCTCCGCAACTGCCTTAGATCCATGATTAGATCTTTGGGGGATTTTGGCGATAAGTCTACTCTTGTTATCAAGTCGAGTCCGTGGCTTATGCAAGCCTTCCTTAAGTCATTAGTCAGATCTTGTCTGCTTCTTTTGGGAAGGGGAACTCCTACTGATTTGTATCCCAGTTCAGATGCTACGTGTAGCATGTCTTCGGTTTCTTCTTGCTTGCCTAGAGGTAGATGTAGGTGGAGATCGATGAGGTTCTTCATGGTGTCAACCCAATATCTCTGCAGATTTCAACGACATCGTCAGTTCTACTTTTTTTGCTATGTATTTTGAATTGGATCCGTATGTAGATTGGGTCAGCTCTTTGGAGTTTAAGTTCTCCTCTGAAGGCAGCTTGTTTGTCAAGTCGCAGGTAAAGACTATTTTTCTCTATGAACAAGATCGATTCTCTAGCAATCCTCTCCTTGTCGGATTGGCAGAGACTTGAGGAGAGGTTCTCGACAACAGCTTTGATTATTCTTGAATCTCTAATCTGAGCTTCAAAGAGACTTATTGGATTGCCGTAGTGACCCTTCAGCGCCTTCTTCTTGAATATTACATCCTCGATATGATCCGGGGAGAATAGGTAGTTGGCTGCTTCCTTGACCTTTTCTGGATCCTCAGTTGCATGAACGGAGAAACGAATATTGATGTTTGCGATGGGAAGCTTCAATATGTAGCTATCCAGCCTTCTGACTTCGGGAAGCTTTTTTTGCAATTTTTCGTTTAGTGATCTTGCGAGTCTTCACTTTCAGTTGTTGCTTCAGTAATTTGACATTCTCTTCATGGATTGTTCGTCTTCTCAGATCAACTGGCAACTGAAGTTTCAGAGCTTGTTTTTGGCTGAGTCCAGCCTTCTTAAGTTCTTTTCTGCTAAACCCTCTTCCTCTTCTATTTCGACCCCGCCTTTTCAGGATAATTAAACTATCACGCAAAGCCATCTTTTAGTCTTCACTCCAGAAATTCTTCTCTTAGAAGGATTGCAATTCGCTAAATAAAGCTATATCATTATAGGACTAGAAGAACATACGCACAGAGGCTTAGACGAGTAAAGAGGAGATGGTGGTGCAAGTAAACAATCCAGACCCTGCAACAATCATGCATATATGCAAAGAAGAGAGCTAGTCACGGGAAGAGTTCTTCAGTTTCTTCTTTGAAAGTTTCGTCAGCAAATTTCTGGCAAAAGGTTCTTCGTCTACCCTTCTAACTTTTAGTGCCCCATCTCCCAATGCCTTGTGAAAGATTGACTCGCCTTTCTCGGTTCGTAGGATGACGAAGGTCCAACCTTTCAGCCCTAAGCCTCCAGCAGAGATGTCAGCTAGTTCAGCGCTGAAATCGTTGCAGAGATGACAGCTCTCTCTGGCATAATGTTTTGCTTCAGAAAGAGGCACAGTCGTTGTCTCGCCGGACTTGAGGGAGATAATTATCTTTCCTTTGATGTTCATCTTCTCAATTTCGTCTAAGTTGAGGTTTAGTTTCAATTTGAGGTACTCTGTAAAAAATCCTTTATATGAGAAGCTTTCTGTGCACATCAATCCAATTGTGAAACGCAAAGGGTTCGAGTACTTCTTCAGCGGGAACATTTCGATTTTCCGAATTGCATGAATCTGGCATGGAGTGCCCACAAAGGCTAAGCTTTTCTTACCGCTCTTAACCCCCTCGTGCAGGGCCAGTATATTTGGCGAGTAGCAGTAGCGCGTTCCAGCGCCTTCTAAGACTTCTTCAGGAGTTGTAGCCAATTTGGGAATTGGATAGAAGGGCCTGTCTTCTGCGATTCCTGAGATGGCTGCTCCTTCAATCACATTATTCTCCAAAGCATATGATAAGAGGGCGGTGACGAATCCCCCATCTTGACACCTACCTAAAATTTTTTTATCGTTTGCTTGGGTCAGAAGAAGACGCTTGTAGATGCCAAAGTCTTCACCTGTTTTCTTTGCTCGTCCGAACACAAATTCTTCAACTTCAGACCACGACCAATCGTATTTTGGGCAAGCTTTGGGGCATATGCCACAATTTTGGCATTCCTTAACAAGCTTTGGTTGCCCACTATCATACTCTAGACATTTGAAAGGACAGACGACTACGCAAGTGGCGCAACCGACACATCGGTTGGCTTGGACCACATCTTTTCCCAAGGATTCTTCAAAACCTAACTTGCGATTTTCCATGACAAAAAACACTGAGCACTATGTCTCTTCTAGGCATACATAAAGTACTCGGCTCATCGC
>SOJC01000131.1 GCA_004376645.1 Candidatus Bathyarchaeota archaeon
AGCTAGGCAGTTTCATGTAATCCTAAGTGATTATAGGTGAAACTAGCGAAATCTTAAATTTAGACTTCCTACATACTGGCTCTGGGGAGTTTGTGAGTAAGTCTAAACCTTTTAGTGGAATTGAATGCAAAGGCTGTGTTTTCAAAGGGGGCAAATATTGTTGGAACGAATGCCCATACAATGTTTGGCGACGGGAATAAGGTTCATGCGCGTCGCTTCGAATTCCAAATTTTTTTTGGATGCGCGCATTTGATTTGATTAAAGGTACTCCTCGGCTACGTTTTCTCTTCCCTGCCGCGAAGAATTAGGAGGAAAATTATTATTAGGGTGATGAATGTTGAAACAGTCAAGATTTGGGTTAGTGTAAAGTAGAAATCGTCTATTCCCAATCTGTAGTTTCACCGTTTCATAGTAAATGATCTTGCTTATTTAAGCTCTCGCCTTTTTCCATTCTTTCATTAGAGCTTCGAGGAGTCCATCTGTTTCTTCATACGAATCATACGTTTTGAAAGCTTCTGAGAGTTTTTGAGCGATTAGGTGGTAGCACAGATGTATTTGTCTGTCCATCACTCGGAAATAGAAGTCGTCGCATGTGCAGAAATCGGCGGCGGGCATTATGAGATAGTCCCGTTCTTTCCCAACAACTATCCACACGACTCGGTTGCTGGGTTTAAAAACGTATTTTTTAACACGTTTTTCTTTGACTGCTTTCCAAGCCTTTGTGAACCGCTGACCGAAAGAGTCGGAGAGTCTTTTTTGGTCAGCTTCTTCGATTTCTTTGGTCTTTGCTATTTTGCAGCAGATCTGATCAAGTGTTTTGAGTTCCGAAGGTTTTGACAAAGAGGTTCACTGCAAGTTGAAATCCATGTCGTGAATCCGGGGCTTCTGCCTGTGGGTGGTGATGATGTGTAGTATCACTCTATTTCAATTGATTCTCCCTTTGGTCTATGTCTTTCAGCCTTCTGTAGCGTTACTTCTAGGACTCCGTTTTTGTAGGATGTTTTGACGCTTTTTGCCTCCACTTCTTCTTTGAGCTTCGCTTCTTTGTAGTATTTGCGGTTGGGTGTATCTACGGAAATCGTTACTGTGTCGTCTAGAACATGGAGCTTGATGTCCTTCTTCTCCACTCCTGGCAGTTCAGCGACAACTCTTACTTCGCCATTTGTGCTTATTACGTCGATGAGAGGTTCTCGCTCTTCTTTTATTTGCGGACCACGACGAGAGGGGTGAACATTTCCGAACTCTCTGATGACGGGTTTTCCGTCAGGGCCTATAATCATCGAGTAACCATATATGAAAGGCCCCCATTCGCGAGTTTTGCTGCCATTTGGCAACGCGCGTTCCCTTACGTAATCTTTAGGTACGCGGGAAGTGAACTCTTCGAGTTCTCGGTGCATCATCTCCTCTATCTCGCGAAGCATGTTATCTATGTCTTGGAAAAACCATCCTCTGGA
This sequence comes from Candidatus Bathyarchaeota archaeon, assembly GCA_004376645.1. Lineage (GTDB taxonomy): Archaea > Thermoproteota > Bathyarchaeia > Bathyarchaeales > SOJC01 > SOJC01. Next base: position 1,455 of record SOJC01000131.1, read on the forward strand.
GAACGGGTTTCGCATTCTTCTTCTAAACCATCGCTCAAAATCCTCATCCCAAGACAAGTGTTTATTTCACCTCTCATGAAAACTGAGGAATAACAGATAAAAAGCTTTTCTGAGGGTTCAACCCATCCCCCTGAGCTGCTTTATTGAGCCTAGGAACGTTCCATCGAGAAGATATGTTTCTGCAACTTCCATTTTTATGGCTTGTGAGCGAAGGATTGGGCCTCTGTAGCTTTTTCCTGCCTGCTTTTTATTGATGGCGCGTCCTCTGAGGAAGTTGTTGAAGCAAGGCATTATGAGAAACTGTTTGACTTTGGGGTTGGCGATTTGGCGCTTTTGTGATGTTGAAATTTGTTTGGTGTTTGATTTGGGGCGTCTGCGTCTTAGACAGTCATCTGCGAGTTTCTTTGCGTCACACTTGGCTTTGACCCAAACTGGGCTTGTTATGCGAAATCCAATACGATCTCTGAAAGAGATCGTTGGGTGAACATGGCCCATTACGAGCGTCGTGCATTCTAGAAGTTGCTTGGCTGGCCATGTGTGGCCATGGAAGAAACCTACCGCGTTTGATGCTATGCCTGATGAGGGGTGTAATTTTATCGTAGGTTCCAATAGCGGTTCCAGATTTCCATCGTGGTTTCCTCGGATGATCTCTATTTTGTCAACCTTGGTTTTTATGGCTTTGAAAAACTTTGGTATGTCTTGCCATTCAACTAGCCCCGCCCTTGCTATAGTGTGCTTTACATCTCCTAGGATTATGAGCTTGTTTGGCTCTGTTATGTCAATTAACTGAAGGAGTTCGTCTTGGATTTTTTGTGTTTGTGATGGAATGTGAATGCCTTTTTGGATGAGATTTAGTTCCCAGCCAAGATGTAGGTCTGAGATGATAAGATTTTTTTGTCCTTTCTGTTTGTGAATTAGTGCAGGATAATTTTTTATGGGGGTAAGCATGTCTAACTATGCCTTTTCAATGGTTTCTAAGATGGTTTTGTGAAGGGTTGCGTTTGCGGTAGCGATGAAAGACACTGTTTCTTTTGGATCTAGCTGGTTCTTCAGAGTGGTGTTTTGGAGCGTTGTGATCTTAGCGCCTGCTTCTTGAATAATGAGAACTGCCGCTGCAATGTCTGTCGTGCGGAGTTTGCCTCGGAGGTCTATGAAGGCGTCTGTAGTGCCGTCGGCTACGTAGCAGAGTTCCAAAGCGTTGGCTCCTAGATGACGAAGGTGCTTAGTCGCTGTGAGCAGGCTATTCAGTTTGGCTGATAATTTAGTCACTTTGTATGTGTTGAAGTCTACGCCTATGACTGCTTCATCTAGGCTTTCTGTTAGTGCAGGGATAATCTCTCGTTCGTTGCAGTATGCTCCTTGATTTTTCTGAGCTAGATATGTTGCGTCATGGAAGAGGTCAGCGATGGCTGCTGCTTCAATGGTGTCTAATCGTGGAATCTTGCTGATGGCGATGCTTGTGCATGAAAATGGTAGTCCTCTCAGAGTGTTTGTTGTTCCATCTATTGGATCGGCTGTAACATAATACGCAGGATTTGAACCAAAACTTCTGACGCCCGTTTCTTCACTGATGAGGGTGAAGGATAAGTTGTGATCCGCTAATGTTTCCACCAAGACTCTCTCAGCTTCGAGATCGATATGTTTCTTGTGATCACCGCCAGCTCCTATGCCATAGGTTTTCTTGGCGATCGGATTCTTGAGGAGAGATGTGACTTCAGCCTTTATGCGTTGAGTTGCGTCCGTGAGGATCTCAAGCCAATTCATAGTTAAATGTTGGTGTTCCTTCCGGCTTTTAAGGTTGTTCTGGACCGCTAGAGCTTCTGATGGAAATCAAAGGTCAGGAGTGGCCTCGTTAAATGTTTATATTGATGGTTTCTGTCTAACCTAAACGCCATGTGTGTATGAGAGCAGCTATCATGAACGTTCCCAAAACGATTAACACTTACTGTCCAAAGTGTAAAGTTCATACTGAGCACTCTGTACGCCTTGCCAAGCCTGGAAAACAACGTGCCTTGGCTTTAGGGGCTCGCCGTCATAAGAGAGAGAAACATGGTTATGGTGGGCAAGGATGGCCTCTTCAGAAGAAGTTCGCCAAGACCACCAAGAAACAGACGCTCAAGTTAAAATGTAAGAATTGCGGGTTTACCATTCAGAAAAAAGGGATACGTCTGAGAAAATTAACTATTGGGGGTCAGACTTAGGGAATGAGCACAGACTGGGAGAGCCTTGTCCCCAAACCCACGTCCTACTTTCTTCGTGTACGTTGCCCTGACTGTGGCAATGAGCAACTCATTTACAGTCATCCCACGAACGTCGTAAAGTGCAACATCTGCCAGACTACCCTAGCCACTCCAACGGGAGGGAAAGCCAAGGTAGATGGCGAAGTTACCTCCATAATGGAGTAAGGAGGCTGACACTGTCATGCCAATTGCAAGGAAGTCTGAATGGCCGGAGAGAGGTGAGCTGCTTCTTGCGACGGTGAAGAAAGTCACTGACTATGGCGCCTACGTTACTCTTGAGGAATACGGGAATAAGGAAGGGCTTCTACACCGCAGCGAGATAAGCTCCAGCTGGGTTCGTAATATCCGTAACCATGTCCGTGAGGGTCAGAAACTTGTGCTCAAAGCTCTTAGGGTTAACCCTGCGAAAGGTCACATCGACCTTTCCCGTAAACGAGTGACGAAGAGGGAACGGATAGACAAAATATACACGTTTAAACATGAGCGAAAAGCAGAAACTTTCCTTCGGATTGTTGCCGACGCACTTCACAAACCAAAAGAAAAATTTTTGGAGGAAGTTGCCCTTCCACTAGAAGAAGCTTACGGCGATGTGTACACTGCCCTCGAAGAAGCAAGCCGCATAGGTCCTGAGGCACTGACAAAGACCGGCGTCTCCTCCGACATTGCTCAAGCCCTTACAAATTTAGCCCAAGAGAAGATCCGACCACCAATAGTAGAGATAAAGGGGATTCTACAACTCACCAGCAATGAGCCTAATGGCGTAGATGTCATCAGAAGGGCCCTGCAGGCAGCCCAAAACACCCAAACCCCCGACAGCGTAAAAATCAGCATCTATAGCATCGCGGCTCCGAAATACCGCCTGAAAGTAGAAGCCGAAAACTACAAGCAAGCTGAAGCCGTTATCCAGAAAACTGTAGAGACAGCGATAGAAACCATAACTAAAAGTGGTGGAGTAGGAAACTTCAAAAGGGAAAAGTAATGGTTTGGCTTCTCAGAAGATGCGAAAGCTGTATGCAGTACACGCTGAAAACAGATCTTTGCCCACACTGTGGTGGCAGAGTTCACATTGCTCATCCAGCGAAATACTCACCAAATGACAAATACGCTATGCACCGTATCGCCATGAGGGAGGATAGAGTCAAAACATGAAAACCTCCATCACTGAAAAAATATCAATCAAAGCCCAAAAACCCATCTTAGTAGAGGGTCTCCCTGGTCTGGGAATGGTTGGTAGAATAGCAACCCGCTACTTGGCAAAACAGTTGAAAGCCAAAAAGTTCGCCCTTCTCTACTCCCCCCATTTCCCGTACTATGTGGTTGTTAACAAAAAGGGTAACACTCGCCTTCTCCGCGGTGAGTTTCGATACTGGAAGAACTCGGAGGGAAACGATCTGATTCTCTTCACTGGTGACAGCCAAGCTCAGACTATTGAAGGACAATACGAAATTGCTGAGACCATACTGGATTTTGCGAAGAAACACAACATAGAAGCTATAATCACTCTTGGTGGCTACCGCCAAGAAGCGGATGAAACGCCTCATGTGATAGCTACTGCTACAGACCCAAAGATCCTAGGCAAGGCCATTGATGCCGGAGCTTCTCTCAGCCCTCCTGGAAACCCCATAGTGGGAACTGCGGGTCTGCTGGTGGGGATGGCGCGGTTCAAAGAGATCCCCGCGGTATGCCTTCTTGGAGAAACTCGAGGCTATCTGCCGGATCCCAAAGCCGCTAAGAGCCTCCTCCTTGTCCTCAAGAGGATGCTTAGAATTGATGTGGGCCTCGATAGCTTAGATCAAGACATCACAAAGTCGGACAGAATCTTGGAAAAGATGCGGCAGATAGAGGCGCGAAGAGAGACTTATGCAAGGAAAGTGCGAAAGAGCGAAGAAGGCAAAACAGGCTACATCAGCTAGTAACTCCGGTGCTTGAAAAACTGTTTAGGAAACTTCGTACTACGTGCTTAAGCTCTGCAAGACAATGAGCTGAGACTGAAGAACGCTTCGATTCTTCGTCTTCCGCCGTGAATTTTAAATCTACATGAGATGTTCTATTGCCAAGGTGTGTGAAAACTCCAGTTGAGTGAAGCGTTAAGTCCTCAAACTCATGTAGCGAGAGGAGCAACCTTCATATTTCTTCAAGGATTCTTAGCTTCAGGTCTCGGCGTATTCTACGTATGGTTTCTTCTTCACACCAAGGAAATTAGCGGTCAAATTCTGTTCACGGAACTAGATATGGGTCTACTTACGATGCTGAGTTTCCTGTTGTCGTTAGCCTCCACCTTAGGGATTCTAGCTCTCCGATCTGCCTCGGTGAGATTCCTCGCCCACTATCTCGCAGAAGGAAAGAGGGACAAGGCAAGGAGTGTGGTAACTAGAGTGCTGCAAGTCTCCTTAGTGACTTCATTGGTGATAATAGTGGGGCTTTTAATATTTGCAGGGGAGATCTCTCACATTTTCGCTAGTCCCGTTACTATTCTTATACTCCTCCCATTCTGCTCAGCCTTATCAATTTTCTACAGTCAGGCTCAGGGTTTTCTTCAAGGGCTTCAGAAATTAAGGGATTTCGCAGCAGTCTCTGTATTGTATTCGGTGATTCGCTATTCCATTGCAGTAGTACTGGTCTACGCAGGATTCGGAGTCCTCGGAATAGTCATCAGTTGGCTGGCAACTCTTGTTCTTATATGTTTGATAAGCCTCACCGTTACATTTCGAAGCCTTAAGCCTTCAAAGCATGCCCACGACCTCAGGCCTCTTCTGGTTTTCTCGTTTCCCATCTACGTCTCAGCGCTCTTGACATTCGTTGTAGGCTGGGTCGATCAGATATTCATCTTTCCCTTCTTGGGATTGGAAGCGCTTGGAGTATATAATTTGGCTGTTAGAGCCTCTATGGTTCCTAACTTAGTTTCAGTTGCCATAGCAACCTCTCTGTTTCCAAAGCTAACAGAGTTGCATTCACGCTTCGGAGTTGGAAGTTTAAGAGACGCGTTTAAATCTTCAACAAGATATGCTGCCTTGCTGGGTTTTCCCATCTCACTGCTGGTGGCGGTCTTAGCCTATCCAATAATCGTTCTATTCGCCACAGTTAGATTCATTGATGCTGTAGGTCCCTTGACGGTCATGTGCATTGCCTCCCTTCCCACAATTCTAGGCTCAACAATTTATCCAACATTTTACACCCTTAAACGGACGAAGCTTGCGTCTTCAATTAT
>SOJC01000084.1 GCA_004376645.1 Candidatus Bathyarchaeota archaeon
TCATCAAGGAGATTGAAGACAGAAAGAAAACAGGAGAGTTGAGCAGGAAAAGGGTTGCTTGTGCTCACTGTGGAACCACGTGGGTTGAGCTAGTTGGATTGATCGTTGGACAAAAAGAGGGGGTAGAGGATCTTTGTCTTCGAATTGGTATGGAATCCGATAATTGTCAAACTTGTAGATACAGACCTCTGGAATGTCGAGAATGTGGCTCAAAAGATGTCTATGAAATAATGTATGCTGAGGGAGCTTCTGAAGAAGTGCCACTAAGCTTCAAGGGCATAAAAAAAGTTACCAGAAACTCAGATGCCAAGACCTCATGAAAAACCTCACTCTGGCGATATGGAGGGTAGATAATTGACCTGCCGGGAGTTATGAAGTTTGATGGAAAATGTTTCTGAACACAGTAAAGTCGACAAGATTATTGAAGGTTATTCTCGTGAAAAGTCAGCATTGATTGCTGTATTGCAAGAGATTGAAAATTCGTATGGTTATCTTCCGGCTTGGACGTTGAGACAAGTATCCGAGAAACTTGAAGTTCCTCTGATCCAAGTCTACGGCGTCGCTTCCTTCTACGATGCATTTCACCTGACACCCCGTGGCAAACACCTCATTCGTGTTTGTCTTGGAACGGCATGCTACTTGAGAGGCTCAACTCGGGTTCTTGAGGCTTTAGAAAGAGAGTTGGGCATAAAAGATGGCGAGACAACGCCTGACCTAGAGTTTAGTATTCAATCAGTCCGGTGTCTTGGTGCATGCGCGTTAGCGCCCGTTATGATCATTGATGAGCGCTACTTCGACAAGATGACCCCGACGAAAATCAATAGTGTGTTGAAACGGGTACAGGAAAAAAATGAAAACAGTTAGAACTCACCAAGAGCTTGTAGCTCTGCGAAACTCTTTGCTGGAAAACAGAGATCCGAATAAGCCTTGTGTAAGAGTATGCGTCAGTACGGGGTGCCGAGCACGTGGTAGCTTAGATGTTCTCGAGGCTTTTCGGGACGAGGTCATGAAGCAAGGCTCTGGAATCGATGTGGATGTCAAGCAAACAGGGTGTCATGGCTTCTGCGAAAGAGGTCCTGTGGTTGTAATAGGGCCCAAAGAAATTTTCTACCAAGGAGTAAAGCCAAGTGATGTTCCTGAAGTCGTTTCGAAAACACTGCACAACGGGGAGGTCGTTGACAGGCTTTTGTATGTAAATCCTGCAACGCACCAAAAAGTTCTTTGTGAAACTGAAGTGCCTTTCTACAAAATGCAGACAAGACGAATTCTTGCTAACAACGGACGAATTGACCCCACAAACATACTTGATTACATCGCTGTTGGAGGTTATCAGGCTCTCGCGAAAGCTATTACAGCAATGTCTTGTGAGAAAATTATTGATACTGTTGAAAAATCTGGGTTACGCGGTCTCGGCGGCGGAGGTTTCCCCACTGGACGAAAATGGAGATCGTGCCGAGAAGCTGAGGGGGACATTAAATTCGTGATCGGAAATGGTGATGAAGGTGATCCTGGAGCCTTCAGTGACAGAAGCCTCATGGAAGCGAATCCCCACAGCATTCTGGAAGGCATGATCATAGGAGCCTACGCCATAGGAGCGAATCAAGGTTACCTTTATGTTCGTACCGAGTATCCCCTAGCATTGCAACACCTTCAGATAGCAATAGACCAAGCAAAAGAATACGAGTTCTTAGGGAACGCCATATTTGGTTCTAGGTTCGACCTAAACATCAAGATAATCCGCGGTGGAGGCGCATTCGTATGTGGCGAATCTTCTGCATTAGTCGCTTCCATAGAAGGCAAGGTGGGTGAGCCAAGAGCAAAATACATCCATACAGTTGAGCGGGGTTTATGGAACAAACCGACTAATCTGAATAACGTTAAGACATGGGCCTGCGTCCCTTTGATTATCAATAATGGCGCGGATTGGTATGCAAAAATAGGAACAGAGAAATGTAAAGGAACAGCAATCTTCTCTCTCGTTGGAAAAGTAAACAACACAGGCCTCATTGAAGTGCCAATGGGAACCCCCCTTAAGCAGATCATTTACGACATAGGTGGAGGGATACTTGAAGGCAAGAAGTTTAAAGCTGTTCAAACAGGTGGCCCTTCCGG
>SOJC01000013.1 GCA_004376645.1 Candidatus Bathyarchaeota archaeon
AAAGCCTAATTTTTGTTTCTTTTCAGGAGTTTATGTTTCATTTTCGCTTTCGGTAAATAGCTACTTTGTGTTCTTTGCCGAATCTAACGAAGTCGTAGCCATTTTCAACTAGGTGATCCTCTTCCTCTAGTGTGGTTGCGTGGGCTACGTGCTTTTCATGAATTCATCGCCTTTCGATGAGGGTGAGATGTTGTGTTCCCTCATCCTTGGGTTCTATTTAGGTAGTTCAGCATGATTGACACAATCGAAACGATTATGAGCAGAGGGGAGGTCGCAAAGTAGAAGCCATCCTGTCTGTATACCCACACGATTATCCAAGGAAGTCTCTCTAGGTCTGGCATATATCTGCCCAATAATGGAAGAGCCATCAATATTATGCCTAGGGCTATCAAGATGATCCCCATCCAAGTAAAAGGCTGATAGGTATCCGTTCTCTTCACTCTCTTCTAGTTATCATAAATGACACAAACAAGATTAAACATAACCTGTAGAAGAAGAGAATGTGCCGGAGATATCTCTACTAGTCACACAAAGCCTAATCTTCTGTCCTAGTCTAAGAGGTTTGTTCAGTATTCACGTGTAGTCAGATCGCGGCTGATGTCAAGAAGGATTTCCCACTAGCTTCCCAATTGCAAGAGACCGCGCGCGCATCGTCTAACATAAGACCAAAAGACTATGTTAAGCGGATTCCCAGAGAGAAAGGATAATCTCAACTAGCCGTTCAGGATTTCTAAGAACGTCCACGACGGGAATTTGGAGTCCTTCAGCAGCTTCAGAAGTACAGCCTGTAAACGCGATTATTGGGTGAAAGTTTTTGGATGCCTCTACCGCTTCTTCGAAGCTTTTAACAGCGACTATCTTAGGCACTGTTAATTCGTGAGAGACTCGTTTTCTGAATCCTTCCAAGATAGCGATGTCCACGTCACTTCCACAGTTCTCGATAATCTTCTTCAGACTCAGTTCTGAAGTGTCAGTCTTCCGCATCATCCCTAGTTCGTGGTTCGCAACAGTAAGTACTGTTTGAGCCCCTGCTCGCATGTGTCTCCAAGTGTCTTTTCCCTCGGTGTCCAACGTGAAGTCAGGCTTTGAAATATGCTTAACAGTGGTCACATGACATCCGCGTTCTGTTAGACCTTTAACTAAGGCTTCTATCGTTGTCGTTTTCCCTGACTTTTTGCTCCCTACTACCGCAATGACAATCATATTGGAGCAGCATCCGCATTGATTGTATCATAAGTAAGATCTCTCACATAAAAGCGGTCTTGAGCTTACGCCTCTACAACTTACTTACTCCTGCAAGTCGAAGGGAGGATTTTTCTAAGGACTCTTGCTCACCCTCCAAGAGATGCGAGCTGTCTGTAATGGTCTTTAAGGCCGGTAGCCCTTCAGCAACGCTACTGATAAGACAGCTGCTATTATGTCTGCGGTTGTACCTGGATTGAGCTTGTTCATTGGTCCCCTTAGCTCTGTATCTAGTCGGGAAAGCTTTTCTCTTCCGGGAGAAGTTAGTAGGCCTCCTAGTTTCATAACCTCTCCTGCTTTGGAAGATACAGTTTTTGCCTTCCTTAGGCCTGCTTTTCTTATTATAAGAGTGTCCGAAACCTTCGAAAGAACTCTCAGAAACGTGTGCACTATAGCAGTGTTAAGGTTGCCTGTTACTCTGAGTTGCTGAGTGAAATAGGGCAATCCCATATCGAAAGTTACTGGGTAGTTCTCCACCCATTCTCTTGAGATCGAATCATAGGGAGCTGAGATCTTGAAGACTTCATAAAGAGTTATACTCTCCTCCATCAGCCTGATCTTCGAGTTTGGATCGTTGACGTCAAGAGTAGGCGCCTTGCCAGCTAGACCATTTGGACCCGCCATGTTTATCGCTTCATAAACTGCCACTGCATCCGAAGGGGTGGTTGACTTCACTACTAGTCTGATGTTTTCCCGTAAATTGGGAAGTGAAATCCTCTCATTTTTGGCCAACGAAATTCCTGCTGCTGTGGCGATTGGGGAGAGCAGGAGAACTGTTCCCAGCAAAGTGTTACCTCCACTCTGCCAAGCATTAATGTTGACAACTGCTTCTTTTATGATTGCTCCGATTCCTATCTGCTCTGGCTG
>SOJC01000122.1 GCA_004376645.1 Candidatus Bathyarchaeota archaeon
CTACTTCAGCTTCTTTCCACATTTGCGGCAGAATCGAGCGTTGGCAGGGTTCTTCTCTTGGCAGGAAGGACATGACACTGGCTCTCTACCGGTTGTCTCTTTAATCTTCTCTCGAGCGGTTCTGAAGGCTCTTTCAATCTCTCTTCCAGCAATTGAGAATGCCTTCTCAATTTCTTCTCCCGTCCTGTAGAATGCATCCCTTAAATCCTCTGTTACGGTAGAAATACCTGCTTCCACACCTTTCTTTGTTCTCAAACCACACATAGGACAGAAGTACGCATTTTCAGGCAGTTCCTCACCACATTTCGAGCAGTAGACCAAAAAATCACCCGAATTATGAGGGAGCCGTGAGAGAATTTAAAGCTTTATTCGCGATCATCAGTGTCTAATGATGTCTGCACCAGTTGTATCGTTCACATGTATATGTACGTGCAGATTTTCATAGGAGCAGCGGCTTCCCCTTTTGGGTTCAATAGAGGTAATTCGTTAAACAACTGTTTGAGTGCGCTTGGCTGAAGAGTTGCTGCATCACTCTTTAGTTAGCATTTTTTTTCCGCATTTTCTACAGTGATCAACATCTTTCTTCATCTTTGCTCCACATCTAGGACATGAACGATACGACGTTTTTCGCTCTGTTTCCACTTTATGCTCCCTCTCTAATGACTTCACAGACAACCAGTTTAAGACTGTAAAGAATGAAAATATGCCAGTGCATAATACGAAACATGTGTACCCTATAATGAGTAACAGTGGCAACAGCGTTAGTATACCCAAGAAAATGAGAGATACACCTAAAACTAAACCGTAGAGCGCTAATCTCCTGAGACGTTTTGTCTCCAGTATCTTGCGTTCTGACTCTCTCCTTTTCTGCTTCTTCAAAGTTTACCTCTCCAATTTGCCTAAGATTCAGAAGCTAGATGTCAAGCTGGAATCGTCAAAGATTCCAAATCTCTCGGGTAGTACGTCAATATCTCTGCTTCATCATCAGTGATCAGCACCGTATCAGAATGCCTAAACCCGCCAAAGCCTAGTTCGTAGATCCCTGGCTCACAACTAACAATCATGCCTGGTTTCAAGAGATCGTTGTTTCCTATGTCTAGCCATGGGGGTTCATGTGCCTCTAGCCCTAAACCATGACCAGTATGGTGTCGTACTAATCCTGTCAATCCAGCTTTCTTGATAATCTTCCATACAGCTCTATCCACGCTGTTACATCTTACACCAGGCTTCAAAGCGTTGAAAGCTGCTTCTTGCGCTTTCATCATAATTCCGAATAGCCTCCGCTGCTTCAAAGTCGGTTCGCCTAAAATCATGGTGCGTTCAAGCTCGCAGCTGTAACCACCAACATCTGCCCCTGCACCAGTTATTAATATATCCCCTTCCATTATAGGACGGTTTGTGGCTATCGAATGTGGGATCGCTGACATCTTCCCAACTTGACCTCGGAAACCTGCCATTGCAGGAGAGCGCCCCCATCGTTGTGGCTCGTATTCCGGTCCGAGTGCTCTTTTCATGGTTATCGACGCTTCGTGGCTTGCAGCCATGGCAATATCAAAGTCCCACAAATCTGTTGCAGTATACTCTTGCAAGAGTGAGTGTGCCAGATTTACCCATTTAGCGCTCTCTCGCATTAACTCGACCTCCTCTTTGCTCTTTATTAGACGCATGTTGTAGACAAGATCTTTGACATGAACAAATCTAGCGCTTGCCAACTTCTTGGTAATTGGAGGGCCACTATATCCCCAAATCGCTGCTGCACCAGCCATATTATCGATGCCTATATTCTTCTTCGCCAAGCCCATACTTCTTAAGAATTCAGCGAAATGTTCTATGGGATGCTTCTTTCCTGGGTAGTCAAGATAGGTTTTAATGTCCTTAATTAAGCGTGTTTTCAGTGGAATATGATCGGCTTCAAGGAGTGGTCCCATAAAAGTGATTTCACCATTCAAAGGAATAACAAGCGCTGCAGGACGTTCAGTTGCGATGTAGGAGTATCCTGTAAGGTAGAAGATGTTGACACCACTTGTGATATAGAGCGCGTCAAGATTCTTTTTTTCCAATTTTCTCTTGAGGCGTTCAATTCGTTTCTTGTGTTCGTTTTCAGTTATGAAGAACCTCACTTCTATCCCGATGGAAAATCAATCTAATTCAGCTATAAGATTTTTGCACTACCTAATGGGCTTGAAGAATTCGGAGAGCTTACGGGTTTGAGTTCTTTGGAGAATTGCTGCACATCTCCGGGGATCTAGAGGTTTGAAGTCAAGCCCCAGCGTTACTATCAGCTTCTGGATTCCCTTTGCCATGCTTGGAGCTACAATAATACCCCTGACTTCACGGTCTGCCGTTTTCTGTAAAGCTTTTACATATCTTGATAATTGTAGTACTGCATTGCGTCCAGCGGTCTTTCGCTTAATCTCTACTACTACAAGTTTTCCATCCTTATCTACACCGTAGATGTCAACAAATCCTGGCTCAACCTTTTTCTCGTAACTTGTCGGTTTGAAACCTGACTCTATGATTGAGGGTTTAAGAAGAATCGCCTTCTGCATGTCTCTCTCGGTTGCGTGAAGCGAGAACTCACCTTTGTCTTCAAGTTTCATTATTGAAAGCAAGTAGATGCTATCGAAATGTATGTGGATAAACTCTGAAGGTTTGCGACGTATCGCCCTGATCTGTAAGACATTATTTTTAATGTGAGTTTGAAAGATGCATCCTGGAGGTTGCCAGTTCACAGCTTCATAGCCTATTGGTCGGTGAATTAGCACAGAACCATCCTCCTTTATTATCACAATACGTTCTCCCGACTCCAATGAGCTGCTAGCTCTACCTCTGTAATTGACCCAGCAGTTGCCAACCAAGAGTACTACACAACGTTGAGCGAGTGCGTTCTTCACTAACCTGGCAACTTCTTTGTCGACATTCGGATTCTGGAGGATTTTAAACTGTTTTTGTCTGGACATTTTAATCGTTGACAAGTCTTAAGTTAGTTAATTCAACATAAAACTTCTGACAACTTATGACGGAATGGGAACTGAAGCGTCGAAATATGCGCCGTTATAATCTCACTGCTCACATCTATGAATCCCGCTATTCTGTAGAGCAAGAAGAGAAGATCGAAGCTGTCCTTGAGAATCTAGAACTTAGAAGAAAATGTTCTATATTGGATATCGGATGCGGAACTGGGCTACTCTTCCCCCATCTGCAGAATTCTTCACATCTCATAGTGGGTCTAGACTCGTCCAAAGAAATGTTAGAGAAAGCAGAACATGTAAAAAAACACTTGGAAAACGTTCACCTCATCCTAGCGGATGCGGATCATACTCCCCTGCTCAGCAACAGCTTCGACCAAGTATTCGCCATAACACTTCTACAGAACATGCCAAATCGGAACAGAACTCTTCAAGAAGCGAAGCGTGTTATGAAACCCAACGCCAAGTTGGTCGCGACAGGGTTAACAAGCCACTTCACCAAAGAAGCCTTCTCAACGCTATTCATTAGAGCAAGATTTAACACTTCGCTGATTGAACCTGGCGACAAGTCCCGATTTCATATCGCAATTTGCGAAAAGGGGAAACCCAAAATTGATCCCTGCTAAAGCCTACCTTAACAGTCGCTTGAAGGATCAATTTTCTCTGATCGATCGTTTCTCACCAGAAGAGAGAGTTTCTCACCTGAATGGTTGAATACGGCAACGCTTTCAACTCCCGAAAAGGGATATCCAACTATCATAATTATCCTTCCAAACGAATGGTTCAAATCCACAGTGGAAGGCTTCAAGACTCCTGAAGGGTGTGAGTGGACGCTGCCGATGAGAGAGAAATCCATTGGGAGCATATGGAGTGGAAAGCTTGAAAATCCCATGCCTCTAGTAGCTAACGGCGGAATGATTAAGTCAGTTATCTCAATCCTGTCTTTCCTGCGCTTACCTCGCAACAGTAGAATTATCTCTCTAGGAAGTGCGTCTCTCGCGCTCTCCAAGATCGAGATCAACATGCTCTGACGCAATACAACCTCTGTGGTCATGCAGAATCAGTGAATAAAGATGTTCTCATCCACATTTATATTCTCCGTGAAACACTCACAAACTGATTAAGAATGGCTTATTGGCGTTTGCTGAAACCAGAGATGCATTCCGCTTATGCAAACATGGCGATTGACGAAGCAATATTGATGGCGAGAATCGAAGGAAAAGCCCCAAATACTCTACGGTTTTATGGTTGGCATCCTTCAGCTGTGTCTATTGGACGTTTCCAAGACATCTACAAAGAAGTAAACTTGGGAAACTGCAAAGCTTACGGTGTTGACGTCGTGAGACGAATATCCGGTGGCGGTGCCGTATACCATGATACAGAAGATGAGATCACATATAGTGTCGTGATGAGAAGAGAGCGCAACGAAGCAGCTGACGTTGTCAAAGCCTACAATCACATCTGCTATGGGCTAATTGAGGCCTCACGTAAACTTGGCGTCAACGCTGAGTACCATAGAAGAGGCTCAAGACAATGTCCAAACATAACTGTTGGAGGGAGGAAGATTTCAGGGAGCGCTCAAGCTAATAGGAAAGGCGTAATCCTTCAGCATGGCACTTTTTTGATAAGGATTGATGTTGACAAGATGTTTTCTTTTCTCGGAACTCCTTCGGAGAAAGGCAGAGCGAAGGTAGTGGCAATTGCCAGAAGGAGACTCACCTCCATCGTAGACGAGCTGGGTGATGAAGTGTCAAAGAAGAGAATCTGCGAAATTCTCGTTAAAGGATTTGAGAAAGCTCTGGATGTGGACGTAGTGGAAGGCAGCCTAACGAATCATGAATTGGATGTTGCCAAGAAGTTGGAGAAGGAGAAGTTTGCCACCCGAAAATGGAATCTTGAAGGAAAAACTTAGCGTTCATTTGAACCACTCAGTGAGTTTCATCTCTCTCCCTTCCTCAAGTGTTATTTCCATAGGTTCGAAGATCTGTTCAAGAGCAGTTGTTAGGTTGCGAATGTAATCCTCCACATTGATCTCAGCCAAGTTCCTGATGTGATCTACTGGTTTCACAGTGAAGGTCTTACCTTTGTAGTTGAACGGCTTTACTTTTACAAAATGGACGATATCTCGTCGACGTAACTTCTTTCCTTGATCGATAAGCTGCATTGCACATTGGTAGGGTTGAGGCATTGAAGTTGTCATGGTGGCTCTTTCATGAGGGTCATAGTACAACTGTACAGAGTATGTAAGCTCTTCAAGAATAACTCTGCGTTCCCGCAATTCATCTATTGCCGTTTGGACAATAATGGCGATCTCATTCTTCGTTAAGTTGTACTGCTTCACATCTCTAACGTTGCTGAGCGCCTTAACACAGTCGCGAAATACTCTCTGAATGAATTTTGGCGCATTGGATTTTATCGCTGTTAAACCTTTTAGGTCCGCAGTTCCATCCTTCGATATGCCAAAATAGGTCTTCTTAGCCTTGGGCAACACGCAAATTGCATAGTTTTTCTCTATTGCCAAGTCGAGGTTCAGTCGTTCTCTCACAGTCTTAATGAGAGATTGTACTTGCAGTTCTTTAGGATTATCTAGGAAGATGGAGTCAGTATCCCCATAGATCGGCTTCATACCTTCCTCCTTGGCCATCTTCCATGTAGTTTGTAGAGCCCAACGGCCGTAGCCGGTTATGGATTCAGCGAGAGGGGGACATGCAACGCCGTGAATTCGAACGGTCACCCCATAGCTGGAGACACTTATCAGCTTGAGAAGCTTAGATGCTGCCTTGGCAAGTCGTCTCCTTTCTTCTGGAATAGAGGTGTTATTGGCCAAGGGTTTGAACCATCGAATCCTCAAATCCTTTAATGCACCTATCAAGAGAGAGTAAAATCCTCTATGTTTAGTGCAAACGTGATGGCCGACCTCTGGGATCTTGTTGGACTCGCACTCTTTATGGGTGCAGTCGATTGTTTCGTAGGAAAGATTGAAGCTATCTATGCAGCTTGGATATAGACTCTCGAAGTCACAGACAATTGTGTTGAAATAGACTCCCTCTTCTGGTTCAAGAGTGAGGGCTCCAGGAACGCGATGAGTATCGATGCCTTTTCTAAGTTCTCGGGAAGTTGGTATGAGAATGTTGTTCCTCCGTAGATAGGTGTAGATCATCGATTTTATCCAGACGCTAACTCTTCTGCTCTTGCATGCTTCAGGAATAGGTATGTTCGCTAATCTGGAGAGCAGGAAGGTTAGATAGATTTTTTCAATAGCGTCTTCACCTTTCTCCTTGATCCCAAGCAAATCTACATCAACGTCTGGTACAGGCAGGTGACAAAGATCAAACCATCTTCTAATCTGCGCATATTTGGCTGGAGAACTTTCTCTCTCTCGCTCAAAGGTTACGTGGAATTTCTGTTCTAAATCTCTCCCAACATCTTTTAGTAGAGCAAAGTTACCGTTTCGAAGGGTATATGGAGCCCCAAAAACCAGACTATTGTCGTATACGTATCCTTGTCCATAATCGATTTCGCTTTCCCACACATCTTGAAAGTGTTTAGCTAATCTTCTTAGGAATGACGGCGTCCACACCTTGATCTTCGCCATTTTCTGCAGTTCACCTGTGAACAAGTTCTGCTTTCTAACAGATTCTACATTGCATTGAACCCTCGATACTGCTGCCATTTCTTCTTTCGAGAGTGGGTAAGTGGACAAAAAGTAGGGCCAATACTCCTTGCCGCTGAATTCTTGGATTTCACTATTGGATGAGTCATAGAACTGAAGAGTTATCTCACGGCTTTTGTTAGAAGTATCAACGTTCCACAGGAATAGCATAT